>NZ_JAAKGU010000009.1:0-237034 GCF_011043685.1 Paenibacillus apii | reverse complement strand
CTTTTGTAGGAATTGGGTCTGGGCAGGAGGAACTCCACGGAAAAAGATGTATAGACGCAGGAATGTCCGCAACCCGGCCCGCTAACTCGTATGAAGACCTGGCACGGGATGGAGACTCTCGGTAGCAGCATGAAGACCTAGCGCGGAACAGAGGCTCTCGGGCGGCATGATGACCTGGCGCGGAACGGAGACTATCGGGCGGCATGAAGACCTGATGCGGAACGGAGGCTCTCGGCGGCATGAAGACCTGGCGCGGAACGGAGACTCTCGGGCAGCATGAAGACCTGGCGCGGAACGGAGACGTCGGCGGCATGAAGACCTGGTGCGGAACGGAGACTGTCGGGCGGCATGAAGACCTGGCGCGTAATGGAGACTCTAAGCGGCGCAGGCGCAAAAAGCCGGGCAAGGGAATGCAATCCCCTGCCCGGCCTTTTTAAATAGACGGAGCGGTCCGCTCCATTTATTATTGCGCGGTGATGTACAAATCCACGCCGTCGGCCTTCGTCTGCAATCCAAACGCTTTCGAGACGAGGTCAAGGCTCACATAGGTTTTGCCGTTAACCACAACCGTTGGGGATTCGACCAGCTGCTTTGCACCCTGCGCATCGAAGAAGAAGCTGTCGCCCGCTTTAAATGTCGCTGACTTGGCATCATATTTGAATGTAATGGATTTGGTCGCCGCGTTGAAGCTTACGCCGGACGCCTTGGTTCCGGAGAGCGCGCCCGCCAGATTACGGATCGGAATCAGCGCTTTTCCTTTGTAATCCAGCATGTAAATATCTTGTTTCGCATCGTTCACATACAGATTGAAGCCGTTGACTTCGGTAATCGTGGCGAAATTCACCTGCTTGTCGATCGCTTTGATGACCTCGACCACAAATTCGCCTGTCCAGACGCCTGCATTTCTTCCGCTTGTCGGATTCCAGTGCTCATCATGTCTGCCTGCGTCGGACATCCCCCGGATGCCCACGAAAGGAACGTGGAAGCCGTTCGCCACTTGAGCCACGGAAGCCGTCTCCATATCCTCGGCCATCATGCCAAGCACCTCATTGGTCCACAAAATCCGGTCAACCTCATTGTTGAATTGGTCGGCGCTGCCGATCGTTCCGGCATAGACGTTCCCGTGCATGTACTTGTTTTTTACCGACATTGCGGCTTGGACCAGTTCCGGCGTGCTTTTGAACGTTTTGTATTTCATCAGGTTGTCTTCGTCATCACGCACATCGGTTGTCATCATGTTCCACGTCTCCGGCTTGCTGCCTTCACCCGCTTTTCGGGTCGGGGAGATCGTGTTGATATAGTTGATCAGCTCTTTGCCGACGACAATATCATACAGATGCGTCTTTTCATCATGGCCTCCGGCTGTTCCCTGATTAATGATGGCCCGCGGATGGAAGGTTTTAATGAGCAGCGTTGTAGCTGTGGCCGCGTTTACCATTCCCATCTCCGTCCGGTTGACAATCACCGGGATTCCGTCGATTTTGCCTATGTAGTAGCTGTACATGCCCACTTTTTGGGTTTTGTACTCGCCCATTGCTTTGAGCAGCGATTCAATTTCGACATCGAGCGCACCCTGTACCGCGATAGGGGCTTTTTCCGCAGTCTTGGCGCTGGCCGCTGACGGATAATAGGCGAAGCCGCTGATGACCACCATACAAAATACGATTAACAATGCTGTGGCTTTTTTCACTCTTACATTCCTCCCATACTGTCTCTTTTAAGATATTAAATATTAATATAATGAAAAAAAACGAAGGGTGTAAAGAAGAAATTTTGGCCCAGGCGTAAAACAATCTGTTATAAGAAGCCTTGAGGGGCTCTGAGACACTGCCGATTACGAATTACCATTGAACCGAATAGCGGATTATGTTAAAAGTTGAGAGGTATGATTAGGAGGGAGAAGAATGATTTACAGAGAGATGACAAAGGAAGATTACGACGCGGCATATTCGCTGTGGAAGAATACGAAGGGCATGGGGCTTAGTGCGGCGGATTCGCGGGAAGAAATCTTCCGCTTTCTGGAACGGAACCGGGGTCTAAGTCAGGTGTGTGTGTCTCTGGAGGGCGGACTTGCCGGGACGGCGCTGTGCGGCCATGACGGGCGGCGGGGGTTCTTGTATCATGTCGCGGTCAGCGGGGAGCATCGGGGGAAGGGCATCGGGCGAAGAATGGTGTCGAACTGCCTGAAAGCTTTACGCGCCGAGGGGATTGCGAAGTGCCACCTGATGGTAATCGGGAGCAATACGGACGGCCAGCGGTTCTGGAGCGGAATCGGCTGGGAGCTCAGGGACGGCATTCTGCTGTACTCGCAAGTTACCTGACAATAAGCGATAATCGGCTCATTTTCACCTCTTACGGCGGGACGCTGCCCGGGGTAAACGCGGAAGATTGCGGTACGGGATAAGCCGTGGGGAAGGCTTCGACAAATTTCACAGTTTCTTCGCCATTGCAGTATAATTTAAGCAGGCATAGATTCAACTTCATATTCAAATGCCGACTTGTCTGGAAGCGTAGAAGCGGCTTTCCAAGCTTGAATAGAAAGCGGAGGCTTAAGCCATGCGGTTTAAAGATGTGTTCTCCATAATCGGACCGGCGATGGTCGGGCCTTCGAGCTCCCACACGGCGGGCGCGGCCCGCATCGGCCGGGCGGCCAGGCAGCTGCTGGGCGAAATTCCGCTGAAGGCGGAGGTTATTTTTTACGGATCGTTTGCGGCCACCTATCAGGGGCACGGTACGGACCGGGCGATTGCCGGGGGACTGCTGGATTTCTCCACAGACGATTTGCGGCTTCCGGATTCCATTGAAATCGCCGAACGGGAGGGTATGGACATTTCGTTCCGGCAGGGTGCCGGATTGTTCCCGCATCCCAACACAGTACGGCTGCAACTGTCCGGCAGCGGCGGAGGGCTGACGCTTACGGGGATTTCAATCGGGGGCGGCAACATCGAAATTGTCGAAATCGACGAGTTCAGCGTCAAGCTGTCCGGGATGTATCCTACGGTCCTGATTCATCATATGGACTATCTCGGCGTGCTGGCCAGCGTGACGGATACGATGCGCAGAGGCCGGGTCAACATCGGGCATATGTCTCTGGACCGCAAACACCGCAGCGGAGCCGCTCTGACCGTATTGGAGCTGGATGAGATGCTGGCTCCGGAGCTGCTGAGCGAGCTGGAAGCCCTGCCCGCGGTACAATCGGTGAAGCTGATTCACCTGGACGAGAGTCCGAAGGAAGAGAAAGGGAAGGGAAAGTCCTCATGAATTTTCAAACGTTGAGCCAGCTCGCCGATTTGGCCGCTGAGCGGGCTTTAAGTATCGGCGCCTTGATGCTGGAAGAGCAGAGCGCCGAATCCGGCCGTCCCGCCGAGCATGAATTTGCCAAAATGAAGGAATATTACGGGGTAATGAAGGAGGCCGTGCGGCGCGGGATGGAGACCGACACGACTTCGCGCAGCGGTCTTACCGGGCTGGATGCCCAGCGCGTCGGCGCCTATAACGAAGGGAACGAATCCTGTCTGGGCGGACCGGCGGGGCAGGCGCTGGCCTATGCGCTGGCCGTCTCGGAGGTGAACGCCTCGATGGGACGGATCATTGCCACGCCGACAGCAGGCTCCTGCGGTATTATTCCCGGCGTATTCTTAAGCTGCCAGGAACGCTTCGGCTGGGACGACGACGTTATGACTTACGGATTGTTCGCCGCTGGCGCGATCGGCTATGTCATCGCCAATAATTCTTTTGTTTCCGGAGCGGAAGGAGGCTGCCAGGCCGAAGTCGGCTCGGCCATCGGCATGGCGGCGGGAGCGCTGACGGAGCTGCGCGGCGGCACACCGGCCCAGGCGGTGCATGCCGTGGGTCTGGCGCTCAAAAATTCCCTGGGCCTCATCTGCGATCCGGTGGGCGGGCTCGTTGAGATTCCCTGCATCGTCCGCAACGGCTTCGGCGCCGTTACGGCGCTGGCAGCGGCGGATATGGCGCTAGCCGGCGTGCGAAGCGTCATTCCGTCCGACGAGGTGATCAAGGTCATGCTGGAGGTTGGCGCGGCCATGCCCGAGAAGCACCGCGAGACGGCCGGAGGAGGGCTCGCCCAGACGCCGACCGGCCGCAAAATCATGGAGGATCTGCGCCAGCAGCGCAGGCAATAAAGGCTAGAGCAGCTTGAAGCGGCGAAGCTGATCCCACTGCCCCTCCCGCTTCAGAATTTCCGGCTGCCTGGCTCCGATGAGGTCAAAGTGGGGGAACGGACGCCGGTTATGGATATATTGCGGAGGCAGATCGTTGTCCCTGCACCAGCCTTCGAGACGGTCCAGGTCGCTGCAGCCAACCTTGGTTACGGTTGTTACGCCGGGGAAACGCGGATCGAGCCAGTAATGGGTCAGAAAAGCGATCTCCCCGTCCAGGACCGCTTGCTTCCAGCGGTTCAATTCTTCTTTTTTTACGCCAAAAGCCATAGCAGTCTCATCCTTATCTTTAGTAGGTAGCTTAATTATAATCATTTCCGCCGGTTTTGCACCTGCAGGCCGGGGGTAAACGTCGATGCGAAAGGAGGACAAGCGGCATGAACGGACAGAGCAGGGCGGATATTAGGCCGGGGCTTGAAGTGGACATCGTGCTGAAGCAGGATCAGCCCACAGGCAAGCTGACCCGGGGCACGGTCAAGGACATTTTGACGAATTCGCCCCGCCATCCCCACGGCATCAAGGTGAGGCTGACGAGCGGTCAGGTCGGAAGAGTCAAGCATATACTGGGTCCGTAATCCGGCGGCTGATTCCCACTAAATCGTGAACGCCCCATTCCGCGCAGCGCCAAGCTTGTTGATTTGGCGGCCTGCCGAAATGGGGCGTTTTCGTTTGGCGTATAACGTTAATTACCCATAAATTCGTCGACGTACTGGTCCGCTTTGGCCTGGTTGCACAGATTGCAGGCGCAGACGCAGTTCACGGGCGTCGTATGTCCTCCCTTGGCGCGGGGCAGCAGATGGTCGATCGTATCGCCGTATAAACCGCAGAAATGGCACGTATACCGGTCCCGGGTCAAAATATACCGGCGGAAGTCCTTGTTGCTGAACAGCCGGCGGATCGTCCGGCGGTTGACCACGACGGCGGCCTTCTCCCGCACGAGCGTCACCGCGAGATCGAGGTCGATCTCCTGATGCCAGCGCCGTCCCTTGTCGCTGTAGCCCCGCATCAGAATCATTCCCTGCTTCGAGGGAATGAGCGCCGAGACGTCGTCCGGCTCGGGCTTGGGCCAGCGCCGGTGCGGATGGGACGCCGCCTGCTCCGCCGCACGCGGGCGGGGCTTGGCCGCGCTCTCCGTCGCGGAAGCATGCGGCTTCCGCTCGGCAGCTGCCGTGCTCCGGGACCGCTTGCGCTTCCGGGGCCCCGGCGGCCGCGCCTCCCCGGCGGGGCCAGGCGCGGAAGCGCCCGCCGCCGGAGCCGCCTGCGCCGCAGCCGGCTCGTCCGGCACGGGCCGCACCTTTGCGGCAGGCCGCGCCGGACGCGGGCCCGGCCGGGCAGTTGCGGCCGTGACGGCGCCGTCCGCAGCCCCGTGCGGGGCCTGGCCGCTGGGGTCCGCTTCAGCGGCGGCGCGGGCGGGCCGCGGAGCCCGGGCCATTGGCGGCGCTATGGCCCGGACGGTTACCGGCGCCTTGGCGAGCGCCGTCTCCTGCGGGGCGGAGGCCCGGGCCGCTTCGGCTTCGCGGCGTTTCCGGCACTCCCGGCAGGCGCCGCGGCGGGAATCCGCCTTGGAGCGTTTACCGGTCCGCCTCCGGAATTCCGAGAGCGGTTTATACTCAAGGCAGTAAGCGCACTGTTTGGTTGAATGCTGATCAACGGAAGGAATAGGCATGCTCGAAAGCGGCCGGCCGGAGCCGCCGCCTACTGTCACCTCGTTTTTAAAATATAAGAATTGTTAAGAAGGGCACTTATCCATTTGTCTTATTGGACTATAAAATTCCTAAATTGGGTTCAATGATATAAGTATAACGCAAAGTACGAATAATCACACTTTTCATGCGCTTCCCCTGATATTCACCTGGTGTAATCGGTGTCTCATCGCAAATCGGAAGGTTCCGTTATAATGAGAGCAGAGGATGACCGCCCGCTTGCGGGCCGCCCAATTCAAGAATGGAAGCGGGGAAGAAGGAATGAGTCAACGGGCAAACCGGTCGGTGAAGCCGGGCGCGGGAGCGGAAGAGAAGAAAGCGGAAAGACGGCCGCCCGCCGTGATGTTTCTTTATGTTTTGCAAGCCTTTTTGGGCTTGGGAGCGATCGCAGGAGGGGTGATGCTCATTATTGATCCGAGCGGAAGCATGATGGGGATGCCGGCGGATACCTTGTTGAAGCGGTCGCCTTTTTCCGACTTTTTAATTCCGGGGATTATCCTGCTGGCGGTATTCGGAGTATTTCCGCTCTTTGTACTGTATGGTATGGTCAAAAAACCGCGCTGGGCATGGGCCGACACCCTTACTCCCTTTAAAGAGCTACATTCCTCCTGGGCGCTATCCTTATATGTGGGATTTGGCCAGATAATCTGGATCATGGTGGAGACGTACATTATGAACTCGGTCAGCCTCGTGCATGTATTTTATATGAGCCTCGGGCTGCTCATTCAGATTGTGACACTGCTTCCTTCCGTGCAGCGGTTCTTTCTGCTGCCTCCCGGGCAGGGAAGCCATTTGCCGGATCGGGAGGCGGGCATTTACAAGGTAAACTTGTGATAGACGGGTCTAACGTATAACGCACAGCTATAGATACGATTGGAGATTGTTTTATGGAAGAAATAAAAGGGAATTTAATCACGGTACGGACACTGGCGGAGGATTTTCGGCGCCTTGGCCTCCGTGAAGGGTTGACGGTGCTGCTACACTCTTCGTTCAAATCGCTGGGTGAATGGGTGGCGGGCGGGCCCGCCGCCGTGATTCTGGCGCTGGAGGAAGCGCTGGGCGAAGACGGAACGCTCATCATGCCGACACATTCGACCGATCTCACCGATCCTTCGGGCTGGATCAATCCCCCGGTTCCGAAGGAGTGGTGGGATTCGATCCGGGAAGAGATGCCGCCCTACGATCCCGGGTTGACGCTTCCGCGCGGGATGGGCATTATACCGGAAACGTTTCGCAAGCAGACGGGAGTACGGCGCAGCGGGCATCCGCTGTATTCCTTCGCCGCCTGGGGCAAGCATGCCGATACGGTTACCGCCGGACATGAGCTGCCCTACGGTCTCGGAGACGGATCGCCGCTTCGGCGTCTGTACGATCTGGACGGGATGGTGCTGATGCTTGGTGTAGGGCATTTGAACAACACCTCCATGCATCTTGCAGAGTACCGTTCCGCTTACCGGGAGAAAAAAGAAATCGAAGCCTGCGCCCTGATCACCGAGAACGGGGCGAGAAGATGGGCGCGGTTTCCCGATCTGGAATGGAACTCGGATGATTTCGGAAGAATCGGCGAGGACTTTGAACGGGAAACCGGGGAGGTCCGGCAGAGCCTGGTCGCGGCGGCGCCTGCCAGGCTGATGTCCCAGCGGGCCGTTGTGGATTATGCCGTACGTTGGCTGGAGCGGAGCCGTTAGGCGTTTCCGGCCGCTCAGGCTACTCATCCGCATGGCAAAAGGTCCAACCGGCCATTCCCGGTTGGACCTTTTGTCTTTGTAATGCAAGCCGGCCGCGCCCGTCCCGGCCCCGATCATCCCGAACCGATCCCTGGAATGGGGCGGGAACCGCGATAGGCCGCCTAACCTCCCGCGCCGTCTTACAGCGCCGTCTGCGGCGCGGGAATAACCTCCCGCCCGTCCATATACTTCCGCAAAGCCTGTGGAATATAAATCGAGCCGTCCTCCCGCTGGTGGTTCTCCAGCAGCGGGATAAGGATGCGCGGCGTGGCCACCGCTGTATTGTTCAGCGTGTGGCAGTATCGCGCCCTGCCGCCCGCGTCCCGGTAACGGATATTCGAGCGGCGGGCCTGGAAATCCAGCAGATTCGACGCCGAGTGCGTCTCTCCGTAGGCGCTGCGCCCCGGCATCCACGTCTCGATGTCATACTGCTTGTGCGTCTTCAGCGACATGTCGCCGGTGCAGACGGCCACGACGCGGTAGGGCAGCTCCAGCAGCTGCAAAATATGCTCGGCGTTCGCCAAAATCTCCTGCAGCATGCGCTCCGAAACCTCCGGGTCGTTCTCGCACAGGACAACCTGCTCGATCTTCGAGAACTGATGCACGCGGTACAGCCCGCGCACGTCACGTCCCGCCGAGCCGACCTCGCGCCGGAAGCAGGGCGATATCCCGGCCAGCCTCATCGGCTCCGTCAACTCAACCATTTCGTCGCTGTACAGCGAGACAAGCGGTACCTCCGAGGTGCCTGCAAGCCAGCGGTTCTCGCCGCTCAGCTCATAGGTCTGGTCCATCCCGCCGGGGAAGAAGCCCGTGCGTTCAAGCGTCTCCGGGCGGACGATTGCCGGCACGTCCATAACCGTGAACCCTCTGGCGGTCAGTACATCAAGCGCGAGCCGCTGCACGGCGAGATGCAGATATACCCCGGTTCCCTTGAGCGTATAGCTTCGGGGCCCGCCCGCCTTGACGCCGCGCGGAATGTCGATAATGTCATGCAGCTCGCCGAGCTCCACATGATCCCGGGGCTTAAAGCCGAAGGCCGGAGGCTCCCCGAAGCGCCGGACCTCCACGTTGTCGTTGTCGCTCTCGCCGATCGGCGTATCCTTCGACACGGGATTTGGAGCCAGGAGCATCAGCTCCCGGCATTTCTTCTCCGCTTCAGCCAGCCGCGTTTCCAGATCAGCCAACCTTCCGCCGATTTCCCTAACCTGTTCCTTGGCCGCTTCACCCTCAGCAAGCTTCTCCTGTCGCAGCAGCGACTCCACTTCTTTGGTCAGCGCATTGCGCCGCGTCCGCAGCTCTTCCGTCTCCCGGCGCCGCTCGCGCCGGCGGTCATCCCATTCCAGCAGCTCACCTAGCGGAAAATCGACCTTTTTCCACTTGGCCGTCTGTCTGACAAGCTCCGCATTTTCCCTGATCCAACCCATGTCCAGCATAACCGTTCGCTCCTTTTTGTAAAAAAATACAAAAAACGCCCTCATCCATGGGACGAGGAGCGTCAGCTCGCGGTGCCACCCAGGTTGACCGAATCCTAGCCTAAATCGGCATGTATTCGATCCTCTTTGGTCTTCGCGGTAACGGGCGAAACCCGGTAAACTTAGAGAGCGGTTATGATGCCGCCCCGGTCGCAAACGCCTCACGGTTGGATGCCGGTCATTGGCCTGATCGGGATGTGATGTTGCCGTTTAGTATAGCGCAGGGAGATGCGGATGGCAAGAAGGGAGGAGCAGAAGTATTGGATTGTCCGTGCAGAAGGCTTGGTAAAATGAGGGCATGACCAATACAGATTCCTATGTTCAATCTGATGCATTAGGGCATGTTTGTTTGGAACTGTCCGTCGGGTTGGCAAAACGGCTCAAGTGAAGTTTTTTTTCATCGAAAGCGTCGGTTATCATGAAGTTCCTGAGATTATGCAGGGATTTCAACTGTGCGGAATGAATTTGAGGTTGAACAAACCCCCAAAACTGCACATTTACAGGCGCGTTACCCGTGGCTGCTTCAAATGGAAAAAAAGATGCACTATTTCAGGTTTTCTGCCCTATCCTGCTCACCCGCGTCTCATTGAAGTTCGTATCGCATGGGTAGGTTTACCCGCCGCTCCGGTTAAAGCCGTAAACCCTTCTTTCTTGCGGAGTGCTATTCCAGACGAGGTTTGTCGAATTCGAACAGCTGTTCAGTAATTGATGCTTAAAGGAGCTTCTCGCCAAGGTCTCATTATTTGCCGACGCTTTCCAAGCTTCAGAGCCCGTCCGCGTTGACATGGGCAGTGTCCCTTTGTTACGATAATTAAAATTTAAGTATTATTGTCGGAATTACGGGCCGGCTAAAGCCCGAGCAGACAGAAGAGGTGGAAAAGTGGCCAAGATTGTGGTAATCAACGGGACGCCGTCCCTTGTATCGCGCATCAATGCGGTAATCGAGCACGCCGAGCATGCGCTTGAAGGCAAAGGGTTTGAAGTCGAGCGGATCAATGTGGCGGAGCTGCCGCCGGAGGATCTGATTCATACGAAGTTTGAGAGCGAAGCGATCGTCAAGGCGAACGGGCTTGTAGCCGAAGCGGATGCGCTCGTCATTGTAAGTCCAGTGTACAAGGCATCCTATACCGGAGTGCTCAAGACGTTCCTCGATCTCATTCCCCAGAAAGGCCTTGCCGGCAAAATCGTACTTCCGCTCTTCATGGGCGGCAGTCTGGCGCATCTGCTGACGATCGACTACGCGCTGAAGCCGGTGCTGTCCGTGCTCGGCGCGCGCCACATCCTGGGCGGCGTATACGCCGTGGATTCCCAGGTCGTGCGGAACGATCAGGGCGTGGTGGAGATCGCGGAGGAGCTGCAGCTGCGGCTGAATAATGTGCTGGAGGAATTCGCAGAAGAGACGGAGCTGAAAGCGGCGCGCAAGGCGCAGGGCTAACCAACTTGAACGAGGGGCCCTTGCCGGAAGCGGCTGCTCCATTTCTACCAGGTAAAGACATCCCGAAAAAGGGGTGTCTTTATTTTTTTATGCCCCGCCTCGCAAACGTATAGTACAAAAAGGATACTACTTAATTCATTGACATAGGAAAATAATCATGCTAGATTTCATAGTAAATTAGTAGGAATAGTATATATTTAAAGAATTGAAGAGGGGTAAAGGTCATGAGTTCATTGGTTAGAGTGCTTAAAGCGAGAAATGCTTGGGGATTTTTGGGACTCCAGCCGGGAATCGCTTTACTCAACAGGTTGTCTTTTCTGGGTAAGTTCACTCTGATCGGGATAGCTGTGCTTGTGCCGGTGTTTGTACTGGCCGGGCAATCCGCGGTCGAATCCCGAAGCTCGGTCGCGGTTACGAAGGTTCAGATCGAGGGACTGAAGGCAGTGGAAATAACGGGAGGACTTTTGAGGCTGATGGAGCGGCATTCGATCGTACAGGCAGGCACTTATGCGGGGGTGCCGGATAACGGAGAGCTAAAGAAGGCCGAAGCCGAGATCGACCGGTCGCTGGAGTCTCTTAAGACCCAACTGGCCGCCTTTCCAAGCGACGCTTCGCTTCAGGAGAAATGGAAGGCCTATCTGGACCAATGGAACGCGGTTAAAAAGGAAGGCCCCAATTTGAGACGCCTGGAAAGCCTCGACGTACATATGCAGCTGTTGAACCGGACGGTGGAGCTGATCGACCTTCTGGGGGTGAAGTCGGAACTCTTGCTGGAGAGCGATCCCGAATTGTTCCTGATCAAAGAAGAGACTCTCCGCAAGTTCCCTTCGTTCCTGCACCAGCTCGGATTGTTTCAGGTGGATACGTTGACCGCTGCAACGCAGACCACCATCGATGATGTGGTCAAGAACACAATAGCCGCCGACTGGGATTCCGTGCAGAGCGGCTGGAACCGTATTTATTCGCCGACTGGCGGCGCCGCAGGCCAGGATGATTCGCTCAAGGCGGTGAGAGCCGGGGATGCTGGGACGCAGGAGAGTGTAGCGCTTGCGCTGGACAAGGTGGAATCCGGAGTGCTGCTGCCGCTTAAGGTCGCTCTGAATCAGGGCGAATGGCTGGAGCTGTCGGAGAATGCGCTGAACCGTTCGTTTGCGCAGTGGGATGCACGAATCGGCTGGGTCAATGACCGATTGGAGCAGGAGGTTCAGGATCGTAACCGCCAGGTCTTCTGGACTGAGCTGATCGGAGGAGCGGCCATTCTGTTCTCGCTGTATCTGTTCACGGCGCTTTACCGGTCGATTACCCGGGTAGTGACCGAGATCAAGCAGACGGCTTCCCGGATGGCCGACGGGGATCTATCCGTCCGGTTTCATGTCAGTACCAAGGATGAGCTAAAGGTGATTGCCGACAGCTTTAATCATATAGCCGAGTCGTTCAAGTCCGTTCTGACCGAAATCGGCCAGTCTTCCAGCCAATTGGCGGCCTCTGCCGAGCAGTTGTCCCAAAGCGCCAAGCAAACCTCCAAAGCGTCTGGACATATCGCGGGAATTACTGAAAAAATCGCCGACGGCGCCGGTCTTCAGGTGCTGAAGGTGGAAGAAAGCGTACATACCATTCATGAGGTTGCCTCACAAATTCAGGAAATCTCTGAGCGCGCCATTTCGGTTGCCGAAACGACGGCCACCGCCTCTCTCAAATCGTCCAAAGGCGGAGAAGCCGTTCGTACCGTCACTGAACAGATGAAGTCCATCAACGGCTCCGTCGACAGGGTAGGGAAGGTAATTGCCCGGCTGTCGTCCATTTCCCAGCAAGTCGGGCAAATGAATGAGGACATTACGCAATTGTCGCAGCAGACCCATTTATTGTCGCTGAACGCCGCCATTGAAGCGGCCAGGGCGGGAGAGCACGGACGCGGCTTCTCGGTAGTCGCCGAGGAGGTCAAGAATCTGGCCGAGCAGTCTTCCCGTTCCGCCGAACAGATCGCCGGTCTCATACAGAGCATTCGAACCGATATCGGCCATGCGGCAAATTCCATGCAGGAGGCAACGAAGGAAGTGGATCTCGGCATGGAGCTTGTCCATACGGCGGGCAGCTTGTTCACCGAGATCGAACATTATGTCGATGAGGTGAAGAATCAGGTTCAGGAAGTATCGGCGGCCACCCAGCAAATCTCAGCCGGTACAGGGTATGTCGTGCAGTCGATTCAAGGCATCTCCGACGTAGCGAATACCACCGCATCCGGAACCCAGGACGTCTCCGCCGCGGCCGAGCAGCAGCTCGCATCGATGGAAGAGATGTCCTCGTCCTTCCATGCCGTAACCGATATGGCGGAAGGGATGCAGGTTCTGGTAAACCGCTTCCGGGTGTAAAAGTCTGTTTCCCGCCGCCCTGTCCCCACCGCCCTGTGAAATAAAGCTTGCAGCGCCGGCAAACGAACCCATTCTTTCGCTTTCAGCGGGAATGGGTCGTTTTTGGGTTTGAGACGTTTTGCGGCTGCGAGCTTTAGTCTAAGGGTTCCGTTGATTGTCTCGTCCCGGTATCGGCAGCTCTTTGTACCGCGTCGATCAATGTATGGACGGCCAGTGCCGTTTGGAAATCGGGAGCCAAGCGGGTGTTATTCTCCAGATCGCTGTAAATTTCCCTGTACAGTCCGGCCAGATTGAATGCGGGACCCGCTGGCAGACCCGAAGGCTGCAAAGCATACTGCGGGGGGATGGGCAGTTCGCCGAAGGCTTTGTTACCCGGCTGCGCTCCCTTCAGCGTGAACGAGTCGATCTGAAACATGAAGTTCTCGTTCGATTGCAGGACCAAGTCGCCTTCCGTCCCGTTTACTTCAATCGAAAAATGTCCGATGTGGGTGTTGCGGATGTGGGTATTTATAATCGCTCCACCCGCCAGTTTGCCGGTGATGACCACATGATCGGGCGAAGTGGCTTGAACGATCTCTCCTGTTTCTATCGTGGGTATCCGGTCGGCCTGCGTCTCCAGAACGGCCGATACTTCTGAGAAGGGGCCAAACAGATATGTTATTCCATCCAGCAAATGCCCGGCGGCTATTGTTAGATGGTTCGCTCCGTTTGTCTTGTCCAGCAAATAGACCCGGGATTGAGGGATCCGCTTTGACCGCGAAGGGAAGAGGGGCAGCGCGTAGCTGCAGTGTACGGCCCGGACTTCCCCGATGTATCCCTCGGCAATCAAGTCTTTCAGGTAGCGGACAGCCGGGTTGGCCCGGGACTGAAGTCCGGCAAAATGACGTACCCCCTTTTCTTCGGATGCATGGAGCAGGTGAGCCGCCTCAGCGGACGATCGTCCGAGCGGAAACTCGCAAAAGACGGATTTTCCGGCCTGCAGCGCGGTTTGTACCAGCTTCTCATGTTCGGGTACCTTAACCGCGATCGTTACCAGATCGACATCCGGATGGATGGCCAGCTCATACGGATCGGTAAAAGCATGGGGGATGCCAAAATGCTTCGCCGTTTCATCAGCGCTGTCTTGACGGGTCGTGCAGACGGCAGCCGCCTGAAATTCAGGAAGCGCGAGCAATGCCGGAAGGTGGGCAAGTGCTCCCCAGGAACCGTTCATATTCGCACCAATGACACCGACTCCCCGTTTGTTTATTTTCATAACGCCCAACTCCTTGTGAATGGAATGTTTGTTAGGTTAAAATGCGGCTATAACGTTACGATAGTACAAGTACTGAGTTAATGTAAGTGGGCACTTTTTTGTTCCCAGGCGGGAGTATGACGAGAAATATAACCGGGGATAGGGTCGAAAGAGGTGCATGCATCCCGGATACCGGAATAGCAGCAAGTATCCAATAACCGGGGACTTGCTGCTATTTTTTATAAACTGCGGTTACTTTGAGGAAATGCCGGCGGATTTCTATTCTTGTGCCACGGCTTCCAGTTCATTTTCAGTTCACATTGAACGGGTAGGATGTAGGCAGGAAGAGAAACGGATAAGTGGAGGATGAAGCATGAAATTATTAGAGATCAAAGATGTAAACAAATCGTACAAGCTGGCCGGAAAGGAAAAAATAGCGGTTCTCCACGGCGTAAATCTAAGCTTTGACAGCGGCGAGTTTGTGTCCATTCTGGGAGAGTCGGGCTCGGGAAAGTCAACGCTCATGAATATTATCGGCGGTATGGATTCGGATTACGAAGGTGAAGTGATCGTACAGGGGAAATCGCTGAGATCCATGAAAGAGAAGGAAATCGATGCGTACCGAAAAAATAAAATCGGGTTTATTTTTCAGAGCTTCAACCTGATTCCGCATCTGACCGTGCTTGAAAATGTAACCATTGCGATGCAGATGATGGATAAAAGCGAGAAGGAAAGAAACCGGCGCGCGCTGGAAATTCTGGAGGAAGTGGGCTTGAAGGGGCATGTGAAGAAGCGGCCAAATCAACTGTCGGGGGGGCAGAAGCAGCGCGTTGCCATTGCGCGGGCATTGGCGAACGATCCGGATATTATTTTGGCGGATGAACCGACAGGCGCGCTTGATCAAGAAACCAGTGAACAAATCCTTGACCTTCTTGATTCTATCGCGCAAAAGGGCGTTCTCATTATTACAGTGACGCATTCCCAAAGAGTGGCGGATTTCGGCAGCCGGATTGTGAGGGTAGAGGATGGGAGCATAAGGGAAGACCAGGCTTTAAAAGAGCGTTATCATTCGGAGAAGAAATTGGTAGATAAAAAAGGGAAGAGCTTAAGCTTTCTGGCTTCATTTAAACTGGCGATCCGAAATATGCAATTAAAGGCCAAAAGAAATATGCTTGTCGCTTTGGGAGCATCAATCGGTATATCCAGCGTCCTGTTGATGCTGTCGCTAGGGAATGGCGTAACCGGCTATATCAACGACCAGATTAATTCCAGCACGAATCCGCTTCTTATTGACGTGGTGAAGTCGACAGGCGGGAACGTTAAGGCGCAAGGTGGCCCCCCCGCTGAGAGGTTGGTAGGAGATCCGTTTACCGAAGAAGATGTGGCGAAGATAAGCGGTATTAAAGATGTGAAGAGCGTAGAGAAAGCAACGACCATCAGAGAGAAATCCAACATGGTATATGACAGTAAAAATTATGCACTTCCGGCCTTGCAGACCGTTACGGATTCGGTTACAGAGAGCAATATCGAAGCGGGAACACTTCCGTCCGGGAATGAGGTACTGTTATCAACGGGTTTTGCGCAGCGCTTAACCAATGAACAATCATTCGGCTCCCTCATAGGGAAATCCGTCAAATTATTTGTGAACGAAATGAGCTCAAGCAATCAGCCCGTTATCGTGGAACAAGAACTTACTGTCTCGGGAATCTATAAGCAGGCGGACCGGGGGCCGGTTGAAGGAGCGGATGCTTATGTGGCTTACAGCATGCTTGAAGAAGCCTATAAGCAGCACAATATCAGTTTGAGTCCGCTGCAGCTTAACGCTTATGCCGCAGATGTGAATGATGTGGAACAAATCAAAACGGATATCGAGAGCGCCGGATTTGTGACATCTCCCACCACCAAGCTAATGAAGCAGCTGACAACCTATATCAATCTGGCCTCCTGGGTGCTCGCCGCCATTGCAGGCATTTCCCTGCTGGTTTCCGGTATAATGATTCTGATCGTTCTGTATGTAAGCGTAGTGGAACGTACACGAGAGATTGGTATTTTACGTGCAATCGGCGCAAGGAAGAAAGATATTCAGCGCATTTTCTTTTCTGAATCGGCCCTGATTGGCCTGCTGAGCGGTGGAATTGCCATTGCGGGCGCCTTGCTGGTCAGCTTTGTGCTTAATATAATTCTTGACCGTGCATTTGGTGTAGAGCTGATTCAATTAACGCCCTCGTATATGCTCTTTGGATTAGGGATCAGCACTTTGATCAGCGTTATGGCCGGATTGCTCCCTTCATCCAAAGCGGCCAAGCTCGACCCTATGGAATCTCTTCGGTATGAATAGCATTTTGGAATCGGATGGAAACTGCAGGACTGGAGGACCCGGGAATGAACAAGATATTGGTTGTGGACGATGAGCCCCATATCCGTAAATTAATCAAGCTTTATCTGGAAAATAGCTCTTTCGATGTCATTGAGGCGGAAGACGGACAGGAAGCGCTGGATTACGTGGCGCATACCAAAGTCGATTTAATGGTTGTGGATGTCATGATGCCCCGCATTGACGGAATAGAGTTAACCGAAGCGATACGCGGATACTTGGATATCCCGATATTGATCGTTTCGGCGAAAGGCGAATCCATGGATAAAGTCAGAGGGTTCACAGCGGGGACGGACGATTATTTGGTCAAGCCGTTTGATCCGGTTGAGCTGGTTCTGCGGGTTAAATCTCTTCTGAAACGGTACAACATGACCGTTACCAAGACCATTCAACTGGATGGGATCACGGTGGACCTTGAATCGTTAACGGTGACTTCGCAGGCGATGACTGTACATCTGAAAAAGAAAGAATGCGAGCTGTTATTTATGCTGGCCGGTTCACCCGGCCGTATTTTTACCCGGACACAGCTAATCGAAAGTTTGTGGGGGATGGATTACGAAGGAGATGAGCGGACGGTCGATGTCCATATCAAACGTTTACGCCAGCAAATGGAGCCATTCCCTTCCGTGCTCATAACGACGGTTAGAGGACTCGGATACCGAATGGAGCCTATGGAGCATGTTTAGAAAAAGCCTGCGGCTCCAAATTATTGCCATTTTTGTTGCCATCGTGTTTATCAGCCTGTTTATAGCGTTCACGATCAGCCGGTTGTTTTCAATGAGAGAAGTGGCTGTTGATCAGCCTTTCCTGAAGATCGCGGAGGATGCTGCTTCGCTCTGGAGGATAACCGCGCCGGAATACCGCGACCGGTTGCCGGATATTTTATCCCATTATCATGTGCAGGCTAAAGTCGTGGAGGAACGCGGCAATCTTCCCTTTTCATTGAACGCCGAGGAGGCATCCCCGCTTTTTGATAAGGAATTGAAGAAGCCTGTATTTTTGAACACGAAGGAGGGGCCGATCCGTTTTATCGGTGTGCCGGATATTGATGGAGCCGGACATTCCATGATTCTTAAGGTGGACTTCAGCCGCTTTTTGGAGAGTATTCTTAAAGTATTGCTCATTGGTCTCATTAGTGTGCTGCTTATCGGAATTTTGCTCATTTTGCTGACCTCGCGTTACTTGGTTGAGCCAGTAAGCCGGTTGACGGGCGCGGCGCGGGAGATGGCCAAAGGAAATTTATCCTATCGTCTTGCACACCGAAGAAAGGACGAGATCGGAACATTGATGGACAGCTTTAATGATATGGCGAGCGAACTCCAGAATATCGATAAAATACGGGAAGATTTCGTCATTAATGTATCCCATGAAATCCAAAGTCCCCTGACCTCGATCCGGGGGTTTACCCGGGCGATGAGAGACGGCGTCATTCCGGCGGAACAGCAAAAAGAGCATCTTGATATTATTTATGAAGAGACCCTCCGTCTTTCCAGATTAAGCGAGAATCTACTCCGGCTGGCTTCACTGGATTCGGAGCATCATCCCTTTCATCCTGTAACCTACCGGTTGGACGAGCAGCTCCGCAGAGTGATTCTGGTATCCGAACCGTTATGGACAGAGAAGAATCTGGACGTGGAGCTGAATCTGCATATTTGCAGCGTTACAGCGGACCGGGATTTACTTGAACAGGTGTGGCAAAATCTGATTGCGAATGCAATACGATACTCCGATGCGAACAGTCTTATTGAAGTGTCGATGGAGAAATCGGATCAGGCCGTCGACATTCATATTAAAAATACAGGCAAAGGAATTCCGGACCGGGACCTTTCGTCTATATTTGAAAGATTTTATAGAGTGGATAAAGCCAGAACGCGTTCAACGGGCGGAAATGGATTGGGATTGTCCATTGTGAAGAAAATTATCGAGCTTCATCATTATAAAATAGCGGTCAAAAGTGAAGAAGGGAAGGAAACCTGTTTTACGGTTTCGATCCCTTTATAGATTTTTCAAGCTGACGGCGCTCAAGAGATTGAGCACCGTCAGCTTTTGTTTTCTGACAGCTTACAGATCGTCAAATCCGTTATCGTCGCCCACTTTGCCGTAGTTGCGGGATTTGGCTTCGAAGAAGTCGGTCTTCGTCGCGTTCAGCGCCTCATCGGAGAAAGGCTTGATCCACGGCATGCAGTTCACATCAACGCCTTCGTACGCTTTGTCCAGCCCCATCAGGGTGAGGCGCTTGTTGGCTATATATTTGATGTAGTCGCTCAGTTCGCGAAGGTCGATGCCGCGCACTTCTTGCAGCGTATAATGCGCCCAGTTCGTCTCAAGCTCAACGGCCCGGTCGATGGTCCGGTACACATAGTCCATATTTTCCTTGGTGTTCAGCTCCGGGAAGTCCTCAAGCAGCTGTTTGAACACTTCGGCAAAGAAGTAGCAGTGCTGGTTCTCGTCACGCTGGATGTAGGAGATCATCTGGCTGGTCGCCATCATTTTCTGGTCTCGGGCCAGGTTGTAGAAGAAGGCGAATGTGCTGTAGAAGAAAATCCCCTCCAGAATCAGGTCCGCCACCAGCGCCTGGAAAAAACTTTGCCGCGACGGGTTATCGCGGAACTCCTGGTAAATCTCCGAAATGAACTGATTGCGTTCCAGCAGAACGGGATCATGCTTCCAGTATTCGAAGATCTCCTTCTGCTCCCGCTCGGAAACGATCGAGGAGAGGACGTAGGAATAGGACTGGTTATGCACGACCTCCTGCTGCCCGATAATCGCCGATATCGCCTCTAAGGAAGAGTCGGTAAAATAACGCTTCACGTCGCCGACGAACATCGTCTGCATCGAATCAAGCACAGCGAGCAGGGAGATGTTGATCTTGAAGACGCGCTGCTCTTCGGCATCCAGCAGCGGGAACTGCTGGGCGTCCTTGGACATCGGGATTTCGTCGGCGATCCAGTGGTTCAGCAGCAGCACCTTGTACAGCTTGTACATGTGCGGCATGCGGATGTCGTTCCAGTTCAGAATGCCGGAGCATTCGCCTTCGATGATGCGGGTGGATTGGTTTGGGGCTTCGGTGTTGAATATTTTTTGCAGCTGCATGGCTGGTCACTCCTCTTATTACCCTTATCTTCTGCGAAGCTGAAAATGGCCGCTCGCAGAGTGGTCTAGATGCTCGGCACCCGGGCACCGGAGGGGAAGCTTGAAGCTGGAGAAGCGTCAGCGGTCGCCTTTATCCTCAGATTTCAACCGCTAAGCGGTTAAATCAAGAAATCAGAGGATAACAGCGATCGGAAGCTCAAGCATTCCCTGTAGGTGCGAAGCTGTGCCGAGTTTTGCTTGAACGGTGTGCTGAATTTTCAGCTTGCGCAGGACTCGCATTCCTCGATGGTCAGCGCGCGGCTGCGCACGTAATAGGTCGATTTGAGACCGCCCTTCCAGGCGTTCAGGTGCAGGTCCAGGAACTCGGTCGCCTTGATGTCCGGGCGCACGTACAGGTTAAAGCTTTGTCCCTGGTCAACATGGCGCTGGCGGGCCGAAGCCATGCGGATCGACCAGTTCTGATCGATCAGGAACGCCGTCTTGTAGTACCAGATCGTCTTCTCGGACAGATCAGGCGCCGGGTTGGCGATTTTGTACGTCGTCTTCTCCTCGTAGGAGAGCAGATCGTACAGCGGGTCGATACTGGCCGTCGAGCCGGCGATAATTGACGTTGAGCCGTTCGGCGCAATCGCGAACATCCAGGCGTTGCGGACGCCGTCACGCGCAACTTCTTCCTTCAGAGCACGCCACTTCTCGGTCGTGACGAATTTGCCTTCGCGTTCGCCGCTGGTGTAGCCGCGCAGTTCAAAATAAGCGCCCGTCTCCCAGTCGGAGCCGGCGAACTTCGGATAGCGGCCCTTCTCGCGGGCCAGCTCCATGCTGGAGCGAACGAGCAGGTAGTTGATGTGCTCGTACAGATGATCGTTATATTCTACGGCTTCCTCGGACTCCCAGCGGATGCCTTCCAGCGCGAGCAGGTGATGCAGGCCGAAGGTGCCAAGGCCGACGGCGCGGTACTGGCTGTTCGTATACTGCGCCTGAAGCACTTCGATATTGTTAATGTCGATGACGTTGTCCAGCATGCGAACCTGAATCGGAATAAGGCGCTCAAGCACCCCCGCCGGAACTGCGCGGGCGAGATGGATCGAGTTCAGGTTGCAGACGACAAAATCGCCGGGGATTTTGGAGATGACGATCCGCGTCTGGCCGTCCTTCGTCACCAGTTCCTCGTGCTCAACCACAGTCGGAGATTGATTTTGCATAATTTCCGTGCAGAGGTTGGAGGAGAACACCATGCCCTTGTGGCGGTTCGGATTGGCCCGGTTGACCGTGTCGCGGTAGAACATGTACGGCGTTCCGGTCTCAAGCTGCGATTTCATGATCCGCTTCATAATATCGATAGCTGGAACGGTGATGCGGGTCAGCTCCGGGTGGGCGGACGCTTCGGCGTATTTCTCGCGGAAGGAGCCTTGCCCGAACTCCTCGTCATAGAAGTCTTCCAGGCCAAGGGCGCGGCCGTTCCCGTCCTTCCAGCCCATGACCTTCTTCACTTCATGCGGGCAGAACAGATTCCACTGCCCCCGCGCTTCCACGGCTTCCATGAACAGGTCGGGCAGGCAGACGCCGTGGAAGACGTCATGAGCGCGCATGCGCTCGTCGCCGTTGTTGAGCTTGAGATCCAGGAAGGCGAGAATGTCCTTATGGAACACGTCGAGATAGACGGCGATTGCGCCCTTGCGGGTGCCGAGCTGGTCAACGCTGACGGCGGTGTTGTTCAACTGGCGAATCCAGGGGATGACGCCGGAGCTTGTGTTCTTGTGGCCGCGGATGTCGGAGCCGCGGGCGCGCACCTTGCCAAGGTAGACGCCGATACCGCCGCCCATTTTGCTTAAGCGGGCCACGTCCGTGTTGGAATCGAAGATGCCCTCCAGCGAGTCGTCAACGGTGTCGATGAAGCAGCTGGACAGCTGGCCGGCGACTTTTTTGCCCGCGTTCGACATGGTCGGGGTGGCTGCGGTCATGTAGATGTTGCTCATCGCCCAGTAGGCTTCCTTCGCCAGCTCCAGACGCTTCTCCGCAGGCTCCTGATGCATCAGGTACATGGCGATGATCATGTAGCGCTCCTGCGGCAGCTCCATGACGCGCCCATCGAAATCGCGGGCCAGATAGCGGTCGGACAGCGTGAGCAGCCCGATGTAGTCGAACAGCAGGTCGCGCGACGCGTCGATGCAGGCTCCCAGTTCTTCAATCTGCTCTTTCGTGTAGGCGGTTAGCAGTTCCTCGCGGTACACGCCTTTTTTGACGAGGCCTTCAATCAGCGGATACAGCGCGCCGTACGGCTCGTCCGGGTAGGCTTTGTAGCGGCGGTTTACCGCCGCTTTTTTGTAGAGGGAGGTCAGCAGGGAGCGGGCGGCGGCGAATTTCCAGTCCGGTTCTTCCTTGGTCACCAGCTCGAGCGCGCTCATCGTAAAAGCACTGCTGATCTCCTCGCCGCTGACCTCGTCGCGCCGCAGCTTGGCATTCACGCCGCGCAGCAGCGTCTCTTTATTCAGATTGTCCAGTCCACTAAGAATACGGTTGGCATAAACGGAAAGACGCATTTCATCAAAGGCAAGCTGACGGTTGTCGGGTTTCACTACGAGTTGGGGCATTCAGATCGCTTCCTTTCACTGCATAAAATTTTTATGGGATAAAGGGTAAAGGTCATGAATGAATAATGGACATAAGTAAGTATGAATGCGGACCTCTTGGGCAGCTGCAGTAGTATATATAATTTTCAATATCAAAAATTGATATATTTAAGCGCATAGTTAGGCCCGGTCCGGACCTATAAACCGGAATTTCTCCCGTTTATAAGCCCTTGAACGAGCATTGCACTGAGTTGAACGGGAAATCTTCCCTCATAATTTGCCGTTTCCGTCCAAAAGGGGAGAAAACGGGCAAATAAGCTGGAGAATTTCCGTCTTAATAACTCAAAGATACTTATATGATAAAAATAAACGGGAGAAATTCCCGCATATCCGCTATTGAAGGGTCCGAGCAAGGCCAAAAAGGGCCCGGGCAAGGTCAAAAGAGTCCACAAGCAAGGTCCAAGCAAACAGGGGCTCCGGCTTCATTTGTGCCTTGGCCCATTTGCCTGTCCCGGTTCAACTTCCGCCGCCAACCCGCCGCGAGTTCTCGCACCGCATGGCCGCTCCGAGGCTCCGGCTTACAGCCTTCCCGGCTCCCACAGCACGGGCTCCGCGCCGCCCGCAAGGCTGGCCTGAATATCGATAATCCGCTGGTTGGAGCTGCCGCGGAAGCGGAGGGTCGTGTCCTTCAGGGCTTCCTCGAAGCGTCCGTCAATCAGCACCTGGCACAGAGACAGCAGCTTCCATTCGGGCGACCCTGGCATGCCCGTCAGCTCTTCGTATGTGTAGCCGGTATAGATCCAGACCGGGAACTCCGGCAGCGCTGCGCGCACTTCATGGATGAACTCCGCCGATTCCTCCGCGGAGAAAAAAGGATCGCCCCCCGCCAGCGTCAGACCGCTCAGCAGCGGGTTGGCGGCCATGTCGCCGATGATCTGCCGCCGCCGCGAAGGGGTGACGGGCTCGCCATACCCGAAATTCCAGGTTTCGGGATTGAAGCAGCCCGGGCAGCGGTGGCGGCAGCCGCTGATAAAGACGACGGCCCGCAGCCCTTCGCCTTCGTTAATGGATTCCGGGTAGTAGCCGCATATATTCATAGATGCTTGACCCGGTCCCTAACCTCGGCCTGCTTGGCCGCGTTGAAGCGGGTCTGGTAGTCTCCGGTCAGGTAGCCCGTGACCCGGCGCAGGCGGCGGATATGCACCTTCTCTTCATGTGCGCCGCAGGAAGGGCAGGTCGAGCCGATGACGCCCTCATAGCCGCAGCCGGAGCAGCGGTCGACGGGATGATTGATGCTGAAATAGCTGATATTTTGCTCCAGGGCGTAACGGATAATTTGGACAAAAGCCGTCGTATTGCTGCGCGCATTGCCATCCAGCTCGACATAAGAGATTGCACCGGCGTTGCAGTATTCGTGGAACGCGGCTTCCAGCTTGATCTTGTTCGCCGCGCCCGTCGGGTAGTAGACCGGAACATGGAACGAGTTCGTATAATACTCGCGGTCCGTGACGCCTTTGATTTCGCCAAGCTCCTTGCGGTCGATCTTGGTGAATTTGCCGGACAGCCCTTCCGCCGGAGTGGCGAACAGGGTGATATTCAGGTCGAGCTCTTCGCTTTTGCGGTCGCAGAACTCGCGCATATGCCGGACGATGGCAAGCGCCTTGTCGTACACCTCGGCATCCTCGGCGTGATGCTTGCCGTACATCGCCTTCATGCATTCGGCTATCCCGATGAAGCCGATGGACAGGCTGCCGTGCTTCAGCAGCTCACTCACTTGCTCCTCGGGTTCCAGCAGTTCCCCGCCTTCCCATACGCCCTCGCGCATCATGAAGTCGGACGCCTTGGCCTTTTGCGCCGCCTGGATGCGGAAGCGGTGAAGAAGACCCTCCAGGGCAATTTCCATATAATGATCGAGATCATGATAGAAGCCTTCCTCATCCGCCGTTTGCCGCAGACCCGTAACGATTCCGTGCCGGACGCCAAGCCGGACAAGGTTGAGCGTATTGAAAGACAGATTGCCTTTGCCGGAGCAGTAATTGCGTCCGAAGCGGTCGCCGAGCACCCGGGTGCGGCAGCCCATGGTCGCGAATTCGGTATCCGGGTTCGCAGGATCGTAGTACGCCAGATTCAGCGGGGCGTCCAGATTCGCGAAATTCGGGTACAGCCGCCGCGCCGAGCATTCCGCAGCTTTCAGGAACAGCTCGTAGTTGGGATCGCCCGGCTGCTGGTTCACGCCTTTTTTACATTTGAAGATCTGAATCGGGAACACCGGCGTTTCTCCGCTGCCCAGTCCATTCATCGTCGCAGTCAGCAGGGAATCGATAACAAGCTGTCCCTCGGGCGAGGTGCAGGTGCCGTAATTGATGCTGGTGAACGGAATTTGTCCGCCCGCTCTGGAAGACATCGTGTTCAGGTTATGTATAAGACTCTCGGAGGCTTGGAGCGTTTCGCTCTCGGTCTCCTTCAGCGCGTAGCGGAAGGCCTTCGGGTACCGTTCCTTCAGATCGGTCCGGCTCATGGTGATTTCCCCGAGATCCTCGCCGGCTTGTCCTTCTTCAAAATAATCCAGGCCCTTGCGGAACTGCTTGGCGAAGGATTTGGCCACATAAGGGGCGAGATCGTGGTCGAGCTTGCTTCCGGATACGCCGCCGTATTGAGCGTTTTGCTGGGATTGAAAAATAATCGCCGTCAGCGCCATAGCCGTCATAATGGAGTTAGGAGGCCGCACGCTGCCGTTGCCGGTGTTGAAGCCCTGCCGGAGCAGCTTGTCAAACGGGATGAAAATGCAGTTCGTCGTTCCGATGGCGTATTGGTCCAGATCGTGCACGTATACGACGTTTTCCTTGATCGCCTGCACAAGCTGTGGCGGCATCGTAAAGCTGCGGGCATACCACTTGGAATACTCGCTGCCGAATTTGCTCATCTTGCCGGAGAAGCTTTCCCCGTTAAGATTGGCATTCTCCCTCAGCAGATCCATGTCCCGGCTGTCGATAATATCGCGCCCCAGACCGATAACTTCCTCCAACAGAACTTCGTTTGCGCTTTGCCCGCTTGTTTGCCGTTTCTCCAGCAGCGTCATTGTGCAGTTCTCCTCTCCGTAACGTCCCTGTCTTAAACTTTGGTTGTCTTGCCTTCGGGTACCTTTCCCGCATTCCAAAAAGGCATTTCCCGCCAAAGAACGCAGAAAATGCCACTATGCAAGCCCGGCCCGATTGAATAAAGCCCGGTCATCTAAAAATACATAGCGGACACCTCTCCTGTTCCTCGCAGGCGCTGGTATGAATGGTGTCTCCTAGAAACAGGCAGGTCTCCTGGCTTCCGTCTGTTCTTCCGGCGCCTTCCCGAAGAGCCGCCTTGCGCTCTCAGTGGCCTTGTGCCGGAAGATGCCGCCCGCGTCCTCGCCTGAGGAGGGGCATCCGGTTACAGTGGCGGGACCGCAGCGGATTCGCACCGCGCTTCCCTATTAAGCTTGGACTCTCCTTCAGAGAGTCAAGCACCTGATTCTACTATATTTTGTTGTCGTTTATTTAAGATAACCCAATATATTGTATCTGTAAATATATTTTTTGATTTTTTGATATCCACAGAACATCCACAAACGGTCCACAGGTAATCCACAAATTCATCCACAAATTCATCCACAAACCTGCCGCTTAGGGGGTGGAAAAGGTGGGCATACGGCTCTGTTAGCCTCCGGATTTGCCTTCAATTTTGCCTCAAACCAATCTCGCATGCTCTCCGGCTACTGATGAATGAGAGCGAATGATTTGTAGCCCGGCTCCCCAGTTGCTACAATATAGGAAAGATGGCAGGGATGTTTCCAAAAGTTCAGCATGGAGAGGGAGGCTATTCAAATGGCTATCGCCGAAATTACCGTAATTCCGATCGGGACCGGCAGCACCAGTCTCAGCAGCTACGTCGCCGGAATGCAGCGCGCGCTGGAGAGCGTGGAGGGCATTACCTTTGAGCTTACATCTATGGGAACCATTATTGAAGGCCCGCTGCCGCGCATTCTGGCGGCCGTCGAAGTTCTGCACGAGACGCCGTTCGCGGCCGGCGCCCAGCGCGTGTCCACTGCGCTCAAAATCGACGACCGGCGCGACAAAGCGGCCAGCAGCAAGCAGAAGCTGGAGTCAGTAGAGCGCAAGCTGCACGGAGAATAAGAGCGGGCGGGGCGCCGCGTCGCGGCAAGATTGCGGCCCTGCGGACCACCGTGCCGCAGGGGAGGCGGCAAACGTTGGCTCCAACCGGACGTATGCAGCACCGACCTGCTCCCCACAGGTTGGTCAGGGCATTCTCTTTCGCAGGGAGCTGAATCCTTACCAATCCGGGGCGGAAAAAGAGTTGATTTTTTCACCAAACGAGGTATAATAGTTTCTGTTGTGACGGAAAATTTAAGTACATGCTGGTGTAGCTCAGGGGTAGAGCAACGCACTCGTAATGCGTAGGCCGGGGGTTCAATTCCCTTCACCAGCATCCTATAAAGGCAAGAATGGCGCAGGTTCCGGGATTTCGGAACTGCGCCTTTTTATATCAGCAATTGGAGAGAAGCCCTTCCTCTGTATGATCAAAACCCCGTTTGATTTGAAGTACACCATTCGTCTGGCGGTTTTTTTTAGTATGGAACTCTCGATATACATCTGGATAGAGCCATTGTTAAAAGTTCTTCGTTGAACACACGGGATTGTCTATTTTGCTCAATTAGCCAATTAGCAAAACCTGCTGCTGCTTGATACTCCTCATAATTTTCAGCATTAACCCGGAACTCAGCCAATTTAACCAATTGTGCGTATTCCTCATCCGATAATTGGATGCCCAGCCCAGAAAGTTGTCTCTGACGGATTCTCCGCGCCGAATCATCTTGTATGGCTCGGTGCGTATTGGACACTTGTCCCCCATGAAGTCGATAATACATTAAATTATGGGGGATATTTGCTAATTGCGCGCATGTGGAAAGCCGATTCCACAGTTCGTAATCTTCGGCGTGGGGATAGTTAGAATCATAACGAATATGAAGACGATTTACTGAACTACGGATCATCACGGAAGGGTGTAATATGCAGCAGTAAAATAATAGCCAGACTTTTATTTCTTCGTGATTCATAGGATTTAACTTGACGGGTCCAAGATAGTTAGTTGTGTATCCTGTTCCGCAAACATCTATGCTGCGATTCTGATCCATAAAATAAGCCTGCACCTCCAAGCGGTTTAGTGCAGCAATATCATCGCTGTCCATACGCGCGATGTACTGACCCCGAGCCAGATCAAGTCCTTGATTCAGAGAAGTTACAATACCCATATTCTCGGAGTGGAATATTTTCCTTACCCTTGTGTCTCTTATTTCATGTATGATTCCTGCTGATCCGTCAGTTGATCCGTCATCGATGATGATCAATTCCAGGTCGGTCAACGTTTGCAATAAGATTGAGTTAACTGCTTCCTGTAAATACAGTGCGTTATTGTAGACCGGCATAATTACAGATATTTTTGGCACCCGGCATTCCTCCTAAGTCCTTGTCTCTCATTAACAGGTTATGATGAGACACACTAATGCGCGATAGAAGAACAGAAAAAAGGCATATGGTCGGAGTGTATTTGTTGTCGGGAGCCAGGGCTGCTTCGACAATACCAACAAGAGAAGCCATTATTCTGCCTTTTTCGAGCAGCGCATTTTTTGGGAGGTCCTGCCGTTCCAACTTTCATCCGGTGTTCATACTCTATTAAAAAGGAGGTGACAAGCGATGGATGACAGAAAGATTCGAAGTCTGCCGGATTCGGCGACGAGTATGATCACAGATGGTGCCTTGCAGCGCGAATACAGTAATCTTTTGCTGAAAGAACCGGTAAATCCGAATATATCCCCGTCAGCCAGGGCGTTATTGTCGTATTTGTACCAATTGCAGGGCAAGGCGATTATTTCCGGGCAGCATGAATATCTGGAATCTCCGAACCAGTTCAGTCCGTACATTTTCAGCGTGACAGGCAAATACCCGAAGCTCAAAGGTGTGGAATTCGGCGCGATCAACGGCCAAAGCGACCAGACCACCTATAACCAGCGGGCCAATGTGGTCAATGCCTGCAAGGATTGGGTGCTGAATAAAGGCGGCATCATCACGGCTACCTACCATGCGACATTCCCCGGAACCGCCAACACTTGGGCCAATGTACAAGCCGACTGTACGCCTGAACAGTTTGAGCCCATCATCACGCCCGGTACGGATCTGTACAACGCGCTGATTGAGGATATCGATCAAGTTGCCGTGCATTTGAAAGCGCTTCGCGACGCGGATGTCCCGGTTCTCTGGCGTCCTTATCATGAAATGAACGGAACGTGGTTTTGGTGGGGCGGCCAGCCGAAGTTTAACAATCTGTGGGAGATCATGTACAGCCGGTACGTGAATGTTCCGGTCAGGATTACTTTGTTCGACACATTTGTTGATCGGCACTTGCGTTGCATCGTTATGCAAGTAGACCAGCAACTCAAACGTATAAAATTCTGCTCGAGCGAGAATAATTGGGACCGGATTGAGGGTGGAGGAGATTCATTCTGTAGATACATAAAAGTAAATAACATAACATCATGTAATAAGATACTAAATAAGCATGATTATCAGTTAATCCTCTCGAGTGCTGTCCAAATGAAACTAAATAACATAACTAAGGCCCCCCATAGCGCAAAGCCAAGTGAGGAGCCGTTTAGGTTGAACAGTTTACAAGACAAAAACTCTAATAAGTAAGTAAAAGATGTCCCTCGTAGACGATAGGGTAAGGTTCTATAATACACTCAAATAGAATTACCAAACGCGAGTATAGATGTCTCCAGCTAACATACCTGTTGCGAGTTTAACAGGTGAATACCCTGAAGTAGTTTCGCTTCCAACTAATTGCCCGTTAACATAACCTCTTAATGTACCTGTAGTTTTGTTGAAAAGGGGCATAAATCTAATTTCTCCTGATTTACCGCCGGGTACAGTTAAAGTATAAGTAGTAGTAATCGTAGCAGAAGAATTCCAAGTAAATGATGCGCCCAATTTAATAGCACTCTTTATAGCTTCCGTTGTTGCATTAGCCGAAAATGATTGACCTTCTGTTTTACTGAAACTGATAGAGGCACTACAACTAGTTGCTCCTGCAGCACAGGTCAAAGGATTGGTTACTGGATAACTGGCCATATAAATCTGTGCGGCAGAACCCTCAGTATAGTAGTACTCAGTAAGTACTGGTGTAGAAGCTATACTTGAAGATTTTTGGTTGTTATCTGAAGAATTCACAAGCGCAGAATTTAAAAGCAAAGCTTCATCCAATTTTGCCTTTTGAGTTGCAGCTTCTTGGCTTTCCTTTCTGTGTTTTTTAAAATCCTCAAAACTAAGTTTCTTAATGCCGCTATCAGTTATAGTGAACAAATCTGTAATAATTTCTCCAGTCTCTTCATCAAAATAATATTCTTTTTGATCTGCCTCTAAAGTCTCGGTTAGTTTGTTACTTTTGATATCATTTGTTCCCACGTTTACATCTTGTGCATTAGTTTGTTGAGGGAAAAATAGAACTAATGAAAGAGCAGATGTACATAAAGTAGCAGCATAAACTTTTTTCATAAACTTAACTCCTTCCAATATAAGGGTAAAATCTAATTATCATCCATATTACACCATTAAAATCCAGGTAGTCAATTGATATTTATGGGAAAAAACGTTAAAATTATTATGGAAGTAGTTTGAAATGGATATAATAATCTAAGGGGTGTTAGCTATGTCTAGACGTTTAACAGGAACTATTTTTGTATTTATTTCAGCTTTTTTACATGCAGTTCGTTATATTAGTGCAGCAATATTTGGTTCTAGTACGGTTTCCTGGAATAAGGAGATTTTCGAATCCTTATTAGCAAGCGTAGGAAATAAGTTGGAATTTGGGGCCAACTTATGTATGGTTATTGGAATAATATATTTGATATGGGCTGAGGTAGAAGGGAAGAAAAAAAAATAAACTTGTAAAAGAATATCTCGACAAGAACTAGATGTTCTTGTTTTTTCTTTGTTGGAATAATTTTTGTAAAAAGTGAATCCACGGGATTTTTTTAACAAACAAAAAATTCGATTATAGTAATAAAATAATAATTATACATAACGGGGTGAGAGTGTGAATAAAAAAATATTGTTATCTATTGTTATTTTAATTTTATGCTTAGGCATTACCTCTATTATTACAACTTTTATAGTTAAAAATCAGAGTTCTGATATAACCGATTTACCAACCTTGATGGATGCATCTGGAAAAATTGATTTGGAAGTTGGTGATTTTAATTTGTCATACCAACCTTATATAGGAGATTCCAATGCTCCTATAAAGGTGATAGAATTTGCAGATTTTAAATGTCCTGCTTGTCGAAACTGGGACAGGTTGTATTTTGATAGCTTTAAAGAAGAATTTATAGATACTGGTAAGGTTCAATTTTATTTTATTAATTTTCCTTTTTTAGGACCGGATTCAATTGAGGCTGCTGTTGCAGCGGAAGCGATGTATAATCAAGAACCAGGTAAGTTTTGGGAATTCAAAGAAAAACTATTTCAAAAACAAGGTGAGGAAAAAACTATTTGGGCAACCGAAAAATTTCTTCTTGATTTTGTAAAGGATAATATAAGCGGAGTTGACTACAATCTTTTTGAAAGTAACTTAAAGAATCGTAAGTATCTCTTTGATGTAAAGAAAGATTTTAAAATTTCTGCAGCAAATGGTATCTATGGGACTCCATCGTTTATTGTTAACGGAGAGAAGGTTGGTCCTGATAAGTTAGAAAATAAAGTGAATGAGCTAATAGACTAATATATCATTTCAAACATCACTCAGTCATAGTAATACAATATTCGTAATATTTGACATAGTAAACTGAGTTAAGAGAAAACCCGGAAATTCCGTTTTTTTCTCATTATATTAGACTGGCTAAACTGCGAATAGCCTTTTTAGTGCTTACTGAGTGTACGCTTCTATAACACCTCGGTTATGGCACCAATACAACGATTGATTCTGCGAAGGAATTTCACGCAAGTAGACAGACAGCTCCAATGGATAAACTCAGATGGTCGGAGGATGATCAGGATTGGATGTACATGTCGGAGACTATCGCATGCAACTTCACAAACAGGAAACCCCGGAGAAGAAGCTACGGGGTATTTTCGTATCAGAAATCAAACTCTTCCCATCCGGAAGGCAATGGCTCGTCCGGTACCGGCTCCAAGGATTCTGGATCGATTATAGCCAGTAGCGGCTCGCCAATATCGACCAGGACGCCGATCTGCAACGGCTGCCCTCGAAGATACCGATGGCAACAACTATGCCGGAGTGATCGTCGTAATCGCTTGGGAATCGGTGGTAATCAGGACGCGATGGCCCGGGGTTACCGGATTGATCAATCACATCAATTCGCGTGTGAAGGCTTCGCGGCGTTATAGATGAGATTGGCGGCTTCAAATAGGCGTTGCATGAAAATTCTTTAACCTCGACGAGAATTTAAGGTCCTTTTCAGGCTTGGGGTGTATATTGGATCTACCAAACACTCCCAGTGTTTTTTTAACATATTTCTTTTATGGTCTTGCCGACTCCCAAGGCAGGGCCAGTTTTTTTTGGAGGCCCTAGCCTGTCTAAAACATCATAAAGGAGTGCGGATAGATGGAGAAAACCTTATTTCTGAAAAAAGTGGAGGAAGCGTTGGATCAGCAAACTCTTCAAATGACCGAGTGGGCCTCACACGCCTTCTGGAAAGCGGGATTTACCACGGAGCATCTCCGTCAGCTGCTGCTTCACCCCCGGAAAATGACGGAAGATCAAGAAGACGGCTGCGAGGCCAGCTATATCATCTTCGGAGAAAAAACGAAAAAAGCCAAGGTATGTATTTCAGGAGGCCAAGTAATCTTAGTATGGCTGGAGTACAATAAGGTTCCTTTTATAATGTAACCTGGAGGCGGCACCCCTTGTGCATATGCGGTGAAGCTTGCTCGGCTATCCCTAACCCTGAAAGCCGAAGCAAGTGGCCTCGCAGGAAGGGGTCTCGCCTTATTTTTTTTTGGCCCCCTATCCTGCCGTTCCAACTTTCATCCGGTGTTCATACTCTATTAAAAAGGAGGTGACAAGCGATGGATGACAGAAAGATTCGAAGTTTGCCGGACTCGCCGACTAGAATGATCACAGATGGTACCCTGCAGCGCGAATACAGTAATCTTTTGCTGAAAGAACCCGTAAATCCGAATATATCCCCGTCAGCCAGAGCATTGCTGTCGTATTTGTACCAATTGCAGGGCAAGGCGATTATTTCCGGGCAGCATGAATATCTGGAATCTCCGAACCAGTTCAGTCCGTACATTTTCAGCGTGACAGGCAAATACCCGAAGCTCAAAGGTGTGGAATTCGGCGCGATCAACGGCCAAAGCGACCAGACCACCTATAACCAGCGGGCCAATGTGGTCAATGCCTGCAAGGATTGGGTGCTGAATAAAGGCGGCATCATCACGGCTACCTACCATGCGACATTCCCCGGAACCGCCAACACTTGGGCCAATGTACAAGCCGACTGTACGCCTGAACAGTTTGAGCCCATCATCACGCCCGGTACGGATCTGTACAACGCGCTGATTGAGGATATCGATCAAGTTGCCGTGCATTTGAAAGCGCTTCGCGACGCGAATGTTCCGGTTCTCTGGCGTCCGTATCATGAAATGAACGGAACGTGGTTTTGGTGGGGCGGCCAGCCGAAGTTTAACAATCTGTGGGAGATCATGTACAACCGGTACGTGAATGTTCATGGCCTTAACAACTTGCTGTGGGTCTGGAGTCCGAACGCGAACAACCAGTGGTGTCAGAACGCCGCCGATTTCTACGTGGGCCACAACCGCGCGGACGCGCTGGGCATGGATATATATAACAACGACTTCAGGGCTTGGCATCATCAGGAGCTGCTGCGGATCGGTGAAGGCAGGATCATCGCGATTACCGAGAACGGCCAGAATCCGGACCCGACCACACTTCGGCAGAAGCAATATATGTATTCGTGGTTCATGACCTGGGGCAGCTATGTAAAAGATGGAAGCCGCAACCCGGCGGATAAGCTGCAAGCGCTATATAATGATCCTTTCGTGCTGACCCTGGATGAACAATACCCGCCGGAAAATGCCGTGTACCCGCCCGATACATCCATTGGAAACGGTTTATGGGGAGATTATTACGTCGGGCCAAACTTTGAAAAGTACTATCTGGGCAAAACGGTGCCCACAATCGATTATAACTGGATGAAGGGAACGCCGGTGGGCAATTACAGTATGTCCATCAAGTGGGCAGGATACCTCCGCCCCAGATTTACCGAAGATTATACGCTGTACACGAAGGCCTCAGACGGCGTAAGGCTGTATCTGGACAACAGACTTCTTCTGGATGACTGGACGGTGCACAGCACGCAGGAGCATTCCGTTACCATCCGTCTGGAAGCTGGGAAATATTATTTTATCGAGCTGCATTATTTCAACGGAGGCGATCCCGAGGCTGCCGTAAGCCTCTCGTGGTCCAGCCCCAGCCAGCCGAAGGAAGTGATTCCGCAGTCGCAATTGTATACTGGGTAACTCCGGATAGCTGCCCAGTACTTATCTTAAGCTGCCTTAATACAATGGTGTGATGTTCCATACAGATTTAAGGAGGATGCTGGGATTGCAAAAGAAACGGCTGGCGGGAAAGAAGAGAACCGGATCTTCCAGACAAAGACATGTGCATGAATTTCAAGGCAGCACCAGGCTGGCGGAAGAAGGCGCAGACCGGCACAATCACCGGTTTGCCGGCGTTACAGGGCAAGCGATCCGTTCGGGAAACAGTCATGTCCATGAAATTAATCTGGAAAAAACGGATTTTCTGAATCATTTTCACAATCTGAAAAAGATCAGAACGGGACCGGCCATTCCGGTTGGAAACGGCAAGCACGTACACTTTGTAACCGGCCGGACGACGCTGAACGACGGTCATACCCACCGGTTTCATTTCGCGACCCTGATTGAATCGCCCCTTATTTGATGAACCTGTCTGTGTAAAAGAAAAAGATCGGCGGCGAGATGAAGCAAATGACCTCGCCGCCGCTTTTTTCATGCCCCTTGCACACATACATAAAACGCTTGTCCATTACAAAGCTTCTTGTTGTGACTTTAGCGAACTTGGCAAAATAAGAGCCTACTTTTGAAGTAGACTCTTATTTTGGGCGATTTGACTAGAAAGTTTTGAGGACAATGACCAAGAGGATATAAAGCACCAAGATTACAGTTGTAGAAGTGAACATTTTTCCATAGCCTTCGCTCATTACTTTTACCTCCTTTGGTTTTCTTAGACTAGTGTATGCATCGTTTTGAATCGTGTTAGTGTTATCGCCTAACCCGTGGTGGTTCCTTTTCCATTTTTCCGTCCGGGTAAGTTAGACAAACAGCCCGGCTCCCCGCTTTTGCGGGAGACCGGGCTTGTATAGGGCGATGACGTAAAGAGATGAGGCTATTGAATCAGCTTGACTGAGCCGCCCCGCAGCTGAACTTGGCCGCCGACCGAATAGAACGACAGGCGTTCGAGAGGTTTCTCCGGAAAGATCAGGCTGGTAATGGAGGACAGGCCGTCATTGGCAAAAACCTCGACCGAGGAAGCGTCAATGAGCACGCGGATATCCTTGAGCTGGCCCAGTTCCTCTGTCGTCTGCGGCAGCGGGAACATTGCCGAGAATCCGGTGTCCCCGGATTGCTCTCTCCGCAGAGAGAGGGTCCGCTCGCCGGCCGAGTAGGAGAGAACGGTCCGGTCGGTGCCGGTATGATGAATAACGATACCGAATTCCGCGGCTTCAAACCGCTCCAGATGAAGGCGTAAGTCGGCGCAGTCCGCCTCGGCTTTGAACTCGAACTCTTTCCCCGCGGACAGGAGAAGGTCGGGCAGAGCAACCGATTCTGTAAACTGGAGGTCCAGCTCTTTAACCGGGTGCTGGCGCAGCAGCGTCCGGCCTTCGGACGTCCGGAGCGACAAGGTGCGGGGAATGGTCATGGAGCCGCGCCATCCCGAGCTCGGAATCTGGTTCGCGTACCGCCAGTTGTTCATCCAGGCGACATAGATTCTTCTTCCGTCTTCCTTCGGAATATCCGAGAAGCTGACGCCCGCATAGTTGTCTTTGCCGTAGTCGAGCCACCGGATGTCGCTGTGCTCCGGCGTAAAGACGCTTCCGTCAAAGGAGCCGACAAAATACTGCGTGCGGGAGCCGTGCTCAAGCTCCACGTTGTCGCCGACGCTGACGAGCAGTACCCACTTGCGTTCATCAGTCCCCTCAATCGCAAGCTCGAACAAATCGGGGCACTCCCACACGCCTTCATGCGAACCGGCTCCGTCCCCAAACTCGCTCTCGAACGTCCAATCGATCAGGTTGGGAGAAGAATACAGGGAAATAGTCTGGCCCGTTGCCAGAGTCATAATCCATTTTGAATACGGCTTGGACCAGAAGACCTTCGGGTCGCGGAAATCCGGGTTGCTCGGATGCGTCAGAACGGGATTTCCTTCGTATTTGATCCAGGTTCTTCCGTTGTCATGGCTGTATGCCAGGCTTTGGCTTTGTACGGTAGGAGACGTTTCGCTGCCGCCCAAATGGCTGGTGAAAATGGCCACGATTCCCGGCTGCTCCGGGAAAAAGCCGGTGGTATTGTTCCAATCGACAACGGCGCTGCCGGAAAAGATCGTTCCGTTATCATCGGGGTAAAGGGCGATGTCGAGTTCTTCCCACGTTGTCAAATCCTTGCTGACGGCATGCCCCCAGTGCATCGGTCCCCAAACCGAAGAATAGGGATGGTACTGATAGAACAGGTGATACTCTCCATCGAAATAAACGAGTCCGTTCGGATCATTGATCCAATTTTGCTTGGGAGAAAAATGCAGTACGGGCCTTTGATTGGCTGTTTTTAAAATGCCCATGCGATCTACCGCCTTTACTTTTTTTGTTTAAATAACTCCAATTTCCGGCCTCAGATTTGCAAGTTGAACAGGCTCGGGATTTTACATTTGACAATATGATTAATTTACAATTTAACAAATATACTTTGAAAATGTCAATGAAAATGTAAAGGTGAAATTGTTCATTTGTAAATTATGCATTGAGAATAGCGCTGGAATGCTTTATATTAAATAATTAAGAAGGGTGCTATAAACAAAGGTGGAACAACATTCATGAGGAAACCGAAAGTTACCATTCAACACATCGCCGATTCTTTGGGAATATCCAGAAACACGGCATCCAAGGCGCTCAACGGTGTTGAAAGCATACCGGCAGAAACAAGGAACAAGGTGCTCAGGAAGGCGGCCGAGCTCAAGTATAAGCAATTCGCCTATATGGATATAGACACGGCGGGCCAGGTCCCCGAAAGTCAGGGAAATATCGCTCTTCTGACATCCAATCTTCCCAACAGCTCGCATTTTGGATCACAGCTGATCAGCGGACTGGAGAAAAGGATCAGCGCCGAGGGCTACACCTTGTCGATTTATTTTATCCGCGAGAACGAAATGGGCGGTTTGGCTCTTCCCGGCAACTTTGAAGCTTCCAATGTGGACGGCATCATTTGTATCGAGATGTTCAACAAGGAATACAGCGGGCTGGTTACCGGCCTTGGCATTCCGGCCATCTTTGTGGATTGCGCCGCCGATATTTTCCACCCGGAACTGAAGGCGGATCTGGTACTGATGGAAAATCAGCACAGCGCGTATTCCCTTACCCGGAAATTGATTGCACAGGGCTACCGGAGCTTCGGATTTGTAGGCGATTACAATCACTGCAAAAGCTTTAACGAGCGATGGGCTGGATTTAACAAAGCGTTGAACGACTCCGGAATCGAGCCGGACCCTTCTTACTGCATCGTGGAACCGGACCGGAACTTTTTTTTGGAAGGCGACTGGATGAAGCGGAAGCTGGACGCGATGAAGGAATGGCCCTCCGTCTTTATTTGCGCCAATGATTTCATTGCGATAAGCGTCATGAAGTCCCTGAAACACAAGGGGATCAAGGTGCCGGAAGAGGTTGCGGTATGCGGCTTTGACGATTCTTCGGAGTCGCGTGTCGTCGAGCCTCCCCTTACGACGGTGCATATTTACAGCAATCATATGGGCATTATTTCGGCCGAGATGTTATTATCAAGAATGAAAGATCCATCAAGGCCCTTCCAAGTCACTCATGTGGGCACGGATCTGGTATTCAGAGGCTCCACGCCCGCACTAAATTAAATCCTACATATGAGGTGATCAAATGAAGAATTATGGAACGGTACTTTGCGTTGGTGAGTTGTTAATCGATTTCTTCTGCACGGATGTGGACGTCAATCTTGTTGACGGACAGCATTTCTCGAAGCAGGCAGGCGGGGCTCCGGCCAATGTCAGCGCGGCGATCGCCAAGCTTGGAGGGAAGGCGTCCTTCCTGGGCAAGGTCGGAGACGATCCTTTCGGCAAGTTCCTGAAGCAGACGCTGGATCAGGAACGTGTCGACACTTCCATGCTATTGTTCGAGCAGGGAACGCCGACAACGCTGGCTTTTGTTTCGCTGCAGGGCAACGGGGAGCGCGACTTTGTGTTCAACCGCGGCGCGGACAGACTGGTGACTCCGGAGGATCTCGACAAAGAGCAGATCAAACAGGCATCCATCGTTCATTTTGGCTCCGCAACGGCATTATTGAATGATCCTTTCAAACAGACTTATCTGGATTTGATGGATGAAGCGAAGGAGAACGGGCAATTTATCTCCTTTGACCCGAACTACCGGGGCGACCTTTGGAAAGGCAGAGAAGAGGAGTTTATCAGCCTCTCCAAGGAAGGCATTCAGAAAGCCGATTTCGTTAAACTGAGCGAGGATGAATTGAAAATCGTAAGCGGCGAGTCTGACCGTAAGTCTGCGCTGGATATTTTGCATGGCTGGGGAGCCAAGACGATAGCCGTTACCCTTGGAAAAGAGGGAACACTGATTTCGACCGGCGCCACCAGAACCCTGATCGACAGCATTAAGGTAAAATCCATCGACTCCACCGGGGCGGGAGACGCTTTTATCGGAGCGGTTCTGTTCCAGATCAGCGGGCTTGAGCAGCCGAAGGAATTCGCTCAAGATTTTGAGCAGCTTCAGAAATTTGTGACGCTTGCCAACCGTGTCGGAGCGATCGTCTGCACCAAAGTCGGCGCAATCGCGGCACTGCCTACGCTGGAAGAGGTTGAGCGCTTTGCTTCGCAAGCCGACTCGACGATTGAAGTATAAGCTTTGATAATAACGCGGTTCTCCAGTGGTTGGGGGGCCGCTTTTTTTTTACCAAATGAACTATGAAGCGAACCTATTTTCCGGGTAAACTCTTCTTAAGACAGAACTCGGGAGGCTGTGACATGTTTGGATTCACAAGAAAAAAGAAAGACGCCTCGATCATCGGACTAATGGCCCCGCTAAAGGGAAAGCTGCTGCCGCTGAAGGACGTGCCGGACCTTGCATTTTCAGACGGCTCGATGGGGGGCGGAGGTGCTATTCTGCCCTCGGAAGGATTGGTAACGGCGCCATGTCCGGGGACGGTGGCCCATGTTATGGAGAAGAGCAAGCACGCCCTGCTGCTTGAGCATGAAGCGGGATTTCAGATATTGATTCACGTCGGCATCGAAACCGTATCGTTAAAGGGTGAAGGCTTCTTTCCCCGCGTGGCCGCCGGCGATAAAGTGAAGACCGGGCAGCCGCTGCTTGAGTTCGATCTGGAGACGATTGTAAGGGCGGGGCTGTCGCCGGTTACCCCGATTATTATACCTGGCGGTCAGGATCGGGTCGAAAGCGTAGAATTCAACGGGGATTCGGCCTTCTGGAAGAAGGAGCCTTTTATCCGGGTTTTGCTGAAGAACGGGTAAAAAAATACAGCTTCAAAGGGAAATTTAAGGTATTTTTCAGCTTTTGGTCAGGTTATTTTCAGGTTCGGGGTGTATATTGAATTTACCAAACACCCCCCAGTGTTTTGTGAATATACTTTTACGGCCCTGCCGACTCCCACGGCAGGGCCGGTTTTTTTTAAAAACCGGATTTTTTTCGAAAAAAACAATAAAATTTTTAAACATAAAGGCTTATTGTGATTAAATTCACAACGTTATGCATCAAGTTGATTTATATTAAATTCAGGAATTAAAAATTTAAAATATTGATTTGGGAATGAGGAATGAATAATGAGAACAGAAGGAAACTTCCGTCGCGGATTGGCTTATGGCGTTATGTTCAGTGTTCCTTTGTGGATGTCCCTGATCGGCTGGCTGCATGTGCTGTAACTAACGGTTTTCGAATTGGCGAAAATTAAAAATAGAGGCCGATCGCGAAGGGCTGCCCGGGGAATGACGGCGGCTTTTTTTGCGTGAAAAAAAGCTAAGGCTTAAAGGCGCAGCGACGCCTCGCTAAAGGCCGCCTCATCGCCCGATTATATGCAAGGCCCGGGATCATGCTATACTGCTCACGTAGCTTTAGAAAAACGGAAAAATTTGGGGCCGCGCCTGAAAATGGTGTTTACGAAGAATCCTTGGGGAAGGCCGGGTGAACTTTTATGCTGTGGATGCTGATTACGATTGCTGTAGTTCTCGTTTGCGCCGCCGGCGTAACCTATGCCGGGCTATATTTTTACAAGGTGGCGGTTATGCGCGCCCCGAAAGTATTCATGAGCAATAATCCAGATCTGAGGAGCGATCCGCCTGTGGCGGGGGCCTCCTGGGGAGAAGGGCAGCAGTGGATAGCCGGCCAGACCATCCGGAATATAGAGCTGGTATCGGACGACGGCTTGAAGCTGCGGGGATACTGGATTGCTTCGGACCGCGCGGAAGGGCGGACCGCGATTGTGGCCCACGGCTATTCGGGCAAGGGAAAGGACATGGGGGCGTACGCCAAAATATATCACGACGTGCTCGGCTTCAATGTTCTCATTCCCGACGCCAGAGGGCATGGGGAAAGCGAAGGCGGTTATATCGGCTTTGGCTGGCATGAGCGGCGCGATTATGTGCGCTGGATTCAGCGTGTCATCGAGGAGACGGGGCCGGAGGCGCAGATCGTGCTGCACGGCGTATCGATGGGCGGAGCGACGGTGCTGATGACCTCCGGGGAGGAGCTGCCGCCGCAGGTCAAGGCCATCGTCGCGGACTGCGCCTACACCTCGGTCGCCGCCGAGCTGTCTTACCAGCTGCGGAGGATGTACCGGCTGCCGAGCTTTCCCTTTCTGCAGAGCGCGAGCCTGGTGTCGCGCATCAAGGCCGGATATTCCTTCCGCGAAGCCTCCGCGCTGCGGCAGGTGCGAAGCGCGAAGGTGCCGATTTTATTTATCCACGGGGACGCCGACACCTTCGTTCCTTTTTACATGTTGGACGAGCTGTATGAGGCCTGCGGCAGTCCCAAGGAACGACTGGCGATGAAAGGCGCCGGGCACGGAACGTCCTACGACAAGGATAAGGCGGAGTATATCCGCCGGGTTGCCGGCTTTATCGGCCAATATACACAGGCATCGCCGTAAAAATGGACGCGCCCGGTATCCGCAAACAGCGGTTACCGGGCGCTTGTATGTTGACGGGAACGCCGAGTGTCCGTAAGGGGCAGCGGCGCTTCCCGTGCAGTATATTTAATCCTCCCGCCGTTCGTGAGCAACGGGCTTCTTACTCCTCGTTTATTTCCAGCAGCCGTATGGCGATAGTAGATTCTGCATCCAAAACGACAAAAGCCCTACCTCTCTTTTGCCCTTGCGGCTCCAATGACCGCGCCAGTGTGAGTCGGAAAATAACAGGTTGAATATCGTCTCATAAATAAGGAAGAGTCGCATAAGAAAATGTAAAATTTTCAATAAAAGAAACCGATAAACACAGTAAGTTGCTCCTGTGCCATCCTTTTTTAGCGAATTTTTCATATAGGGAAAATCAAATATTACTATAGTTTAATGCATTGTATACTGAAATGCAAGCGGCATAGTGAGAAAAAAAGGAAAATGGAGGAGACATGAATATATATAAATCTTTCTTAAACAAGCAGATCCTCCATTATTTATTGGGTTCCGGGGTAGCCGTCATAGCGGGAGGCGGCCTGCTGATGGGCTCCACGCTTGAAATCGGCTGGGACGAGTACGGCCGGCTGATCCTTAATCTATGCTTTTCGTTTGTCATTATGGTATTGGCCGAACTGTGGCAGTTCAACAAACATATTGAGCCCATCCGCCACGCTTTTGCCGAAAAGGAACCTTCGCTTGATACGCTGAGGAGCGCCTATTTGCGGACGCACCGGCTGCCGATGCTGGCGGTCAAGCGTATTTTCGGTCCTCACATGCTTGGTCTGTCGGTTCCGTCGAGCCTTGCTGCAGCCTGGATGATTCATTCGGGACTGCTCCATCTTCCTTATTCCTATATTGTCTTTGGTATATTCGGAGCGGTATTAATTACGAGCATGCACGCGCTGATCGAATTCTTTCTGACCGAAGCGTCCATTCCCGTTCTGCTGCGGCACTTTCGGGAGGAGGCGCTGGCAAGGCATGAGTTCGATTTCTCGCTGGAAGAGCACAGCCATGTATCCATCGGCCCCAAATTTCTGATCAGCTGTTCGCTGATTGGAACCTTTCCGCTTTTTTTATTCAGCGTGATGACTCAGGTGCGGCTGGGCAGTCTCAGCGGTACGTCGATGCGCACCTATTGGGCGTGGGCGGGCCTGGTCGTTCTGCTCGGCATACTTTTTTCCATGATTGCGGCTCTTCTCCTTACGAGGAGCGTTCAGCGGCCTATCCAGCAGTTGTACGCGGCGATGAATGAAGTCAAGGACGGCAGCCTGCTGCAGATGCAGAACCATTATTCGGATGAGTTCTCCCGGCTGGTGGCGGGATTCAACATGATGACCAAGGGCCTTGAGGTCCGGGAGCGCCAGAACCGGCAGATGCTGGACAGCCTGTTCACAACGCTTGCGGTGGCGCTGGACGCCAGAGACTCGTACACAGCCGGTCATTCGGTTCGCGTGGCGGAATATTCCGTCATTATCGGGAGGCTCGCAGGGATGCGGGGACAGGAGCTGGACAACCTCCACAAAAGCGCTCTGCTGCATGACATCGGAAAAATTGGTGTGCAGGACAGCGTGCTGTTCAAGGAAGGGAAGCTTACGGACGAGGAGTTCGACCAGATTAAGAGCCATCCCGTGCTGGGCGTGAATATTCTGGGCCAGATTGAGCCGCAGGAGAAAATTGCACCCTACCTCGGCGGCGTGCGCTCGCATCATGAACGCTATGACGGAAAAGGGTACCCTGACGGTCTGAGTGGTGAAGGTATCCCGCTGTTTGGCCGGATTATTGCGGTTGCCGACGCGTATGATGCGATGACCTCGGACCGTCCTTACCGCAAAGGCATGGCCCATGAGCAGGCGCTGGGCATATTGGAGAAGGGAAGAGGGACCCAGTGGGACCCGGAGCTTGCAGCGTTATTTCTGTCCTATTTCGGTAAAATTTGCGGCTCGATAGGCGCGGGTTATCCAGAAAAAACCGGATAGCCCTTTTTTCTTGGACGATAAATATATATTTTGTGAAGTCCGCCCGAAATCGGGCAACCAAACTTTCGCTTTCATTGAAGGATTTAGAGCAGACCGTTATAATTAATAAGTCTGGTTATTATTTAATTAAAAAATAAGGGAGAATTTTATGAAACGCGCAGACGTGCTGCTCGTTGCCGTCGTATTGATCGCTGCGCTCGCTTTTCTTGTTCCCCGTTATTTCGGTAACGATGCCAAGGAGAATGAGCTGGTAGCCAATATTACGGTGGACGGCAAGCATTACCGTACCGTAAAGCTGACCAAAGAAGAACAGACCATTGATATCCGGACGGAACGCGGCTATAACATCCTTAAAGTCCATGATTACGGCATAGAGATGTATGATGCGGATTGCCCTGACAAGGTATGTCTGGGGTTCGGATTTATTTCCCGGCCCAAACAGACGATTGTCTGTTTGCCGCACAGGGTTCTGGTGGAAATCGCTAATCAGACGGGGGAGGACGAAATAGATGGGGTTGTCAGGTAGCGAATCGACCCAGGCGCTGAAGAAGACGGTCATTATCGCGATTTTTTCCGCGGTGGCCGTCGTGCTGGGTATCGTGGAAGCTCAAATTCCTTTATCGGCGATGGGGCTGATGCCGGGGGCGAAGCTGGGCTTTGCCAACATTATGATATTGACCTGCATTTATTTCTTGCGCGGACGGGACGCCTTTATGCTTGTTATCCTGAAAACGCTTCTCACTGCTTTTATTCTGGGTACGTTCTCCAGCCTGCTGTTCAGCTTGTTCGGCTCGCTCCTCAGCTTTGCGGTCATGTTCCTTTTAATGAAGGGAGGACGCAACCGGCTGAGTCTGATCGGGGTCAGCATTGCGGGCAGCATCGCCCATAATATCGGACAGTTGGCGGCAGCGTCGATCGTCATGGGCACCTCCAGTATTCTGTATTACTTGCCGATCCTGCTCGTGACCGGAATTGTCACCGGCATCGCGGTCGGCTATGCGGTCCGCTATCTGGTGTCCTCATTGTCCAAAATATCGCTGTTCGAGGAATTTTTGCGCTAAGCGCCGTCGCAGCCGCAGGGAGGGTGAACAACATGAAGGAATTGGACGGAAAGTGCCATTCCGCAGGGCATGTCACTGACGCCATCGTGCTGGAGGACGTGTCGTTCGGCTATGATCCGGCGCAGCCGATTCTGCACGGCCTCTCGCTGAGCATCCCGCAGGGGCAATGGGTGAGCCTGGTGGGTGAGAGCGGCTCGGGCAAGTCGACGCTGGCGAAGCTGCTGAATGCGCTGCTCCCCAAAAGCGCCGGGGAAATTACCGTGTGCGGCGAGAGGCTGAGCGAAGACACCATCTTAAATATCCGCCGGAAAATCGGCATGGTCTTCCAGAACCCGGATAACCAGTTCGTCGGGGAAACGGTCGAGGAGGATATTCTGTTTGGTCTGGAAGGCCTCTGTTTGTCCCGGGAGGAGATGGACCGCCGCCTGCGGCTCTATGCCGGCAAGCTCGGGATTACCGGGCTGCTGGCCAAGCACCCCGGGGAGCTGTCCGGAGGACAGAAGCAGCGGGTAGCGATTGTCTCCATTCTGGCAATGGAGCCGGGCGTCGTCATCTTTGACGAGGCCTCTTCCATGTTGGACGAAGAGAGCCGGAACGGGCTGCTGGACATTTTGCGGGACATGCATGCCGAAGGCTACACCATTCTGATGATTACGCATGACGCCGATGAAATCATGGCCTCGCAGCGTGTGCTCGCGCTGTGCGGGGGCGGGCTGGCGGGGGATATGACGCCGGCCGAGCTGTTTAGCAGCCCGGGGCTGCTGGAAGCGTGCCGCCTGCATGCGCCGTACGCCTGGGAGCTCAGCCGCGAGCTTGAGGCCCGGGGGATTACGATCGGCGTACCCGCCAGTGAAAAGGAGCTAATCGAAACACTATGGCCATTCAACTCCAGCAAGTAAGCTATACGTATTCGCAGCAGAGTCTGTGGCGGCAGGCGGCGCTGCATGGGATCGATTGCGAGTTTCCCCAAGGGACGATGGTCGGCATCGCCGGAGCCACCGGGTCCGGCAAATCAACGCTGCTTCAGCTGTTCAACGGGATTCTAAAGCCGACAGAGGGAACGGTGTCGGTTCTTGATATTACGCTCCGGGCTGGAGAAAAGCCGCCCAAGCTGCTGCCGCTCAGGCGGCGCGTCGGGCTGGTCTTCCAATTCCCGGAGCAGCAGATGTTCGCCGAGACGGTGGAGAAGGATCTGTGCTTCGGTCCGCTCAACTTCGGCATGAGCCCGGATGAGGCGCGGGAGCGCGCGCGTCAGGCAATGCTCGATATGGGGCTGGACCTTGCGCTGCTGGAACGCAATCCGTTTCGCCTGAGCGGCGGGCAAATGCGCAAGGCGGCCATCGCCTCGGTGCTGGCGGCCGACCCCGAGATTATCGTGCTGGACGAGCCGACGGCCTCGCTGGACCCGGTCAGCCGCAGGGAGCTGATCGGGCTGCTCACGCGCCTCTGCCGGGAGCGCGGGCGGACGGTGATTATCGTCACGCACCGGATGGACGAGCTGCTGCCCCATGCCGACCGCTGGATCATGCTGGACCAGGGCCGGACCGCCTTTCAGGGCAGCATCCGGGAGCTGGCGGCGGACCCGTCTTTGCTGACGCGCTGTGGGCTGGCGGTGCCGGACTCGCTGCGCTACTGGCGGGCGGTTGCCGACCGGCTGGGCCTTGAGGGCGAAGAGCCGCGGCTGACGCCGGAAGGCTTGGCCGAGCTAATTGCGTCGCGGCGAAGCGGCAATTCCGGCCGGGCTGGCGGACAGGGGGCCGGCTATGAATGAGCGTTTGCTGCTCGGCAGAAGCATTGAGACCGGCTCCTGGGTCCATAAGCTGGACCCCCGATCGAAACTCGTCGGCATGCTGCTGTACTCCGCCGCCATTTTGCTGTCCCGGTCCTGGCCGGCCATAGCGCTGATCGCGGCGATCTCGGTGGCGGTGGCGGCGTCCACCCGGATTCCGCTCAAATATTATGTGCTGGCGGCCAAGCCGCTTCGATATTTAATGCTGTTTATTCTTATCGTCCAGCTGCTGACGGTTAAGGAAGGAGCGGTCCTGGTGACCATCGGCTCCTTCTCCCTTTACGAGGAGGGCCTGAGGCTTGGCGCGTTCGCGGCGATCCGCACGTTTCTGCTGGTCGCCTTTACCGCGCTGCTGACCTTTACAACCACGCCGGCAAGGCTGAACCAGGGCCTTGAAGGGATCTTGTCGCCGCTCCGGTTTATCGGGCTTTCACCGGCCCGCTTTACGCTGATGATCAGCCTCGCCCTGCGGTTCATTCCGACGATTCTGGACGAGGCGGAAATTGTGCTGAAGGCGCAGGCTTCGCGCGGAGCCGATTTAAGCGAGCTGCCGCTTAAGGAGAAAGGGCGGATGCTGGTGACGCTGCTTGTTCCGGTCATTGCCGGAGCGTTCCGGCGGGCTCAGGATCTGGTCTATTCCATGGAAGCCCGCGGCTTCCGGATGGATGCCCCCCGTTCGCGGTATCACCGCTTGAAATGGGGCCGGGCGGATTCTTTTTTTATCGCTATATTTATTCTGGCAGGCCTTGCTGCCGCTATCCTGTAACTGGAACGTCACCGGGGGAGTCACATAAGGAGGAACACGAATGACGCGTTATTTTAATGGGAGAGAAATTGAATTGCTGGCTCCGGCCGGCACCTTTGACATTTTTAAAGAGGTTGTGAAGTCCCGCTGCGATGCGGTCTATCTTGGCGGCCCCGTGCTGAATATGAGAATGATGCGAAAGGGCTACAATCTATCTCTGGAGGAGATTGCACAGGCGCTCGACATCGCCCACGGCCTTGGTAAAAAGGTGTACATTACCGTCAACAACCTGTTCAGCGAAGAGGAGATAGAGGAAGCCCGCGAATATCTCACTTATCTGGAGAGTGTCCAGCCGGACGCGCTGATTGTGCAGGATATGGCGGTACCGGAGCTGATCCGGGAAATGGGACTTACGCTGCCCATCCATGCTTCGGTTATGATGAATGTACATAATCTGGAGATGATCCACGCGCTGCGCGAGCTTGGTGTAAGCCGCGTCGTCACCTCGCGGGAGATGGACCTGCAGACGGCGAAGCTGCTGGGATCAGCAAGCGGAATGGAGCTGGAGTATTTCGTCCACGGCGATATGTGCTCCGTCCACGGCGCGAACTGCTATTACAGCTCCCATGTGTTCGGGATGAGCAGCAACCGGGGCAAATGCATGAAGCCGTGCCGCTGGGATTACCGGATTAAAAAAGACGGCTACATCTTCCCTGCGGAATATCCGCTTGCGGTTAAGGATATGTTCATGTACGAGAATCTGCCGGAGCTGATCGAATCGGGAATTACCTCGTTCAAAATCGAAGGCCGCATGCGCGACAAGGATTTCATGGTGATGCTTGTCAACAGCTACGGCGAGGCGATCGACCGGTATATCGACGATCCTGTCGGGTTTGACCGCACGGTGGATTCGAAGCTGCTGTACAATAACCGCAAGCGTGATTTCTCCACCGCTTACGCCTTCGGCAAGCCGGGACTCCGGAACATTAACCGGCGGTTTGAAGGGACCGGCAAGTTCTACAGCACAGGCAAGGTGTTCAGCACGCCGACCGCGGAGCGCGAACTGTCCGAAGAGCGCGTGGAGCAGCTGCGGGAACGGCTGGCGGCGGAGGGGAACCAAGACCGCGCGCGGACGAACCCCGAGCTGGCGGTACGCGTCAACAACATGGCGCAGGCCAAGGCCGCCCTGGAAGCAGGGGTGGAGCATCTGTATCTGTCCGGCGATGTCTTCGAGCCCGACCGTCCGTTCACCAAGCGTGACGTAATGGAGCTGGGCTCGATCAAAGGGAAGACGAAGCTGATTCTGGGACTGCCTCGAATGATGACGGAGCTGCATTTTGACCAATACGACCAGCTGCTCATTCATGGGGAACGTCTCCCGATCGACGGTCTGCTCGTTACGAATCTTGGCGCCATCCGCCGCTATAACGGAACCGGTTATCCGCTGATCGGAGACGCCAGCCTCAACATTTACAACACGCTTTCCGCCGGGCTGTACGCAGGGCTTGGACTTAAGCGGATCAGTGTATCGCCCGAGATGACGCTGGAGCATTTCGCTGCTTTTGCCTCCCGCTCCGACCTGCCGCTGGAAATGGTGGTGCACGGTTCGCCGGCGCTGATGTATTTGGAACATGATTTATATGAAAATACCGAAGTGATGGAGCCGATCGGCGAGGAAGACAACCGTTATGTAAGCAATGATGTGCTTGTCTTGATGACCGATAAAGGGGAAAATCCGGTGTACCGCGACCAGCATGGACGCTGCCATCTGCTGTTCTCCAAAGAGCTGTGCTATTTGCCGGTGCTCAGTGAGCTGTATGCGGCAGGCATCTCCTGCTTCCGCATCGAGGGCGCGACCTATACGCCGGAGCAGCTGAGCGCAATCCTGAATGCCTATCGGAACGCCATAAGCGGCATTTCCGGTACCGGAGAAGAAGCGGCAGAGAGCCTGGAGCCTGTCTATGCGGGCTATACGCTCGGATCGCTGCAATTCAATTAAATTTTAAATATATATAAGCTGAACTTAAGATTTTCTCATCAGATATCAGTCGTAACTACGAGGAACGTTTGGACTTCCGGCCGCTGTTGTCTTCAGATTTCTCGATTTAACCCGCTCTTCGCGGATGAAATCCGAAGACAAAGGCGATCGCTATCGCTCCTACAGTTCCAAACTTCCCCTTCGTTACTCCTTACCCTGATGTCATTTTTTAAAGTTCATCGTATATAGTATCGTAGAAGAAAGACGGGCGGACGAAACTCTCAGAAAAGGGGGACTAGAAGGCATGAACGAGAAGGAAATCATCGGGAGAGAGGCCGTCGCGGCCAAGCGTAAGCAATATTTTTATCCTTGTACACAGCACTTTTACCGGAATTCGCCGCAGCTTGTGCGCGGATCAATGCAGCATGTATATGACGAGAACGGGAAAAAATACACCGATTTCTTCGCCGGGGTGTCGGTGGTCGCCTGCGGCCACTGCAATCCGGCGATTACGGAGCGGACCATTCACCAGCTGCAGCAGCTGCAGCATACGACGACCATCTATCTGACCCAGCCGAACGTCGATCTGGCGGAGCGGCTGGAGAAGGTGCTTCCCGGCGAGCTTAGACGCACGTTCTTCGTGAACAGCGGCTCCGAGGCCAACGAGGGAGCGATGCTGCTGGCACGGCTTCATACCGGCCGTAAAGGATTTATTGCGCTGGAGAGCGGGCTGCACGGCCGGACCAATCTGACAATGAGCGTAACAGGGCTGTCCATGTGGCGGACCGATAAATATCTGGACGAGGATGTCACCTTTATCCGGCGTCCCTATGACCCGGAGCTGACGCCAGCGCAGGCGGCGGAGCGGTCTCTTGAGGATTTGAAAAAAGTGCTTGAAGAGAAGGGAGATACGATTGCCGCCATGATCGCCGAGCCGATTCAGGGCAACGGCGGGATGATCCTGCCGGAGCTATCGTACTTCCGCTCGGTCAAGACGCTGCTTGATCAGTACGGCGTCCTGCTGATTGCCGACGAGATTCAGACCGGCTTCGGGCGCACGGGCGCTATGTTCGCCATGGAGCATTTCGGCGTAGTGCCGGACATCATCACGATGGCGAAGGCGCTCGGCAACGGCGTGCCGGTGGCGGCCTTTGCGACCAACGACGACATCGCCCGTTCCCTGAACACGCCGTCCGCCTCGACGTTTGGCGGTAATCCGGTATCGGCGGCCACGGCGCTGGCCGTGCTCGACTACATCGAGGCGGAGCGGCTTCCCGAGCGGGCGGAGCGGCTGGGCGCGAAGCTGAGGGAAGGGCTTCTGGACCTTCAGCGCAGTTATCCGGGCACAATCGCCGATGTGCGGGGAGCGGGCCTTATGCTGGGCGCCGAGCTGCGCGCCGGCGGAGCGGCGGAAAACGCGGCCTTGACGGATGAAGTGCTCGAAGAAATGAAAGACCGGGGATATTTGATCGGCAAGAACGGAGTGGGCCGAAATGTCCTGGCCTTCCAGCCGCCGCTCGTTATCACCGAAGAAGATATCGGCGGGCTGCTTCAGGCGCTGGCCGGGACGCTGGCCCGCATTCTGGCCGGAGCGGCGCCTTCGGCGGACGTGTAATCAGGCCGGTCTTTGGAAGCTACAAGAGAGAAGAGAATGGGGAAGAAACGCTATGGTCATCATTAACGCCTGCAAACAAGCGGCGCATAAACTCAAATTGTTCGGCGAACTGGTCATGTTCTCGCATACGCTGTTCTCGCTGCCTTTTGCCATCATATCCATGGTGTGGGCCGCCGGCGGCTGGCCTTCCGGCCGAATCATGCTGTGGGGGCTGATCGCTCTGATCGGCGCCCGCAACGGCGCCAACGCGTTCAACCGTCTCGTCGACCGCACCTTTGACAGCCAGAATCCCCGAACGGCGCACCGGCATCTTCCCCAGCGCCTGCTGGCGGAGAAGGAAGTGGCCGTGTTCGTTGCCGTCAACTACGCGATTTTTATATTCGCTTCGGGAATGCTGAATCTGCTGTGCCTGATCCTGTCGCCCGTGGCGATCGTTCTGATTTCCACTTATTCTTATACGAAGCGGTTCACCTATCTCAGTCATTTGTATCTGGGCTTTGTGATTGCTTCCGCCCCGATCGGCGCGTGGTTTGCGGTAACCGGGCAAATCGCCTTTACGCCTTTTGTCATCGGCACGGTCGTTATGCTCTGGATCGCCGGCTTCGATATTATTTACGGCACCCAGGACATCGATTTCGACCGCCGGGCCGGACTGTGGTCCATTCCCAGCTACTTCGGGCTAAAAAATGCGCTGCGCATTGCGAAGGCGCTGCATTTTATCATGATTATGCTGCTGCTCTTCCTGTATGTGTGGCGCGGACTTGGCTGGATATATCTCGTCGGCATCGGCATCGCAACCCTGCTTCTGATGACAGAGCACAACATCATCAAGCCGTCGAACCGGCAGCTTATGAAGGTCGCCTCTTACAATTTGAATCAGGTGATCAGCATGGTCATTTTGGCTTGTTCGCTGGTTGATTTCTTTTATGTAAGCTGAGCTTATCTATACGTTCCGGCACTCTAATGTAGGAAAAAGAATACGAAAAAGGCGGATACTCCCGTGATGGAGTATCCGCCTTTTTCATGGTAAAGAATTAAAAATGGGTCAGCGGTCTCTGCCCGCAAAGAACGCAATCAGCGTCTCCAGATCGGCGTGCGCCGGATAGGAGGACAGCCGCTTCGCGATGGCCGCCGCCTGTTCCAGATAACGGCGGCTCATTTCTTCCGTGCGGGCAAGCGCGCCGCTGCCGGAGATGGCCGCCAGAGCGTCCCGGGCGTCGGCATCCGAAGAGCCGGGGCCGATGCGGCGGATGCGCGCTGCAAGCGCCGGGTCCTGCAGCGCGTAGATTACGGGCAGGGTGACCTGTCCGTGGCGCAGATCGCTGCCGGCAGGCTTGCCGAGCGTCTCGGACGATTGGGTGAAGTCCAGCAGATCATCCTGGATCTGAAAGGCGATGCCGAGCGCCTCGCCGAACGCGTACAGCGCCTCGGCCGTCTCTTCCGTGCTCTCGGCTGACAGAGCTCCCACACGGAGGCAGGTCGCCATCAGAAGAGCCGTTTTGTTGAGTGATTTATCCAGGTACTGCTCAAGCGTAAGATCATAGTCGTAGGCATGCTCCATCTGCTGGTATTCCCCAATGCACAACTGGGCGGTGGCTATGGCCGACAGATCATGCACATAATGGGTCTTATCCCCGGCATGCTTACTTAATAGTTCGATAACCCTTGCAGACATATAATTGCCGATATGGACGGCTGAGAGTACCCCCGTCTGCGTATGCAGGGCGGGACGTCCGCGCCGCAGCTTGGCATCATCGATAATATCGTCATGAACAAGCGAGGCGGCATGGATGAACTCGGCAGCCGCGGCCAGCTGGAGCGTGCGGCGTCTCTGTCCCTTCCGGCCAAAGCGGCTGCCGACAATGACCATAAGCGGGCGAAGCCGTTTGCCTCCGGAATTGACAAGCTCCAGAACGCCTTTGGCCAGCGCCGAGCCTCCGGGCACATCCTTGTCGCGCGTTACCAGCCGTTCGATTTCAAGGTTAACTTCCGCAATGTCGATATTCAAGGCTTCATGCAGCTTCATGTTGGCGCTATCCCACCTGTTCTATCGCTTTTTCCGAACGACGCTTTTTTTTAAATTCGGCATTCAGGAATTGTCCGATTAGTGCTGTGAGGTCCAGCTCGGTGTAGTCTCCATTAGCTCTTCTGACTTGCTGCTGTTTAATATAAGGAGCCAGAAAGACGACGAAATCCAGCTCGCGGTGCTTTATGGCGAACTGAAGGTAAAAGCTGTATAAATAATCTCCATCAAGCACATTACGGATCAAATCGGGATGATCCTCAGCGCATTCCATGTGCCGGCGGGCAGCCAGCACAAGAATGATGTACATGCCCATGAAGTGCATTTTGCGGCTGTATTCCAGGTTATAGCTGTCCATTACCGAGAGCAGACCATCGCCTTCCGCCGGAGAGAAAGGAAGCTGAATTCCGGCGATGGGCGACAATTCAGCCTGAAGCAGCCGAAGAGTATCTCCAATGAGTTGTCTGTTCACAAGATTCTCTCCTTCTTGTCGGTTTTGCGGAAGCAGTCAAACGCCTGGATCATCCTTACAAAACCTCTCTTAAATAAGGAGAGTAATGTGCCTAAAGGACACATTACTCCATTAAAGTTGTTATTAATCTTGTATAAATCAACATAGAAAACACATAGATGACTTATATAATAGCAATTGAAAGTACGGTAATCATTCAGGCGATCAGCTGCTTCAGTCGGTGTACAGATACCATCGTCTTACAAGCGGAATTTTCTTCCACTGCTTCTTAAGCCAAGGCAGAACGTAGTAGTCGAGACCGAAGACGCTGCCGGAACCGCCGATGCAGGCGATTGCCGCCGCCACATACCACAGCATTTCCGTAGCTGCCATTTTGGTCGTCCAGATCATGACGGCCATGCCTATCGTCGCAATGGAGGAAAGGGCGGTAAACAGTCCGACAATCAGCATGATGCCAAAGATGATTTCGGCGCATACCATGCCGAGCTGGAACCACTTGGCAAGGAACGTGTAGTTGCCGTCCGGTTGATAGAACAAGAGATCCATGAACCAGTTCGAAATGTTGTAAATGAACTTCGGAACGGGAAGTGCGGAAACCGCTTCTTTGGCGGTACCGACCGCCGATGCCGCCGATTGGGCGTCAACCGTTTCCTTGACGTTGCTTACCGCTTCGCTGGCCGCCGATGTTGCATCCTTAAGATAAGGGGCCGCCGGGATCAGGAAGATCTTGCTCCAGCCTTGGTCGATAATCTTCCGCAGCTTGTCAATGCCTTCATACAGCCACATGCCGCCGAGCAGCATGCGAAGCGGAACGATCCAGAAGTTCGGCGAGCGCTTGGAGAAATATCCGCCGACGAAGCTTCTGCGGTTCTCCACATGGAAGAACTCATGCATCATGTAAGTCCAGACTTTATTAAATCCGGCTACACCGGACAGATAGTAAATGTTGATCATATGCTTGGCGAACATCGCCATGAATCCGGTGAGCATGAACATTTTGTTCGGAAGACCGACATTCGCAACGCCGTAGCGGCTTCCGATCGAAACCATCGTGCCGTGGAAGGCCGGTTTATAGGCCTTTTTCGCGGTTCCGTTAATGTCGGCGACGATGTTGCCGGCAATCAGCGGAGCGGCAAGCTCGGCGTTCTCGACCATTTGCGGAACGGGACGCTGTTCGCCTTCGACAATGTAGAAGATGTTGTCGCCGACAACGTATACGTTCTTGTGGTCGACGCTTTCCAGATGCTCGTTGGTGACGATGCGCTTGCGTCCTTGCTGCTGGACATCAAGTTTGCCCACAAGCTCGGAGCCTTCGACGCCCGCCGTCCAGACAATGGTGTTGGAGGCTACGACATTCTTCTCGCCGAGAGCCACGCTTCCTTTGCCTACTTCGGTGATCTTGGCGCCGGTTACGATTTCCACGTTCAGCTTCCGCAGATGCGCTTCGGCTTTACGGATTAGCTTATCTGGCAGGATTGGCAGAATTTTCGGCGCCATATCGGCAACGATCAGCCGCACATCCTTCGGATCGATGAAGAATTCTTTGCACAGCTCTTCGCGGTATTCCGCCATTTCGCCCACCAGCTCAACGCCGGTAAAGCCTGCGCCGACGATAACAAAGGTCAGCATGGAACGGCGTACTTCCGGATTTTTTTCCTTCGCCGCCTGCGTGAACATGTCGCGGATTTGGCGCTTCAGCGCAACGGCGTCGTCATAGGACCAGAAAGAGAAGGTGTTCTCTTCAGCGCCGGGAATTCCGAAGAAGGTCGGCTTGCTGCCCGTGCCGATAACGAGATAGTCGTATTCGTAGACGGCCTTCTCGGATTGAAGCTTCTTGCCCTGGAAGTCGATATTGCTGATCTCGTCAAGGACAACGTCCACTTTGAGGCCGGCAAAAATCTTCTTCAGGTCAATCTTGATCGAATCCTCGGGCGCGCGGTTTGCGGAGACCTCATGAAGCTCCGTCAAGAGCGTATGATAAGGATTCCGGTCGATCAGTTTGATTTCAATGTCTTTGTTGTTTTTCAATTTCTTGGCTAGCTTTTTGGCTGTAAGTACACCGCCGTACCCACCGCCAAGAATGACGATTCTCTTCAAAAGGAACTCACCTCATTTGTCTGAATTAGCTGCAGGAAGGATCGTGAATTACTTCGCTTGTTCCAGCGCTTTTTCTGCCAGAGTCCAGTATTCGCCTACGCTGATGGATACGCCGGAGATGGCATCGGTTTTTCCTTCGGCGTTAAACGCGGGAGCTGCGCCTTTGTTGTCGATGTAGTACTGTTCGGCTTTGGCGACTTCCTCATGCCATTCGGCCAGGGCGGACGGATTTTTTTCCTTCATGCCATACTTGCCGTCTTTGGAGAACTGCTGCTTGTCATTGCCGTCTTTGTCGACGCCGGTGAATTTAACCGCGGATACGGCACCGTTCGACACGGTAACTTCGACAGTGGACTTCCAGCCGCTCTTGGCGTCCATTTCGCCTTCGGCCTTATAAACGCCGTCCTTGTATTGTGCTGCGGATGCGTCAGGAGCTGTGCTGGCAGACGGTGCTGTGGATGCGGCAGGAGCCGTGCTGGCAGCCGGTGCTGTGGATGCGGCAGGCGCGCTTTCGTTGCTGTTGCCACAGCCTGCGGCAAGCAAGCCGAGAAGCAGGGCACTGGATACTACTGCAGTTGTTTTTTTCATAGGAAATGACCTCCAAAATAGTTTAAAATATATATATTAAAATGTAAAACATTTAAATATCGCTGGAAGTGATAAAAATCACCTTGTAAATGATGAATGTCACTGAGGTTTGGAGCATTGGCCCATTTATTGTTATCGGCATAAGACCTTCAGAAAGTAATAACGAAAATTTATAATATTTCCGAATTATGTCGACGGAATAGTAGCATAATCCTATCCAATTTAAATGTGAAAATTATCACTTATCAAGATAACGCTTCATTTCCTGCTTCATTATATCGAAGTTTTAAATAAATTGATAGATTAATTTTATGATTTAAGAGAGGTTTATGTGACAAAATCCGACCCGATTCTTTATTTGTTAAAAATGGAAATTGATCCATCGAGCCGATTCAGCCCAAAAATGAAGGGGTAATTTTACTTTAAGGAAATCAGAACATTCCTTGTGATGGTACCGATCCATATTTCTAGGGTAAGGAAGGCGATGTCTATGTATAAATCCCATGTAATTGCCGGGAGAATCCTCGAAATCCGTGATGACCGTGTGCTTACCCAGCAGGGTGACATCATTTGCAGCTACCATTCCCGATACTACTTGCTGCCGGATGAAGAGGCATGGACAGAAGAGCAGATCAGCCCGCAAGACCTCCCCGAAACGCCGGGGGAGCCGGTTAAACAACATCATCGCTTCATGGGGATCGTCAAATACTTGAGCATGGCCAGACCCCGGTTTTTCCATATAAAGAAGAGCGCAAATCGAATCTGATTTGCGCTCTTCTTCTAAAGCTTCTGACGGAGCGCCGCCATAATTAAGGCGCGTGGTTAATTATGGTAGTATATAAACGGTATATCATCTGGTGTTTTGCGGGAGTGAATTCATGGAATATATAAAGATATTTTTTATTAACACGGCGATGCTCATCACATTGGCCTATCTGGCGAACCTGCTGTTCAAGCATACCATTTCCCGCTCTTCCGAACGGACTAAGCAGGCCGCTTGGGTCGTAATGGCGATATTCGCCGGCTGGCTCAGCACGTTTTTCGGGTACAGGCTGGATGACAACGTGATTTTTGATTTGCGCTTCGTTCCGCTGATTATCTCCACCATCGCTTATCCGCAGTCTCTGCTTCTGATTCTGATCGGAGTAAGCACCGGTCTGATGCGCTTTGCGTTCGGCATTACCACGGCGGCGGCGGCGGGAATGCTCAATTTGTCCATTCTGGGATTCATTTGCGCGGCGCTTTCTCCCTGGATTCGCCGTTCCCCCGTATCGATGATTGCCAAGGGTCTGGTTGTCGTTCTGGCGGTCAACTTCTTTAACGCGGTCAATATCAGCATATTCGGAGTCATTCCCTTCTATGAATATGTATCCGAGATCATGCCGATCACTTTCCCGGCCGGGATAGCGCTTAGTATTTTGTTTGCGCTGATTGCCCGCGATTTTCATCTGGAGCACAAGCGGATGCAGCAGATTGAGCAGGTTAATGCGCTGCTCTCCGAGCAGGCGGCGGAGCTTCAGAAGAACAAGATCGTTCTGGAGGAACGGGCGAAGCAGCTTATGCTGGCCTCTCAATATAAGTCGGAATTTCTGGCGAATATGTCGCATGAGCTGCGAACTCCCCTGAACGGAATTATCAATCTGTCAGAGCTGATCGCGGAGCATGACGATTCGGTCACGAGAGAGGAACTCCAGGCTTACGGCAGCCTCATACACCGCTCTGGCGAGGAGCTGCTGCTGCTGATCAACGATATTCTGGATCTGTCCAAAGTGGAGGCTGGCAAGCTTGAAATCGTCAGCGAGGAGGTCAATGTCAGCGAGGTTCCCGCGCTGCTCTTCCAGCAGTTCGATGTGATCGCTAAGCAGAGAGGGCTTGGTTTTACTATCCAGCTGGAGGAGGATCTGCCGGAGACACTGGTCTCCGATCCGCAGCGGGTACAGCAAATTCTGCGCAATCTGCTCTCGAACGCGTTCAAGTTCACCCATCGGGGCGGCGTCTCGCTGACCATTCGGCGGGAACAGCGGCGGCAGGGGGGGCGAGAAGCGTCCTGGATCGTGTGGGAGGTAAAGGACACCGGCATCGGCATACCGAAGGACAAGCATCTGAGCATCTTCGAGGCGTTTCAGCAGGCGGACGGGACAATCAGCCGGCAGTACGGGGGCACCGGATTGGGCTTGTCCATCAGCCGGGATCTTGCCCGACTGATCGGCGGTTTTATTACGTTGCAGAGCCAGGAAGGCGAGGGCAGCGCCTTCTCCCTGTACCTGCCGTTAACCGGTTCGGACCAAGGCATAAAAACTCCAATTTAATTTGTAATTCTGACTTATTGACGCTAGGGCGAAGCGGAGTAGAATGAAGCAAGAGCCGCGTCAAAGGAGTGTTGCCGTTACGATCAACATCATGAGAAACCGCCCCGCAGCCTCTCCTCCCGAAAGAAGGGGCCGCAAGTTTTCGACATACCGGAAAAACCTGCATATGGCCACATGGGAAGGAGTGCCCTCGACTATCTTTCAGGTGCTGCTGCAGGGGCAGTTTCTGACCGGTTTCCTGCTGTATTTGGGCGCTACTTCCGGACAGATCGGTTTTGTAATTGCGCTTACAACACTCGTGAATGTCGCACAGATCGGCGTCGCCTTTCTGATTCAGAGGCTGCCCCGCCGCAAGTGGGCACTCGTCACTTTTGTCTCCATTCACCGGGTGCTGTGGGCCTCTACCGGACTCGTTCCGTTCCTTTTTCCCCGTCCCTTATGGGTCAGCGCTTTCATTATTTTGTATGCCCTAGCATTTATAGCAAACACCGCCGGCGCCGTACTGTGGAGCTCGGTTATCGGGGATTTGGTGCCGCCGCGCGTGCGGGGGCGCTACTTCGGTATCCGCAACACTCTGCTGAACGCTCTGGGGAGCCTTGTCGTCTATGGGGGCGGCGTCGTTCTGGACCGCTACCCGGGAGCGCAGGGGTTTCTGATTTTGTATATCGTGGTGTGGATATTTTCCACAGCCAATATTATAGTATTCTTCTTCTATCCGGATGTGCCCTTTGAGAAATCGGAGGAAAGAAAGTTTTTGCCGATGTTTAAGAAACCGCTTCACGACGGACTGTTTATGAAATCGACGCTGTTTCTCTCACTATGGCTGCTGCTGCAAAATGTGACCGTTCCGCTGTATTCCTATGTCATGCTGCAGCTGCTGCACATCAATTACCAGACGCTTTCGCTTCTTAACGTGGCCCAGACCGTGTTCATGATGGCCAGCTTCTATTTCTGGGGGAATCTGAACGCGCGGTACAGCAACAAACGGCTGCTCTTCTGGACGCTGCCCATCATCACGGTTTCCTCGCTGCTGTGGGGGCTGCTGTCCGTGCTTCCGTTGTTTCCGGTGCTGTTCGCCGCACATGTCGTGTTCGGAGTAGGAGTCGGAGGTTTTAACCAGCTTGCCTTCAACTTCATCATCGGGGATACGCCAAAAAAAGAGCGTCCAATGTACATGGCAATGTACGCGGCGCTAACCGGGCTGGCCTCATTTATCGGACCGGTGATCGGCGGCAAAGTGTACGAGTGGATTGACGGCTGGCCGCACGGGTTCCAGGTGTACGGGATGCAGCTTATCGTAGGAGGGCTGATGATCATACTGATCGCGCTGCTCGGGCGCCGTATTTTGAAGGATGTTTAAAAAGGAGAATAGTCATGAATAGAACGGCAATGGTGCTTGGAGCCACCGGACTCGTTGGGAAGGCGGTCGTGGAGCAGCTCTTGCGTGAAAACTGGAAGGAAGTGCGGGTGCTCGTCCGCAGACCGCTTGCACTCCAGCACGACAGGCTCAAGCAGACGGTAGCCGACTGGGAGCGGCTGGAGCGTTACGGCGATCTGTTCGAAGGAGCGGACGCCGTATTCTGCTGTCTCGGGACGACGATCAGGAAAGCCGGATCACAGCAAAATTTCGAGCGAGTCGATCTGGAATACCCGCTAACGGCGGCCAAGCTTGCAAGGAAAGCCGGTGTGAGACAATTTCTGGCGGTATCGTCCATGGGGGCGAATCCGGATTCGCGCCAATTTTACAGCCGGACCAAAGGCCGGATGGAGGAGGCTTTAAGCGGCTTGGGCTTTCCGGGGCTGCATCTGTTCCGCCCGTCCCTGCTGCTGGGGGAGAGGGAGGAGTTCAGACTGTTGGAGCGCTCCGCCGCCTGGCTTATGACCCAGCTGGATGGTCTTATGGTCGGCAGGGCGGCTAAATACCGTGCCATCAAAGGGGAGACTGTTGCCCGGGCCATGGTCCATATCGCGGCGGCTGATCCGAAAGGGCTGCATATATACCCGAACGACGTTATTCAGGTGCTTGGAAAAGACTTTGCTGCCGAGGCCGCTCCGGCTTGGGAGGATGAGAAAGGTTTGCAATAAAGAGAGATTACGATTTAAAATGATGACATAAATAGATGAATGGGAGGAAATTGAGAGATGAGCAAAAAGCAGGTAGCCACGTCAAAAGCGCCGGGGGCCATCGGTCCGTACAGCCAGGCGATTATCGCCGGAAATTGGGTATACACCTCGGGCCAACTGGGGCTGAATCCGGAAACGGGCGAGCTGGCGGGAGATGTACAAGCCCAGGCGCGCCAGTCGCTGGCGAACGTACAGGCCATTCTTGAAGAGGCGGGAACCTCGCTGGACCATGTAGTGAAGACGACGGTGTTCCTTAAGGACATGAACGATTTCGCGGCCGTAAACGAGGTATACAGCAGCTTCTTCAGCGAGCCGTATCCGGCGCGCAGCGCGGTTGAGGTTGCCCGTCTGCCCAAAGACGGACTCGTGGAGATTGAAGTCGTAGCTCGCAGAAAATAACGCGGCGCTCTGTTCACGTATTGAAATCCGTACCCCGCTTCCGTTAAGGGCCGGATTCGAATAAGCCTTTCCCGAGTACAGTCCTCCGGTAACCCGGAAGACTGGCGGGAAAGGTTTTTTTATAAAATGGGTTTCCGGCTGTTGACATTCTACCTACTAGTAGGTATACTCAAGTCAAGAGGTGAAGATATGAACCGATCCGATCATATTATGAACGTTGCTAATCGTCTGATTCTGGAGAAAGGGTACAGTGCTTTCAGCTATGCGGATGTCGCTGCCGAAATCGGTATCCAGAAGGCAAGCATTCACTACCACTTTCCGTCCAAAGCCAACCTGCTGCAAAATGTGGTGCGCAGGTACCGGCAGGAAGTGCGGGCTAATCTGGCCAAGCTGGACTCCATGACGGACGATCCCCGGGTGAAGCTTGAGCGGTATTTGTCGTACTGGGAGTCATGCCTGCGGAGCAAGGCGATCGACATGTGCCTGTGCGCGCTGCTTGCCTCCGAGATTCCGATTCTGCCTGAAGAAGTAATCGGCGAGATTCGCGGGCATTTCCGGGATTTAACAGACTGGCTGGCCCGGCTGCTGAAGGATGCGGCTGAAGAGGACCGGTTCGCGGGGGAAGGCGAAGCCGCCGCCATCGAGGAAACGGCTCATGCCATTCTGGCCTGTGTGCACGGCGGGATGCTCGCTTCCAGGACATTTAACGATGCCGGGCAGTTCGGCAAGGTGAAGAATCGTCTGCTGGGATTGATTACGGAGAAGGCCGTCACAGTGTAATGTTTTTTTGCAAGGGAAAGAGATAAATTTTTTTCAATTATACCTACCTACTAGTAGGTAAATATCAAACCAAAGGAGAAGATTACAATGAAAAAACCGACGATTGTATTTATTCACGGAGCTTTTGTTACACGGGCGAGCTTCGAACCGCTAATGGGGTATTTCAAGGACAGAGGGTTTGAAGTTTTGGCGCCGGCCTGGCCTTTCCACGATCAGCCCGTCGCCAAGCTGCGGGACCGTTCCGAAGCCGGTCTCGGCAAGCTGGGACTTGAGGACCTGACGGAATACTATGCCGGAATTATCAAGGCGCTGCCGGAAAAACCGATCATCATCGGCCATTCCTTCGGCGGGCTGCTGACGCAGCTGCTGATGGACCGCGGGCTGGGTCTAGCGGGAATCGCCATTAATTCCGCGGGCGCCAAAGGAGTAGTGTCGGCTGCCTATCCGACTACGGCTCGTTCCATCTTCGGCATTTTGTCCAAGCCTTGGCGCAAAACCTTCATGATGTCGCTCAAGGAGTTTAAGTACGCCTTTGTTCATACGCTGAGCAAAGCTGAGCAAGAGCGCGCTTACCGGGAGCATGTGGTCCCGGAGACGACGCGCATTTTCTTCCAGGGAGCCGTCGCTCCGTTCGCTTCGAGCAGCCCGTTCAAAGTGGACTTTAACAACGGCAGCCGCGGACCGCTGCTGATGATTGCCGGGGAGGTCGACCGGATTGTGCCCGCCAGCCTGGTGCGCAAGAATTACAGCTTATACAATCAGCGGTCCGGAGCCGTGACGGATTACAAGGAATTTCAAGGACGCAGCCACTGGATTATCGCGCAGCCGGGCTGGGAAGAGGTGGCGGACTTCATCGACCTTTGGCTGAAGAAACAACTGCCCGTCTATGAGGGGTAAGCTTTGACATCATAGCCGAAGGCAGAACGGCACAAGAAAATCAGCGGCAATTCGGCCGGCCAGGCAACCCTGGACGGCTTTTTGCTGTTCTAGGCTCTCCCTGGCGGTGAACGGCCGGGCGAACCGAAGCGGAGATTTGAAAGTCGCGATTTGGGGAGGCTGACGATTTTGGGCGAAACCGGGTCGGTCGTCACGAATTCGATTAGCTGAAAATCGCTTAATTTGCCGTAAATTCGCCGGCGGCCAGATTTGCGGACCGCGAAATATGCAGAAATGTTTTTAAATCCGGGCTTTTTCGTATAAGATGGAGATAAAACCTTTTTTTGAAATTCGGAGCTCTGCATCTGCAGAAATGGATATAGAATGAGAACTTTTCCGGCGAAACGGCTGCTGCCTCGGGGCATCGAAGCGGGATGTCCGTTTTGGCCTGTTCAAAAAGACAGGAGATCACGATGACAAAGCATCTGTATGCAATGTGGCTGGGGGATGTTTTATTTTGCTTCTCCGGTGAGACTTCGGAACCCAAAGTAGATGCCTGGACTCGCGTGGTCAAGAGGCTGGAGCTGGGCGGGGGGCAGCGGCCGTTCGCGGGAGCCGCGCTTCGCTTGGCTGAAGTAAGGTACCCTGCGGCCAGAGCCGAAGGCAGAGCGTCCCGCCGGCCGATGGCCGGACGAATGCTCGAAGGGCTTGCCCTGTCGCCAAAGGACGCGTTCGAGCTGCTGCTGGCCTGGGACGAGACGCTATGCGAGCGGCAGGGAATCGTTCCCGGAGGGGAGATGGGCTACTGGGCGGCTGCGGCGCGCTTTGCGCTGGAGCTGCTGGCTACAGGCGGCACCGCTCCGGGAGCCGTGCTTCCCCGGCCGGCGGGCTCGCGGCGGCGCGGCGGGGAACAGGCGGCGGAAACGTGCTGGATTCCCGTCTTCAGAGAGCCGGGTCAGCGGGAAGCCTTTTTGCAGTTCTCCGCCTCCATGCCGGTGCTGGCGCTCAGCTCGTCAACCCTGCAGGGGAGCGAACCGGCCTCGCGGGAAGAAGCGGGGGCGGCGGTGCTGTACTCCTTCCTTCAAGCGGTAATCAACGCGGAAGTCAAAGGGGTCGTGGCCGGAATGGAGCAGGAGCTTGCCCCATACAAGGCCAACTACCGGCGGGGCCGGTCGCCATTGACGGAGCTGTGGTGGAACAGCCTGCTTACGGGCAGCCGCGACATCCCGGTACAGGGTACGCCCGCCGAGGTCACGGAGCTGCTCGGGGCGGTTAACGCCCCGGCAGCCGGCAATATTCCCAGCTTCGGAGCGGCGGAGGAGCAGAGCGGCCAGCTCGCTCTCGGACTGAGGCTGGAGCCGCCGAAAGAGGACGAAGAAATATGGCGATTGTCCTTCTGGGCTGAGGGACGGGAAGAGAGCGGATTCTGGCTGCCGGCAGAGATGATCTGGAGCAGCGAGGACCGGGAGTTTACGCTCTGGGGCAAACGCTACAGGGGGATTCAGGAGCAGCTCCTTGCGGCGCTGGGCCGGGCGGCCGAATGGTCGCCGGACATCTCGCAGGCGCTTGCGTCTCCTGCCCCGACCGGTGTGAACCTTGAGCCGGAGCAGCTGTATGTTTTCCTGAAGGAGACGGTGCAGAAGCTGACCGCCCGGGGAATCACTGTTCAGCTGCCTTCGCGCTGGAGCAAGGAGGGACGCCGCCGGATCGGCATGAGGCTGAAAATGCAGCTGCCGGAACTTCCGGCAGGACCGCAGGCGCTTGCGCTCGGCATGGAAGCGCTGGTGTCCTTCAAGATCGAGGCTTCCCTCGGCGACAGTTCCGTCAGCGCGGAGGAGCTGGGGGCGCTGCTGGCCGCCGGGGTTCCTTTTGTAAAATTCCGGGGGGAATGGATCGAGGTAGACCCTAAGGAAATCCGCCAGGTCCTCCGGTATATGAAACGCCATCAGAGCGGCGAAATGTCCACTTCGGACTGGATGCGCCTTGAAGCCGAGGCGGGAGAGGAACGGCTGTGGAAGGGAATGCCCGTTACCGGCATGGAAACGACCGGCCTGCTGGCCTCGCTGCTGCGCGGGGATGCCGCACAGAGCCCGCCTCTGCTGCCGGTTCCCGGGGAACTGAAGGGAACGCTTCGCCCATACCAGGAACGGGGCTACCAATGGCTGAGCGTTATGGGAGAGCTCGGCTTCGGCGTCTGCCTCGCCGACGATATGGGCCTTGGCAAGACGATCCAGGTCATCGCGAGCCTGCTCAGACGCAGGCACTCGGGGGCAAAGCCCGGGGAGGTCAAGGCGATAACAACCGCCGCAGGACAAGGTGCCAACCGGAAGGCGAGCGGCGGCCGGGCGGGCCACGGCCTGCGCCAATGGACGGCCGCAGACAGCGATCCGGTGCTGATCCTGTGCCCGACCTCGCTGCTCGGCAACTGGCAGCGGGAGCTGCGGCGGTTCTCGCCCACGCTAGGCGTCTACATCCATCACGGAAGCCGCCGGGTGCGCGGCGCGGCCTTCCGGGAGCAGGCGGTCAGCCATGATATCGTGCTGACCACGTACCATTTGGCCGGCAGGGACAGCGAGGACCTTGCCTCGGTGTCCTGGTCGACCGTGGTGCTGGACGAAGCCCAGTATATCAAGAACTACCGGACCAAACAGGCGCAAAGCGTCATGCGGCTCGCCGCCCCCCACCGGATCGCTATGACCGGAACGCCGGTGGAGAACAGGCTGGGCGAGCTGTGGTCGATTTTTCATTTTCTGAACCCGGGGTATCTCGGCACTTTTCATTCCTTCCGCGAGCGTTACGGGACCGGCGAAGGGATGGAACGGCTGCGGGAGCTGCACCGGCTTGTGTCGCCTTTTTTGCTGCGCAGACTCAAGAGCGACCCCGACATATCCAAGGATCTGCCGGAGAAGCTGGAGCTGAAATCGTACTGCGCGCTGACGGAGCACCAGGCAATATTGTACCAGGGCGTCGTGAACGAAATGCTGGATACGATCGGGGAGAGCACGGGGATGGCCCGGCGGGGACTGGTGCTGTCTTCCTTGACCAAGCTGAAGCAAATCTGCGACCATCCCCAGCTCTTTCTCAAGGAAGAAGGCCGGGCCAGCCGAAACGATCAGTCCGGCAAAATGGAGGCCATGTTCGAGGTGCTGGACAGCATTTCAGAGCTTGGAGAGTCGGCGCTCATTTTTACCCAGTACGTGGCGATGGGCGAGCTGCTGGTTAACAGATTGGCCAAGCGCTACGGCAAGACGCCGCTGTTCCTGCACGGAGGGGTGTCGAAGCGGGATCGCGACGAAATGGTGCGTTCTTTTCAGGAAGGGGAGGGAACGGCTTTCTTCGTTCTGTCGCTTAAGGCGGGCGGAGTAGGGCTGAATCTGACCCGTGCCAATCACGTCTTGCATTACGACCGCTGGTGGAATCCCGCAGTGGAGAATCAGGCGACGGACCGGGCCTTCCGGATCGGGCAGCTGAAGAACGTGCAGGTACACAAGCTGATCTGCCAGGGAACGCTGGAGGAGAGAATCGACGAATTGATCGAGCGGAAAAAGAATCTCTCCGAGCAGGTGGTCGGCTCCGGCGAGAACTGGCTGACCGAGATGTCGGATCGCGAGCTGAAGGAATTGATCGAGCTGCAGAATCAGGATTGGATGTAGCCCGGATCTCCAATAAAACAAGGTGAAGCAAGCCGCGGAGGGATGATATGACGGAGACGATGAACATGGTGCTGAAAGCCGCGCCGGGAGTGCTGACGGCCGTATGGACGCCCGTATCCGGCCAGGCCGCCGTTGACGATGCCGGCGGTGCGGGGACGGCGGGCTCGCCGCAGGCATCCCCGGAATTCCGGCAGGTCCTGAAGATGGAGGTATGGCCGCTGTCCCGGCGCCAGGAGGCGATCAAGCGGCTTGCCGGGAGTCCGGGGGAATTGTACGGCCTGCTCAAAGGGCGTCTCCCGGCATGGCTGGCCGAATTCGGGCTGTGGCCGGACGAGTCTGAGCTTGCGGTCCCGGATACGAATGACGAAGCCGCGAATAAAGAGGCAATAGCGAAGGTGAGGGAACGGTTGGCGAAGGAGCCGCTGACCGCGCTCGCGCTTCGCGGCCTGCCAAAAGGCGAGCTGACAGACGAGATCTTCGCGCTCTGGTCCCAAGGCACAGGCGGAGAAGCCGGGACGGGGCTGTCTGCCGAGCTGGGCAGACTGGAGAAGAAGGGGCCGGCGGTGTCCGCCGGAGAATGGCTGGCGGAGGCCTCGGCCGAGGGTTCGCTTCATCAGCCGGGCCCCGCGTTCCTTGAGGTTCGGGACCGGTCTGTTCCGGACTCTTCCTCCATCGCTCCTTCGATGGAGGACTGGAAGGCGCTGCTGCCGAATGTGCCGCGCGCGCAGGAGGGGCTGGAGCTGATTATGCGGCGGGCCGCCGAGGCTGCTGCCCGGAGGGCAGCGAAGCTGGTGAAGTGAGCCTGTTCTGCAGCTTGCGGCCGTTCCGGGACACAAGCGCATGCTGGAACAGGAAAGCCCCGCGGCTGTGGAAACAAGCCGCGGGGCTCTTTTTTGAAATATAAGAATGTATAAGCTGAGCGCTTATCCATTTGTCTTATAGTTCAACGAGAAACGGTACCTAAAAGCGATACTTGTATCACCGCTTCGGAAGCTTTAGCTCCTAAAAGGACGGCGAAGCCGTTTCTTCTTGTAAGGTGGAATTCAGCCAGCTTTCCCGGCGTTCCGGCAAGCCTCAGACCTTCCGGTCATAATCTTGTCCGCCTCAAGACAGATCCAAAATCTCCCTTCGCAGGCGAAGCATTTTCTTGTCCAGCTCGTCGGCGGCTCGTGCGGCGCTCTTCAGCTCATCCGCAACATGGGCCGGCAGCTGCTTGTCGTATTTATAATAGAGAATGTGCTCCATGCTCGCCCAGAAATCCATGGCTAGCGTCCGCAGCTGGATTTCGGCCTTTACCCATTTCGTTCCGTCCAGAAGAATGAGCGGCACGGCGACGATCACATGCAGGCTCTGATACCCGTTCGGCTTCGGCTGGTCGATGTAATCCTTGATTTCCAGCACGCGGATATCTTCCCTGGCGTTAAAATGATCGGCGAGCCGGTAAATATCCTTCACAAAAGCGCAGACAATCCGCATGCCGGCGATATCGTGAATATGCGTCTCAATATTCTCGAAGCTGAGGGCGTACCCTTTGCGTTCCAGTTTTTGCAGGATGCTCTTCGGCTCTTTGACCCGGCTCTTGATATGTTCAATCGGACTGTAACCGTCCCGCATCTTCCATTCGGTCTTCAGTGTCTCGACTTTGTTCTCAAGCTCTTTGAGGGCCAGGCGGTAAAGGGCAGGCATTTTCTTGAATTCGCCAAGCTGTCTGGACAGATCCTCGTTTAATTCCAAACGGCCCAAGTCCTGAACGTGAACCTGCAGTTGATCCAGTGTTAGCATTCTGCGATCTTGTTCTTTCACGGATACTCTCCCGAATTTAGTATTTATTCGCCCCTTCATTTTAACCGATGTGAACCACTGGATGCAAAATTTTCCATCTGTATCCAGTTTTTCATCCGCCCCTTTGAAGGCGCTTCGCGCTTATATTAGGAATAACGGCCGCGGGTTCGTCAAAAAAGCCCCGCTATTATAAGCAAAAAGCTTCCCGATGATCAGACTAATGCCAAACGGGCGCACACGGAAGCTCTCTAACCGAAAAGAAAAATGCAATCCGGGAAGTGGGAACGCTTACTTATTTATGGGCATTTATGTGCGAGTCGTCCTCTCCGTATCCCTTGTCGCGGCAGACCGTATCCTCCAGATTGACCTCGAACTCTTCCGCTTCGCCCTGCATATCCTGAACCAGCCTGTGTTAAAGGATACATAGTAGCTTTTTTTATCGTTGTCCGGCATGACAATCCCTCCAGCTTCGGCAGGATTTGTCAGCCTTGTTTTTATGTAATATACACGAGACGACAAATAATGAATCTGGCCGTCACATTTGGTATGATAGAGACATAGTTTCCGGCGGCGCCGGGTGCGAAGATTGTTTGACCCAGAGATCAAGTGGAAACGGATACCCTCCTGTAAGGCGGGCAGCCGTTTCATTTTCGCCGGTGCTATGTTTGGCTCATTGTGAGAAGGGGGACTATCTATGAATCTGTTGCAGCGCATTAAAGACGGAGCCACCCGGGTTAGCGAAAAAGCGCAAAACTCCGTGGAGATCGGCAAGCTGAACAGCCAAATTTCCGATATTGAGCACGAAATGGAAATGGAATTTCTGAAGATGGGCAAGATCTTTTATGAGGGATACCGCTCCAGGGATTTATCGCTGGCTGAAGGTCAAATGACAGAAATGTCCCGCTCTTGCCTCAGACTTCAGGATAAAATCGACGCTCTGCGCTCGCGCATCGCCGAACTCAAACATGAACGACTCTGCAAATGCGGATTTATTGCCCCGTTGGACGCAAATTTCTGCCCGCACTGCGGACGCAAAATGGAGCAGGCCGCAAGCGCTCCCGCTCCGGTTATTTACGATCCGGCACCGGATCGGCACACGGACGAACCGGACAGACCGGGGGCTTCGGCGGGGCCGCAAGAGGAACCGGAGCTTTATGACTACAGCCATGAAGACAGCGAGGAGGAGCTTCCGCTCCCGGCTCCGGTGGCGGAGTATGCCGGGAACGTGCAGGATACGGAGCGTGAACGCCGCCTGGCCGATGAGCTGGAACGGGAGCGGGAAAGGCAGCTTGAGCTCGACCGGCGTATCCGGGATTGGCAGGGTAAGGGTCACGAGGAGACGGAAGAAGACACCGGCCCGCGCGAGACGGTGAAATGCCAGATTTGCCGGGCGGACCTGCCCAAAGGCTCTATGTGGTGTCCGCGCTGCGGATCGGAACAGATTTAGCCTTGAACTCAGCCGGCCTTGGGAGGGATGACAGAAATGGAACAATTGCTGCTGCATCTGCGCAGTCTGGGCTTTACGGAAATGGAGTCCAAAATTATGGTGGAGCTGGCGGCGATCGGTCAATCCTCCGGATATGAGGTGGCAAAACGCCTTGGCGTCTCCAGGTCCAATGTGTATGCCGCGCTTCAGCGCCTGACCCAGCAGGGTTATGTGCGCTGCGGCGACGGAGAGCCGGCCCGGTATAGCGTTCTGGCCCCGGAAGAGCTCTCGAAGATGATCTCCGGGCGGGTTCAGGCGTCCCTCGCCTTCGTTCAGAGCGAAATGCCGCGCGGCGGCTCCGTCAGCAGCACCTTTTATAATGTGGAAGGCGAGCGCAATGTCATGGATGCGCTGATCCGCCAGCTTAACACGGCGGAGCATGAGATTGTCGTCGACGTATGGCGGGAGGAAGCCTCGCTGCTGCGCAGCGAGCTGGAGCAGGCGGAGCGGCGCGGGGTGAGGCTCCTCTGGGCTTTTGACGGCGGCAATGCCGCAAGCCCGTACTTGCAGTGGCCGCCTCTTGCCGGGATGGAGGAAGCCGAAGGCCGCAAGTTCTCATTCGTGGTCGACCGGCGCTGGTGCATGCTCGGCATGCGCGGCGGCGGGGATGGAACAGCCCAGGCGGTCGTGACCGAGCACCGGGTACTGGTGGACCTGCTGCTGGGCCATTTCATGCAGGAAATGGTGCTGTTCGAGCTGGAGCAGGATATGGGGCCCGAACTGGAACGGCGATACGGCCATCGCTACCGGAGCATTTACGGTAAATATATCGGAAGCGAAGACGAAGCGGAACGGATGGAGGCAGGGGCTCCGGGGAACACTCGGGATGGTGACTAGCCTTCAGCCGCAAATAGGCCAAACCATGCCAGGGAGGTGAAGAAGAATGGAGTGTATCGTTCATTTTGAAGTGCTGCATTCGAAAGGGCCCAAAGCGCTGCGGGGGCTGCTGTTTCTTGACGAGGGAGCGGCTCCGACCGAGAGCCAGCTGATTGACATGTTTAAGGACATGAAGTTCAATGTAAGGCTCAGCGACCGAGAGAAGCTGATATTCATCCCGGTAGACGCGGGGGCCGAATATTCCGAGATCCGGATCACCGGCTATGACGCGGACGGCAAAAAATCCGGAGAGGATCATGATTTGAAATCGATCGTCAGCAATCTGCTGCCGCCGAAGCCGTCAGGTCTTTGAACCGGCCGCGAAAGGCCCATTTTCTCCTCGCCGGACCTGAGGAAGAATGGGCCTTTCCTGCAGCCGCATGAATCAGGATACAGAAGGAGGAGTACATATGGAGCTCTTGAAGCAAAAGGTGAAGAACGAAGGCATTGTGCTCGCCAAAGGGGTTTTGAAGGTGGATTCTTTCCTGAATCACCAGATGGACCCGTTCCTGATGCGCGAAATCGGACGCGAGTTCAAGTCGTTGTTCGCGGGTGACAAGATTACGAAGGTGCTGACGATCGAATCCTCCGGTATTGCTCCGGGAATCATGACGGCGCTGGAGCTTGAGGTTCCGCTTATATTCGCCCGCAAGCAGAAGTCGCTGACCTTGACGGAGGATATTTACGTGGAGAAGGTCTACTCTTTCACCAAAAGAGAGACCAATGAAATTACCGTCTCCAAAAAATTCATCGAACCCGGCGAACGGGTGCTGATCGTCGACGATTTCCTGGCCAACGGCGAGGCCGCTTTCGGCTTGGCGCGGATTGTGGAGCAGGCCGGCGCGACGGTGGCCGGGATCGGTATCGTGATTGAGAAGTCGTTCCAGCCGGGGCGCGAGCTGCTGCTGAAAGCGGGCTACCGGGTGGAGTCGCTGGTGCGTATCGCGTCGCTCGAGGACGAGAAGGTGGCTTTTGTCGGGGAAGAGTAGGGCTCTTGGGGCCGTGTACCGGTGAGGTGCGGGGCGGAGCTAGGGAATGACGCGTCCCGGCCTGTTAGGCTGGCTGGCCGATGTGCTGGAGGGTGCGTCGGGTGAGGCCATAGGAGGCTGATGCGCGGGAAGGGCGCTGATTGAGGCGATGCGAAGGCCGATGCGGAGACCGATGCGGGGAAGGCGCGCCGGGTGAGAGGTCGGGATGGAGAAGCGCCCTGGCTTGTTAGGCGATCTGAGAGCCGGAAAGATGCTGGAAGAAACGGACCGGAAGGGCACCTGGTGAGGTGATGCGGAGACCAATGCGCGGGAAGGCGCGCCGGTTGAGAGGCCCGGGGGGAGAAGCACCCCGGCCTGTTTGGCGGGCCAGCGGTGGGCTCCGAGCCGGACCGACAGACAGGCTGACTGAAGCACGCGAGGGAGCTGATGAGGCGATGTGGAGGCCGATGCGGGGAAGGCGCGCCGCGGGAGAGGCCCGGGGGGAAAAGCGCCCCGGCTTACTAGGCTGGCCGAGCGATACGCTCCGAGCCCTTTGATCCGGCGCACTGCGAACTGGGCGTTGGTCGTTCATTTGGACAACGGGCGAAGAGCCCTCCCTATGTGCGGTTTCAGTATATTAAAGGGAAAAAGTCCCGTTTATTTCAGAGTAAACAGCCCTTATTGGAGAATAAAAGGGGATTTCTCCACTTTATTTTAGATTACAGCCTCTTTTCGAGCCTTTTGTCCGAATTAAGAGGGAGAAATTCCAGCTTAAATAATAAAAAAGGGATAAATGCTAAATTAAAAGGGAGTTTTTCCCTCTTAGTTTCAAGCCGGCCTCTAATTAAGCCCGGAAAGGGCCGATGGTCATCACCCGCCAAGTAAAGGGAGTATATGCAGTATAATGAATCGGGTGAAAAGGAGATCCTCCTTTAATGAGGATTGGGCCGCCGGACACCGGAAAAATAAGCAGCCGTTATAGCCGGGTGAAGTGGCCCGCTATAACGGCTGCTGTTTTGTTATCGCTTCCGGAGAGGGTGCCGCACTCGAGGAAGGCGGGAGGTACCCCGGGGGGCCGGGCTGGAGGCCTCCCGGCCCCCGGCGCGTGCCCGGGCGTGCGCCAGCGGCATCTGGCGCACCTGGCCGCTCCGCCGGCCGGGCGCCCGCCTCTCGCCGCGGGCGTCAGGCGCCGCCCGCGCGGCTGCCGGCGCCTTCCCGGGGCGCCGGGCCCCGGGCTGGGGGCGCGAGCACGGCCAGCGCCCCCGGCTCGCATCGCACGGCCAGCGCGCCGCGGCCGATGCTCTCGCCGTCGCCGATCGCAGGCTGCTCGCGATCGAAGTGCACCGCTGCGCTTGTCCCGCGCAGCATCGTCACGAAGGGCAGCGAGACATGGCTGCCCTTCAGCACCGTCGGGAACAGCCGCAGCAGCTGCATGCGGCTGCACCCGTGGACGACGCAGACGTCGAGCCAGCCGTCGTCCGGTCTCGCCTGCGGCGCGATGAGCAGCCCGCCGCCGTAGCTCGGCAGGTTGCAGACCGCCGCGAGCCAGACGTCCTCGAAGCGATGCTCCTGCCCGTCGCAGAGGACGCTGGCCCCGCAAGGCTTAAAGGTGATCAGCGTATGCAAAATGCCGATCAGATAGGCCAGCTGCCCAGCGTGAAGGGCGTTGCACAGCCGCTTGTACCGACTGGAATTGACGTTCTCAGCGACCTGGGCGTCGAATCCGCTGGCGACGGCGGTCAGCGTATAGACGCCGTTTGCGGCCAGCAGGTCGGCCGGAACGCGGATACCGGCCAGCGCGGCATCCAGTGCAGCCTCCGCCTCCAGCGGAATGCCGAAGGCGCGCGCGGTGTCGTTCCCGGAGCCCGCCGGAATGATGCCGAGCGAAACGCCGCGTGTCCTAAGCGCTTCCAGTACGCTGTGGATCGTTCCATCGCCGCCGACTACGACGCAGGCGCTCCACCGCTCCCAGCGGGAGAGCGCCTGCATGACATCGCTTCCTGCGCTTGAAGCGCTCCCGGTGAGCAGCGCTTCATACTCCGCCCCCCGCTCCTTCAGCATCCTCTCGATCCGCTGCCAGACTTTCCGCCCGGCTCCTCCGCCGGAACGCGGATTGATTACAAACAAGTACATTCCTTTTCCCCCAGGCCCAGATTCATGCTGTTGTCCTCTTTCATTGTACTGAAGGGAGATGGCAAATGGGAATGCTTTTTCATAGGCCGAAAGTTAGAGCCCAAAGAGCTTACAGACGCCGCAGCTGCCGCTCCGCGATATTGCCGGCCCAGGGCAGCTTATACCAGTTACCCCGGAGGGCGTGATAGGTCATCAGCAGCCAGATGCCGAAGCTGCACAGGAAGATGAGCGCCGCAAGCAGCGCGCCAATAAAAGGCAGCAGACCGGCGAGGACATGGCCGATCATGAGCGCGCCGTAGGCCAATAACGATTGGAGGGAGTGGAACAGCACGAACCGGCTGCGTTTCTCAAGGGCAAGAAAGACGATGCCCCCGGCAAAAGGGAACAGATAGCACAGCGCAGCCGCGATATAATCCGGCAAGCCGACGGATGAACGAAACGGGGACAAGGGCTTCACTCTCCTGTCATATGGACAGAAAGCGCCCGCGGGCACAGGCCTTGCACGGGCGCTTCCTCTATACAAGCGTATGAGCGGGCCGGACAAAGTATGAGCAGCGTTTAGGCTGCAAGCGGCTTTCTGCCAACCCGCCAAGCCTATGCTGCCGATCTATTTTGCCATTCCGCCTTATCCATCCAGCCGACCGATCCTTCCGATCCGCTTATCCCATTCATCCCAGTTCATCATCTCGCTAATTTAAGTCCGTTGCTCTCATTTCAGCCGTCTGCCATTGCCGGAATAATGTATTGTTCGACCAGTTTTCGGGGATGCTTCCAGTGACTGGTCTTACTCTCCGCTGTAAAGACGATGGCGCCTGAGAGCTTCGGCAGCAGCAGAATCTGCTGCCCGCCGTGCCCGTGAGCCAGCGAGAACGGCTGCCTGGACATGGTGCCTGTCCAGAACTGAAAGCCGTAATCGCCGTATGCCGGGTAGCCGGCGGTCTGGGCGGCCAGCGCCTGATCGAGCCAACCAGCCGGGATGACCTGCCGCCCCGCATACCTGCCGCCTTCCAGCAGGCACAGGCCGATCTTGGCCATATCCCGTGAGGTCAGATGCAGGCCGATATGGCCCATGCTGTGGCGTTCGGGACTCGGCAGCCAGGCGGCGTGCTGGATGCCGAGCGGGGCAAACAAATGCTCCATCGCATAGGCGAAGGCGTCCCGCCCCGTCGACTCCGTCAGTATCATCGAGATCAGATGCGAATCGGGGCTGCGGTACTGAAAGGTGCCGATGTTCTCCGGCACGATCGGCAGGCCGAGGGCGAAGGAGGCCCAGCGGCGGCTGCGGTGAAACTTGTGGATCAGCGGCTCGCCGAGCCTTTTCCCGGTTTTCCAGGCGAAGCCCGAGGTCATTGTCAGCAGATGGCGGAGCGTAATCTCCGGCAGCTGCTCCGAATGCAGATGCGGGACATGCTTTCCCAGCACCTCGATTACGGGGACGCCGGGTTCCGGCATTTCGCCTCTCCGGGTGGCTATTCCGGCCAGCAGGGAGGTCACGCTCTTCGTGGCGGAGCGGAGGTCGTTCAACCGGGCGGCGTGTCCTTCGCCGTAATACCGCTCCCAGATTAACCGGCCGCGGCGCGCGATCAGCATGCTGTGCATTTTCGGATATTCCCGCAGCACGGCCTGGTGGGCCTGCTCCAGCTTTTCCGCGCAGGTTCCCGTATCTTCGGGCTTCGCCATCGGAATATAGGGAACGGAGGAGTGGGGCGAGCGAAGCAGGGTAACCGCCGGCTTCATGGCGCGCTCCCTATGCCAGATTTTATTAATAAAGACGGAGGTTGCTCATGCATGGCATTCCCCTTCCAAGCCCTTAGGTTTCTGTTCACTATTAGGTTAACCAAATGTTTTCGGAATTTCTCACACTTGACTAATCCGGTGCGGGGAATTTATGCTGAAGTGGAACGTATGTTCCAAACGATTTGTAAAAAAAATTTACCATTTAGGCTTTACACGGGAAAGGTGGAAGTTGGGCGAGAATATGATACAATAAAACGATAAAGCCCGAAAGGAGTGATTCACAGACTTGGCTTTTCGGGTAATCACAGTGTCAAGGTGTTCTTTAGCACCTGAACTTTCAGCCCAAATCGCGACGAACCTGCTTCACAGATTCCCGATTCGTAGGCCCGGCTTCTGCCGGCTTATCACGGAGAATCGATAAATGCAAGCGGCATTCGGTCTTAAGGCATTTGCGAGCGCCCTTGCATTTCGAAGTTATGGCGGACTTTTCATCATGCATTCTCTACAACGGAGCATTCATTTTCAATGTTTTGGGAGGGAACTGATCATGGCAAGTAAAGGTCACAACGAAGTCAAGGAAAGTCTGCGGGAAATGACACGTATTTTCCGGCCCAAGGATCCGAAGAAATTCGTCAAAGAGTATGTCCGTAAATACCGGATAACGGGAGGCTATGAGGAAGAACTCACCATGGTTGTGGAGCATGAGCTCGTCAGAATGAATTCGTCAGTCTCTTAACCGTTCAACTTATCATTCCGAAAGGATTTTATAAACCGTGATTTGCGAATGCCGCAAAGAACGGTTTTTTTGTGTCGTCACACAAAGTTCCTGGATTCATAACCCGATCAAAACAAACCTTACTACTAATAATAACGCTTACAGAAACCGATTGCAAATGTTGATTTGACAAGCTTTTTTCTTATTTTGAAATAGATGTGAACGATTGACAAAACAGACCCTGAAAATTATATTAATAGTGATTGTTATAATTGACAGCGCAGGATAAGTGACCTAATTGAAATCGGAAAAAGCGGGGTTGATCTATGATGAGAACATGGCTCTCTGCAAGGCGGCTTCTTCCCCTGATCGCGGTGTTCGGAACGGTTCTCGCCGGCTGCGGCCGGGAAGACCTCTCGGTTCTAAGGCCTCAAGGTCCGGCCGCCGAAAGCTCTCTGGGACTCATGAAGCTTGCGATTTCCATCATGATTGTCGTGCTGCTGATCGTTTTTTTTATCGCGGCTTATGTCTTGATCCGTTTCCGCCGCAAGCCTGGGCAGGATGAAATTCCGGAGCAGATCGAGGGCAGCTTCAAGCTGGAAGTACTCTGGACGGTCATTCCGCTCATTCTCGTTATTGTGCTGGCGGTTCCGACGGTGAGGACGGTGTTCGCCCTGGGCGACAATCATTCAGGCGACAAGAACGCGATTAAAGTCAAAGTGACAGGCCACCAGTATTGGTGGGAATTTGAATACCCCGATTTCGGCATCAAGACGGCGCAGGATCTCGTTATTCCCGCAGGCAGGAACATTGCCTTTGAACTGACGACAAACGATGTGCTCCATTCCTTCTGGGTCCCCTCTCTATCCGGCAAAATCGACACCAATCCGACCGGAGCAACTAACCGGTTCAGCTTCAGCGCGCCAAAGGAAGGCGTATACCGCGGCAAATGCGCCGAGCTGTGTGGACCTTCCCACGGATTCATGGAATTCAAAGTGAAAGCGGTTAGCAATGATGAATTTAAGCAGTGGATCGAGGCGCAGCAAGCGCCCGCGGTGCTTCCCGAAGATCCGGCGCTCGCCCAGACCTTTAAGGATCAGTGCCTGAAATGCCACGCGGTCGGCGATCAGGGGCTGGCGGTAGGGCCGAATCTGACCGGAATTGGTTCCCGCGAATCGGTGGCCGGCATTCTGCTCAATGACGATACCCGTCAGGACGGCGCTCCCGTGGAGGAGAATCTTAAGACGTGGCTGCATGACACGCAAGGCGTAAAACCGGGCAACCGAATGCCTGACCCCAGCAAGGATATGGGCCTGACGGACGATGAAATCGACCGGATCGCCGAGTATCTGGCCAGCTATAAACTGAACTAGTTACGTAAGCCCTTACCAAGCGATACATTTGAAAAGGGGGTACGAACCTTGGCTCAAGCAGCGCATACCTTGGATCAACCGAAGCCTCTGGGGCATGGCGTCAAGCGGTATACCGGGCTGATGGACTGGATTACGACCGTCGACCACAAAAAAATCGCCATTCTGTATCTTTGGGCCGGCGGATTATTTTTCGGCATCGGCGGAATTGAAGCGCTCCTGATCCGGTGGCAGCTCATTAAGCCCATGAATGATTTTGTCGACGCCCAGACCTTCAACGAGCTGATTACGATGCACGGCACGACAATGATTTTCCTCGGCGTCATGCCGATTATCTTCGCGCTGATGAACGCGGTTATTCCGCTGCAGATCGGCGCACGCGACGTCGCTTTTCCTTTTCTGAACGCGCTGGGCTTCTGGACGTTCCTGTTCGGCGGCCTGCTGCTGAACCTCAGCTGGGTTATGGGCGGAGCGCCTGACGCGGGTTGGACGTCCTACACGCCGCTCTCTACATCGGCTTATAGCGGAACGCACGGCGTCGATTTTTACACGATCGGCCTGCAAATTGCCGGCCTGGGTACCCTGATCGGCGGCATTAACTTTCTGGCGACCATCATCACAATGCGCGCGCCGGGCATGTCGTACATGCGGATGCCGATGTTTGCCTGGACGACGTTTATTACGTCCGCCATTATTCTGTTCGCTTTTCCCGCGATTACTGTCGGCCTGGTGCTGCTGACCTTCGACCGGATTCTCGGCGCGAATTTCTTCGAGCCCGGAGCGGGCGGCAGCCCTGTGCTCTGGCAGCATATTTTCTGGATCTTCGGCCATCCCGAAGTCTACATTCTCATTCTCCCGGCCTTCGGCATCATCTCCGAGGTCATTCCGACCTTTGCCCGCAAGCGGCTGTTCGGCTACAGCTCCATGGTGTTCGCGACGATTCTGATCGCCTTCCTCGGCTTCATGGTGTGGGCGCATCATATGTTTACGACGGGTCTTGGCCCGGTGGCGAACGCGCTCTTTGCCGTATCGACGATGCTGATCGCCGTCCCGACAGGGATCAAAATATTCAACTGGCTGTTCACGCTGTGGGGCGGATCGGTGCGTTTTACCACACCCAATCTGTTCGCATCCGGCTTTATTCCGACATTCACCATGGGCGGCGTAACCGGCGTTATGCTGGCGTCCGCGCCTGCGGATTTCCAGTTCCATGATACGTATTTCGTTGTAGCGCATTTTCACTATGTGATTGTCGGCGGCCTGGTGATGGGCCTGTTCGCGGGGCTGCATTACTGGTGGCCGAAGATGTTCGGGCGCATTCTGAATGAGACCTTGGGAAAATGGACCTTCTGGACGTTCATCATCGGCTTTCATCTGACCTTTTTCGTCCAGCATTTTCTCGGCCTTATGGGCATGCAGCGCCGGGTGTTCACCTACCTGCCGAACCAGCATTTCGACACGCTGAACCTGGTCAGTACGATCGGGGCCGGGCTGATGGGGATCGGCACGCTGATTTTTCTGGCCAATATTGTGATCACATCAAGAAAGCCTCCGGATGCGAAGGACGATCCCTGGGAGGACGGACGCACGCTGGAATGGAGCATTCCATCGCCGCCGCCGGAATACAATTTCAAGCAGACGCCGCTTGTGCGCGGGCTTGACGCTCTTTGGAAGGAGAAGATGGCGGGGAACAAGGGAATGACGCCGGCCGAGCCGGTCGGATCGATTCATATGCCTTCGGCGACCCCGCTGCCGTTCATCATGTCGGTGGGCATCTTTATCGCCGGGTTCGGCTTTATGTTCAGCCGCGATGATTTCGGAAGCGGATTCGTGAGCTTTTTGTTCAATAACTATATTGTGACCGGACTGGGTCTGCTGATTACGTTTGGATCGATGCTGCTGCGCTCGCTGGTAGACGATCACGGCTGGCATATCGAGCCGGAAGAGCTGGAAGGAAGGTGAACCGGGTATGACAACTTCGCATGCAGAACCTGTCCACGGCGGCCTGCCGCATGAACCGGAAAAAGCGACCGCCGAAGGCCGCAACAAAGTCCTTGCCTTCTGGCTGTTTCTCGGCGGCGAGGCCGTGCTCTTCGGCACCTTGTTCGCCACCTTCCTGGCGCTGCGGGGGCAGACCAACGAAGGCCCTACGGCCAATGAGCTGTTCCATCTCCCGCTCGTTGCGGCGGCGACCTTTTTCCTGCTTATCAGCAGTCTGACCAGCGTCTTCGCTATCCAGGCGATGCATCGGAACCGTCCGGCGCTGCTCCGGAATTGGCTGCTCGTCACCGTAGTGCTCGGCCTATGCTTTCTGGGCCTGGAAATTTATGAGTTTAGCGAGTATGTAAGGCATGAACAATTCGGCATGACCACAAGCGCATTCAGCTCGGCGTTCTATACCTTGGTCGGGTTCCACGGCGCACACGTCGCTTTCGGTATTTTGTGGATTTCGCTGCTGATCGGCCAGTTGGCCTATAAGGGCTTGACTGTAGTGACCGCGCCCAAAATCTACGTATCCGCCATGTATTGGCATTTTATCGACGTGGTGTGGGTCTTCATCTTTACGGTTGTCTATCTGCTTGGAAAGGTGGGCTAGACTATGACTGCTGAACAGCAAACCCGGGATAGCGGCGTGAAGCGCCGTCACCGTCAGGAAGGTCCCCAGAAGCATGTTATGATCTTCGTTCTTTCGGCTGTGCTGACGCTCATCGCGTTTGCGGCGGTGGCGGCCGGAGACGTTAACCCGGTCTTTGCAGTCATTCTTCTGCTGGTCATGGCCGTGATGCAGGTCTTTGTGCAGATGGGCTACTGGATGCATTTGAAGGATAAGGGGCATATGATGCCGATTATTTTCATGCTGGGCGGTTTCCTGATTGCCGGAACGTGCATTATTATGGCCTTGTACTGGGTCTGGTGGGATTAGCGGGGAAAAGGGGCGGGCCGCGGGCCTGCCTTTTTTCGGAATGGAGCTCTGTCCGGATTCTATTGTCAAAGGGGCTGAGCTAGCTTGTGATGGCGGGGGCCTCCGCTGGGGGAGACTCTTGAAACTTGTTCTATGGGAAAAGCCAGTTCCTAACCAGAGCTAAGGGACTTTGCTGAATCTGCAGGAGCCGGTAGGGACCATAGTTCGCGAAAGCCTGAGCGATAACGCGATGACGCGAAAACGGTCGTTCGGTTCAGCTGAACGGGAAATTCTCCGTCTTAATTGAGGGGAATGGGCCGGAATTGTGGATTATGGCGGAAAACCTCCGGTTTAATTCACCAGAAACTGAAGTTTTGGCCGTTTTCACTTGAATGAGAGGGAGGAATTCCAGTTTAATGGCGGAAATCGTTCGGAAAGGCGAAATAAGCAGGAGGTTTTCCCTGATATTCGAAAGCAGCTTCGGGAATGAGGTCCGCAGCCGCGGCAGAGGTAGGTTGGTATACTGTGCATACAGGAGAGTAGTGGCAGAGTTAGCAGATATGCAGTTACGGGTGGTGCTGGTGTGCTGTGCATACGGGAGAGTCGTGGCAGGGTTAGCAGGAATGCAGTCACGGATGGAGCGAGTGTGCTACGGATTCGGCGAGCGGCGGTCAGGTAGGCTAGTATGCTGTGCATACAGGAGAGTAGTGGCAGAGAGTTAGTGGGTTTGTAGTCACGGATGGAGCGAGTGTGCTACGGATTCGGCGAGCGGCGGTCAGGTAGGTTGGTATACTGTGCATACAGGAGAGTAGTGGCAGAGTTAGCGGATATGCAGTTACGGGTGGTGCTGGTGTGCTGTGCATACGGGAGAGCCTGGCAGATGTAGTGGATTTGTAGTTACGGATGGAGCTGGTATGCTGCACATTCAGGAGCGGTGCGAGGTAGGCTGGTGTACTGCGTAGTCGCGGCAGAGTAGCGGGTTTACAGTTACGGATGGAGCAGGAATGCTGCGCAAACGGCGAGCGCCCGCTAACCCATGCAATGGCTTCGGGTATCCGCCAGCGCCGGAACAGGCGATTCATTGACGTACATCCTAACGCGGGGAGGCTTGAACGATGCTCGGACTGAATGCATTCAGCTTGGCCGATATATGGAGCCCGCTATTTCTAGCGGGGATGCTGGTGGCGGTCTCGGGTTATTTTGTGCTGATCGGCCCCATGTCCGGCCGGTTCGGGATGGCGGCTCCGGCGGTTCCAAGGCAGCGGATCTTCTTCGTCACCGGGATGGCGGCGCTCTATTTGGCTCAGGGCGGGCCGGTCAGTCTGCTGGGCCATCTCATGTTCTCTTTTCACATGCTCAGCATGGCGCTGTCCTATTATGTCGCTGTCCCGCTCATCATGCTTGGTATTCCGGCGGAGCTGTGGCGAGCCGCTCTTAAAGTCAATCCCTTCGGGCGGCTGGCCTTTCTGGCCCATCCGGTCACAGCGGCGCTGCTGTTCAATGGCCTGTTCTCCCTGTATCATATCCCGGCGGTCCATGATTATGTGATGCTGCATTTTGCCGTTCACCGGCTGTATTACGCCGCTTTGTTCGTCGCTTCGGCGCTGATGTGGTGGACGCTGATCCGTCCGCTGCCGGAAGGGGATCGCTGGAACGGGCTAGCCAAGACGGGATTCATCTTCCTTAATATGGTGCTGCTGACGCCCGCGTGCGGGCTGATTATTTTTGCCGACAAGCCGCTTTATGCGACGTACAGCGACCCGGATGCCTGGGCCAGAGCGATGGGCTACTGCGTTTCGGGCGGCGGCGCTGCGCTGCTGCGGTCTTTTGGCGGACCGGCGTTCTTTGAAGTGTTGTCCCCGAGAGTAGATCAGCAGGTCGGCGGCATTGGGATGAAATTCATTCAGGAAGTTATTTTTGCCTCCATGCTTGCTTCTGTGTTCTATCACTGGTATAAAAAAGAGAACAGGCAGGACGACGACGAGCTTCCGGACTCTTCCGGGGTGAAAGCCGCGAACTGACCTGTGCATCTGCCGGTGAGGTCTAGGAGGACGGACATGGATATATTTACAGTGTTTCCAACGATCAGCACATCTTTCATCGTCATCAGCGCGGTGCTTGTGGCTATCGGCTGGGGGCTTATCATTAAAGGTAAGCGCGAGGCACATAAGAAGACGATGATTGCCGCTGCAGTGTTTGCGGTGCTGTTCTTTCTTGTGTATGCGTCGAGAACGGTATTTGTAGGCAACACGTCATGGGGCGGACCGGAAAGCCTGTCGGGGCTGTATCATGTGTTTCTCATTTTTCATATCGTGCTCGCATCTGTCGCTGCCGTATTCGGCATCACCACGCTGACGCTGGGCTTTAAAGAAAAGTACGCCAAGCACCGCAGATGGGGAAGAGTCACCTCTGTGATCTGGTTCATCACAGCCATAACGGGCGTGGCGGTTTATGTGCTGCTGTATTTGATTTATCCGGGTGGGCATACGAAGCCGGTGTGGCAAGTGATTATGGGCGCGTAAAGGCGTCCGTCAATAAATAGTTAACAAAAAATCGCCGCTCTATCCGTTTGGAGGATTAGAGCGGCGATTTAGATTTGCCGATCAAACAGGGCGGTTAACAGCCGATTGATTTATCGGAAGCAGGCCGCCCATGCCGCTATCGGGGTTAGGTTACCCGTACAGCTATCGCGGCGCCGGTCCTTCACGGCCGCTGGCCCCTTCCGGCTCTCCTGTCTACTGCAGACAGAATGGGGCCGGCGCGTTATCTCCGGGATACGCGGCTTTCGGTTAACCCCGCTTGCGGGAGAGGGCAAGCTGTCCCTCTACATAGTCGGCGTAATCCGCCGCATACTTCTCGAGCTGTTCGTCGGTCACTTCGCGAATTCCGCCCACAACAAAGGGCGAAAGGTAGATCATTCCGGCCAGGTTGGCGGTCTGCTGGAACGGCCGCAGCAGCTCGCTGTAAGAATAATTATGAAAGCCTCCGGCTTGGTACATATTCTCTGCGCCGCCCGAAGAGGTGGCAATGAGGAGTTCCTTGCCATTCAGCTTATCGCCGCCTCTGCCGTGCGCGAAGCCGAGCTCAAATACTTCATCCATCCATTTCTTCAGCAAGGAAGGCGAGCTGTACCAGAACAACGGGAATTGAAACACGATACGGTCATGAGTCGTGAGCAGCGCCTGCTCGTGGGCGACGTCGATCTTTTCGTCCGGATAAGTCTCGTACAGCCGGTGAATGGTAACTCTGCCTCTTCGTTCAAGCTCGGCCGCGAGCCTTTTGTTAATCCGGGATGACTCCAAATCCGGATGCGCAACGATAACGAGTGTTGCAGCGCTGCCGGACGGGGTGGAAGGGTTGGATATAGGGAACAGCTCCTTTTTTTGGGTGTTGACAATTCGGGAAATGTCGATATTTTGGATAAAGATAAAAAGATTTAGTTACAAATCTCGAATTATCGATTTATTTTGTATATAAAAACTGAATTCAACGGTTTGAATCCAGTCCTTATGATTTAAAGGTCGTGCTGAATGTAGGAAGCAACTTCTTTGATTGCCTCTTCATCTCTTCTATAATATGTCCATTTGCCCAGCCGAGTCGCATGTACGAGTCCCGCCCGCTGCAGAACGGATAAATATTGAGATGTAGTCGATTGGGTCATATTCAGTTTCGATGTAATCTGGCTGACGCATACCCCAACCTCGATAAGATCTACGCCTCCCTGGGGTCCAAAATGGGCTTTAGGATCTTTCAACCAATCCAAGATTTGAAGACGCGCTTCATTAGACAGTGCCTTGAATACTTCAATGGGGTCAATTGGCTTCATGTAAACCATTATATCGACGTTTTGCGATATGTCAACGGCTGTAGCTGCGCCAGGAAGAAATTTCAATCCAATCATTGACAATGGAAAAATAAGGACATATACTGTGTATATAGATATATACAGTAATCACACATAATCACTTGATTAAAGCGAGGTTAACCTTCATGCAGACATTGAAAGATTCCTGGTTTATGATCCGGGGGGATTTGCGGGACGACAAAATAAGGCTGATGTTCACCGCTTTGTTCACTATCGTCGTTATGTCCTATCTGGGGGGGCTGGTGGGATTGCTCGTCAATGAATCGGCGGAGACCCATCAGCGAAGCGTTTTGGCCGACTATTTGCTGCTGGCTATGATTCCGTTCCTCGGCTATGCGTATTCCCGCCGTGCGATGAAGTATTGGAGCGCGGATTCTTACACGAAAATGCTGGCGTACCTGCGAAGCCTGCCCGTCCCGGTAAATGCCGTCATGTGCAAAAGAAAGCTGCAATCCATCATATGCTTCGCGCTGAACGGCGTATTGTTCTTCGGACTGGTCTACGCGCTTGCCGGGCATCTCAGAGCTTTCATTTCTCCGCTTGGGTATATAGTGTTTTCCTTTACCTGGATCGGCTATGGATTGGCAGTAACGGGTTTGTTCATTTTTATAGAGTTTCTATACAGCGGCAAAGCCTATTTCTGGCTCCTACTGCTGATCATGCTGGGTTCCTTTGGAGTGGCTATGCTGGTCAATTTTACCGGAGGCAACCTGCTGTTCTACAGCCTCGCCTGCTCGAAGGAGTGGGGGCTGCTGTCTCCCCTGATGTGGGGAACGCTGCTTACGGGTACAGTGTCCATGCAACTGTTCTCCAGATGGACGATTCACAGATTGAAGAGCCGGGACCTCGTATGATGGCGGGAGACAGATGGGCCGGCGGGCGGAAGGCGGTGTGAGCATTGTGGATTCCTATACAAATTGATGACAAAAGCCCCGAGCCGCTGTACCACCAGATTGAAACGCAGCTTCGGTCGCTGATTATCAGCGGAAATCTTGCGGAAGGGACACTGCTGCCCTCGATAAGGGAATTTGCGGGGGATTTAAAATGCAGCGTCATTACAGTCCGCCGGGTGTACCAGGATCTGGAGGGCGAGGGATTGCTGCGGACGCGGCAGGGAACCGGAACCTTTGTCTCCCATGTCGGAGACGGGGCGAGAGAGGAATTCAGGCGGGAGACGGTCCGCAAAGCGCTGGAGTCGGCGGTGGATGCCGGGCGTTCCGTTCAATTCGGCGTGGAGGAGCTGGAGGAGCTTTTTCAGGAAATTGTAAAGCGCAAATACGGGGAAGAGGACAAAAAGGGGGAGTGAGGCATGGTTCGACTGGCGGTGGAGATGCGGAATGTGATCAAGAAAAGACGCTCCAAAACGATTGGACCGATCAACCTGGAGCTGCCGGAGGGGCATATCATTGCGCTGGTGGGGCAGAACGGTTCGGGAAAAAGCACGCTTCTGAGCATGCTGCTGAAGCTGGCGCTTCCGGAAGAAGGGACCATAAGCTGGTTCGGGAATAGCGCCGAAGGCGAGCTCCCGATGGAAATCCGGCGGGGTATCGGGTATGTGCCGGAATCGCCAATCCATGAGGAGAGCCACTGGACGCCGGAGGAGGCCGCCTGCTTTCGCAGAAGGTGGTACCCGGACTGGAATCCGGCGTATTTTGAGGCGCTGCTGGACCAATTCGAAGTGCCGCGGGGAGTAAGGCTCGGCAAAATGTCCAAAGGCGAGCGCCGGAAATTCGAAATCGCCGCCGTTCTTGCCGCCGGCCCGAAGCTGCTCCTGCTCGACGAGCCTTCGTCGGGGCTGGACCCTTTTGCCTGGAAGATCATGATCGAGACGTTCCAGCGCTATATGGATGAGCGGCAGGCCACGATCGTCATCTCCACGCATATTGTAGAGGAGGTGCGCCGGCTGGCCGACTACATCGTCCTGCTGCATAAGGGGGAGCTGCTCGGCATGGCCGAAAAAGACGCGCTGCTCGGCGCATGGAGCGAAGTTTGGGTAAGCGCGGCGGATGAAACGGAACTCGCGGAGCTTGCGGCTGAGCTTCCGGAGGCGCTGGAGCTGAAGATGCAGACCCCGGGCATGGCAAGGGTGATTACCTCGCGGATGCAAGATTTGGAGAAACGCTTTTCAGATTTGGGCGTAAAGATGATCAAGAAACGCAGCCTGGATTTGGAAGAGATTTTGAGTTTGTGGACCATGGGACACCGTCCCGAACTTACCGATTCAATGAGAGGAGATTAGAGAATGGAAGCACTAAAGCTGGAAAGGGTAGTTAAGCAGTACGGCGACAAAACCGCGGTGAACGGAATTAGCCTCAGGGTGGAGCGGGGAGAGATCTACGGTCTGCTCGGGGCCAACGGCGCGGGCAAGACGACGACGATGCGTATGGTGCTTGGCCTGATTTATCCTGACGAGGGGGATATCCGGTATAACGGCAAGCCTTTCAGCAGCGAGCTTCAGGCCATCATGGGCTATCTCCCCGAAGAGCGGGGGCTGTATCCGAAAGTAAAGGTCAGCGAGCAGATTAACTATCTGGCGCGTCTGCGAGGAATGTCCGCAAGCGACGCCGACAAGAGCCTGCGGTACTGGCTGGACCGCTTTGACGTGCCGGACTACTATAACAAGAAAATCGAGGAGCTCTCTAAAGGCAATCAGCAAAAAATGGGCTTCATCGCCGCCGTTGTACATAAGCCGCAGATCCTCATTCTCGACGAAGCCTTCAGCGGCCTCGATCCGGTCAACGTCGAACTGCTCAAAGATACGGTCAGAGAGCTTCGCGACCAGGGAACGAGCATCTTGTTCTCCACGCACCGGATGGAGCATGTCGAGGAGCTGTGCCGCCATATTACGATTCTGGACCGCTCCAATACGGTCGTGCAGGGCGACCTTCGCGAGATCAAGCAGGGCTATCCGCGGGAAGAGGTGCTGCTGCGGACGCCTGGCGAGGTGACCGGGCTTGACGCCATTCCGGGCGTGACCGCAGTGGAACGCCAGGAGCGGGGCTATCTCGTTCGCATTACCGAGATCGGCGCCGCCCAGCGCATTCTGAAAGCGGCGCTGGAGCAGGGAGAAGTGGAGCATTTTGAAATCAAGGAACCGACGTTAAACCAAATCTTTATCAGAGCGGTGGGTGAGTCTCATGAATAAAATGGGCACGATTATCGGATTCACGTTCAAGAACAAAGTGAGAAACAAGTCCTTCCTGATTACCACACTGATTATGGTAATTCTGCTTAGCATCGGAATGAATATCCCTTATTTGATTAAAGTATTCAAAGGCGAGGACGGAAACGGCGCTCAAAGCTCGGGCGTTCACATCGCGGTCATTGCGGAGAACGGCAGCGCCGCCTCGCAGCTGCTGCAGGCTTACGCCAAGCAGCCGGGTGTGGACGCGACCGTCACCCCGTATCCCGCCGCCGATGACGCCGGCTTGAAACAGGCGCTTTCGGACGGCAAAGTGGACGGATATCTCACCTACACGGAGCAGAGCGGATCGGGACTAGGATCAGTCGTCTTCCATTCAACGGACGATAGTGCCAAAACCAAGAGCTTCCTGCAGTCTGCGCTTCAGCAGGTTAACGCGCAGCTGATCGCGGGCGACCGGCTGACGCCGCAGCAGATCGCGGCCATGAACGCGCCGGTGCCGCTTGGCACTGAGAAAATCAGCGCGGACGGGGAAGCGGCTCAGGATAAATCGCATCCGTTAATCAACTATGTCATTGTTTACGTCATGCTGATCCTGTTCTTTATGTCGATTATGATGACCGGCAATATGATCGCAGCGGAGGTCACCTCGGAGAAAAGCTCGCGCATCATGGAGATTCTGATTACCAGCGCCGCGCCGCTCGCGCAAATGTTCGGTAAGGTCATCGGCATATTCCTGGTCGGCCTGCTGCAAATCGCCATTATCGCGGCCGCCATCGCCGCCAACCTGATGCTGCCGCATAATTCGGGCGTTCTGCAGGATTTCAATCTCGACCTTGGACAGCTCAGCGTCAGCCTGCTGGTGTACGGAATCGTTCTCTATATTCTCGGCTACTTCATGTTCGCCCTGATGTACGCCGCCGTCGGCTCCATCGTCAGCCGCACCGAGGACCTCGGGCAGGCTGCGATGCCGGTCATGATGCTCGGCTTCGTGAACTTCTACGTTCCGCTGTTCAGCATCTCGACCCCGAACACCCTGCTGATCAAAGTTACCAGCCTTATTCCGTTCACGTCGCCCCTCAGCATGCTGCTCCGGATCGGCGTCGGCGATGTGGCCGCATGGGAAATTATCCTGTCGCTCCTGCTTCTGCTCGTTACCATCTTCGGCCTCGGCTGGCTGGCCGCGAAAATTTACCGCACCGGCGTGCTGATGTACGGCAAGCGCCCGAGCATCAAGGAGCTGCGCAAGGCGATGAAGGCTTATAAGATTTAAAATAGTTTGAGACAATTAAGAACCCTTGATACGTCAAAAACACTGATGTATCAGGGGTTTTATATATTGGTGAACAGAGTATGCCGGAGCGCTGAGTTCTTCGTCGTCTTTGTTCATGTTTCCAGATATTCTTTTAAAATGGATAATCCTTTTTCAAGTTTGCTCATACTACCTGCATCAGAAAGAGAGACTCGAAGGAATTGTTTATCCGCTTGATTTCTGACAATAAATCGGTCTGAGTGATAGACTCTGATACCAGCTTGTTCTAATTCTTTTTCCACATGGAAGGAAGGTTTGGTGTTTGGAATCGGCAGCCAGCGATAAAAACAATACGGTGTTGTTGGAGGAGGACATTCTGGAAAATACCGTTTAAAAATTGCACCTGCTTTTGCAGCAAGTTCACGCTTTTTTTCCACAATAGCATAGGCATTTCCATTCAAAATTAATTCTGTAATAATCTCTGCATCTAATGAAGAAGTCTTGATATTGGTATTGAATAGACCGTGTAATATTTTTTTGCGGAAATTCTCGGCGAATGCTAGATAAGCGATACGCATACCACTACAAAGAGTTTTGCTCATACTGCTTATATAGAGAGTCTGCTCCGGAACCAAACTGAACAACGGTATGGTTTCATAATTCTTTAGTCCAGAAATCATGGATGCGAAAATTTCATCTTCAATTAAAATCAGTTTGTGGCGCCTGATGACCTCGGCCAGTTCCTGTTTTCTGGACAATGAAATTTGAATGGTGGTCGGGTTTGCACAGCTTGGCATTAGATAAATACCGTTAATTTTCATCTGCTTACACTGTAGTTCCAATAAATCAGCCCGCATTCCATTTTGATCTCCGGAAATAGGTACTAATTGAATGTTTAATAGTTTAGCCAGTTCAATAAAATTGGAGTAGGTATATTCATCTGTGGCAATTTTATCTCCTGGCTCGAATAAGGAAATAAGTGCAACAGTTAATGTGTTTTGTGCACCAGAGAAAATGGCAGCGTGGTTGCTGTCAACATGGACACCCATTTGTTCCAGCCAGCGGATTGCGGCAGCCAGTTGGTGGGGATGGCCAGTCGGATGTGAGTATTCATAAAGATTGTTTAGATAACCTTTTTCTACGACTGATTTTGTTGCCTGCACCACCAGTTCATTGTATTGTTCGAAACCGCTTACCATGCCCATCTCAATACAACGGGGAGAAAGGTCAGCACCGGTAATTGTAATGGATTCATTTACGTGGGGGGAAACAAATGTACCTCTACCCGTTGTACCGTAAATCAGCCCCTTTTTTTTACAGAGATTATACGCACGTGTAATGGTTGTAAAGTTTAAGTCAAGATAATCCGCAAGTTCACGTTGTGGCGGCAGTTTGGTTCCAGGAGCCAGACTGCCATTTTTTATATCAGATTCCAGCTGATCTGCTAAAGACGTGAAATATGGTTGTTTCATAAGAGATTTATCCGGTTTCCAAGACATTGGGAAATTGTCGAATGAATTAATTGGCATAGCGTTACCTCCAACAACATTGTAATACATACAATTGATTTATTGTATGCATGATAACATGATTATATAATGAATGCGAATTAAAAATTGTATGGAGGAGGATGGAAATGCAAAAAATTACTACAAAAGAAGCACCGGCAGTTATCGGCCCCTACTCGCAGGCATATGCAGCTGGTAATTTCCTTTTTACTTCCGGACAAAGCGGACTTAACCCTCAAGATGGGACGGTCGTTAGAGGCGGAATTGAAGCTCAAGCGGAGCAAACGATGAAAAACCTCGGTGAATTGTTTAAGGAAGCTGGAATAGATTACACAAAAGTAGTTAAAACGACGTGCTTTCTGACCGATATGTCTGACTTTGCTGCTTTTAATGCGGTTTATGAAAAGTATTTTACTGAGAAACCGGCCAGAAGCTGTGTAGCCGTTAAATCCCTTCCTCTTGGCATATTGTGTGAGGTAGAAGCTATTGCCTATTTAGGAGAATGATTAGAAGGGGAGGATAAACTAATGAAACAATATGTAGTTGATGCTTTTACAGATAAAGTTTTTGGAGGCAATCCTGCAGCGGTATGTGTTTTGGATGAATGGCTTCCGGACGAGCTGATGCTGAAAATCACTGCTGAAAATAATCTTTCCGAAACAGCTTTTACAGTGAAAGAAGGAGATCATTACCGGCTCAGATGGTTTACACCGGGTGGGGAAATTGATCTTTGCGGCCATGCAACATTGGCAACAGCTTATGTTATTGTTAACTATTATGAAGAAAATGTGGAGAGAATCACGTTTCAGACAATGAGCGGGGAACTTGTTGTATTAAATAAAGATGATATATTTGAAATGGACTTTCCTTCATATGATTTAAAGCAGGTGGATGTGACGGATGAAATGGCAGAGGCCATTGGTATAAGGCCGCTAGAGGCATATATGGGCAGAGACCTGGTTTGTATTCTGGAAACAGAAGAACAAGTCCGCAACATAACTCCTGACCAGGATAAGGTAAATAAACTGGATGGACTTTTATTGCATGTTACAGCTGAAGGACAAGATTATGACTGTGTATCCAGATCATTTGCACCAAAATGCAATGTACCTGAAGATCCTGTATGCGGCAGTGGGCACTGCCATATCATTCCGTTGTGGGCAGACCGGTTAAATAATAAATCACTGGTTGCTTATCAAGCATCAGCTCGTGGAGGAGTCCTATATTGTGATTATGAAGGACCACGTACGAAATTAAGCGGAAAGGCCGCTTTATATTCCATAGCAGAGCTATATATTTAAATTCTAAAAATGACAAAGGATTTAAACAATGAAAAAAGGAATTTTCTTATTAGTTGTAGCTACTTTTTTTTGGGCGGGCAACTATATTTGTGGTCGTTATTTAGGTTCAGCGTTACCAGCAACGTTATTGAACAGATTTAGTATCGCAGTCCTCCACCTCTAAGCCAACAGCGAAGGTGGGGGTTAGACATGTCTGCTTAACAAACATATGTTCTTATGTTATGCTAGATCCATCAAACTTGCGATGGAGGCGTATCTCATGAAGGTGGTCAAAACACTCAAACATCCGATTACGTCTCACCACCGCATGCTAGATGCGACTCTTCATGTGTATCAAGAGGCGCTGTCGTTCTTGATTACGGTCATTCAAGAGCAGTTTATGGTCTTGGAATCGTTATCCACCCAAGCGGTGGTGACGGCGGTAGAACGGCTGATTCACCGTACCAAGCACAATCCGAATCCGCTCTACGCCGAATTCGATCAACGCTTCTATAAGTTTCCTTCGTACTTCCGCAGAAGTGCCATTGCCGAAGCGTTTGGCATTATGAAAAGCCATCATTCCCGTTTTCAGCTTTGGCAAGCCGAGCGGCAATACGCCCAGCAAGAAGGGAAACGCTTTTCGAAGAAACCGCCGACACTCCAAGCTCAGCATCAGGCATTCCCTTGCTTGTACAAAGGCAATATGTTCATTCGAACCTCCGATCGGGCAGCCAACATCAAAGTATTTCATCAAGGCGATTGGGTCTGGCTCCCCATTACCTTTAAAGGGCAAGACCTATTCAAACGTAACGTATGGAGCATGAAAGAATGCAACCCCACATTAGTCCGAAAAGGAAAACGCTATGCCCTTCATATCGCCTATGAAGGGGATGTGAAGTTGACTCAGCCGGAACGTTCCAAGCAGCGGGTGTGTGCCGTTGATTTAGGATTAACAAATTCCGCAGTCTGTTCCGTGATGGACGCTAACGGCACTGTCTTGGCGAGGACCTTTATCAACCAAGCCAAAGAGAAAGACCGGATGCGCCAAATCACAGGCAAACTAAAACAGGCCCAGCGTCAATCCGGTATAGGCATAAAACCGAATTTCTGGCGGCGGATGAACGGCTTACAGACGCATATCGTCCACGATACCGCGCATCAAATCCTCGCCTTTGCCCAAAAGCACAGCGCAGATGTCATTGTCATGGAGTATTTAGGGAAGATGCGTCTGCCTAAAGGAACATGGGGAGCCAAGCGGCTTCGTGCCAAACTCCAGTTTTGGGCCAAGCGGCGCATCCAAACGAAAGTGGCCGAAATGGCGCATTTCTTGGGAATGCGGGTTTCCATGGTCAACCCTGCAAATACAAGTGCGCTTGCTTTTGATGGCAGTGGATTTGTAAAACGAAACACGAAGCGTGATGTTGCTGTATTCGCAACAGGCAAAACGTACCATGCGGACCTTAATGCCTCGTATAACATCGGCGCACGGTACGTGTTACGCAGTATACACAAAGCCACATCTGAAAAGATGTGGTTGTCCTTGGAGGCAAAAGACCCTTCATTGGCAAAACGAACGTATTGGACGTTGGCTTCCCTCATTCGGGTGCAACAGGCATTGAGTCTTCAAACATGAAGCTCGTAGCGTGTGCAACCCTGTATCGATGCCAACAGAAGCCCCCACTTCATGCGTAAGCTAAGTGGGGGAGAGTTCACTACAATACGCTGGGCAATTTCAACCATTATACTTTGGGGATTCCTAGCTATTAATAAAAAACAACTTCCCATCTTTTTGAGATGGAAGGAATTTATGATATTAGGATTCTTAGGTATATTCGCCTTTTTGACCTTGAATTATTTGGGATTAAGATCCATTAGTGCATCACAAGCAGGAATGATCTCAGCTGGTATTCCAATTACCATCTTGGTCTTCACCCCATTTTTTCTTGAAGAAAAAATTAAAAGGGTATTCGGATTTTGTGGTGGAATGAGCGAAAGCCGAAATCCAATATTTCAAGAAAATGGTTGCGGGAAAAATGGTTTTCTAAACGGATAAGAAGATTGAATGCCTAATGAAACGAGAACTGAAAATGATCCTTACCTGTGGGGATTTTTTAGGAAGAATCCCCCTTTTTTTGGGGCGGTACTTATGTAGCTTATACCACCGAAATACTGTAAGGAATGATCAACACTCGGTATCCGCACCCCTAATGTAAAAAAGCCCTACATCCATTTTGAGGACATAGGGCTGTGTGGTTCTTATTGGATTAACATTGTAGATCCATAGGATCACGCCCTTGCACCACCGTCAACCGGTAGTACGACTCCTGTCACATAGGAGGCACGATCGCTCAGGAGCCAAGCAGCCGCCTGCGCCACCTCATTCGGATCGGCTGCGCGTCTAAGAGGTGTAATGGAGTTAAGTTTTTCGAGAATTGTAGGATCTTGAGAAACCCATCTCTGGATCATCTCGGTCATGGTGGTGCCAGGTGCAACAGCATTTACGCGAATGCCCATAGGTCCGTACTCAATAGCGGCAGTTTCGGTGAGACTATTGACCGCCCGTTTGGCTGCTCCGTACGCAGCAAGACCCGGATTGCCTCTAAAGCTACCGACGCTGCTGTTATTGACAATAGCTCCGGAACCGGCAGTGCTGAGGATAGCCTTGATTTCGGCAATCATCGATAACCAGACTCCCTTGTAGTTCACGGAGTGGATGAGGTCGAAGTTTTCTTCCTTGTCATCAATCATCGGTGATAAGCCGATGGCAATACCAGCGTTATTGAATGCGATATCGAGGCGGCCATGCCGCTCCACCGTCGTCTGGACCGCCTGTTCGATACTTTTCGCGTCTGCAAGATCGGCTATAACGTAGTCGGCACTTCCGCCTTCCGCCGTAATTTCATCCACTACTTTGCGCAGTTCCGATTCCGTTCTCGCGACAAGCGTCACTGTGGCTCCCTCCAGCGCGAACAGCTTGGCTGCGGCGGCGCCGATTCCCCGGCTGGCACCTGTAATCAGTGCCACCTTATTGGCCAGCAATTGTCCCGTGGCGTTTGAGTTATTGGGATGTATTGTTATCATATGAATTCTCCTTTTTGCCGTATTGTTAGATGTATCAGTGTTACCGCATTATTGATGTTTTATTTGTCATTTTTGAAGGAAATGTCGGTCCGTCCATTTATCCCCCCCCATGCTTCTTGTTAGATTGATTCACTTGCTACGCATGAGTATACTTATTAAAAAATCTTAAGACTAGAGGTTGCTTAATCATAGGTTTCTGAGTACTAGGATGAGGAGGGGTTGAGATGAACGATAGCGAGCGTCGCTCTGCTCTCGGTGATTTTTTACGTAAACGGAGGGCTTGCCTTTCTCCTAATGATGTTGGATTACCACTTGGCACTCGCCGCCGAACACATGGGTTACGGCGCGAAGAAGTAGCACAGCTTGCAAATATCGGCACCTCTTGGTACATGTGGTTGGAGCAAGGACGTGATGTCCATCCCTCGGTGCAAGTGCTGGAAAGTCTTGCTTTGGCTCTCAGACTCAGTCCCAATGAACGCCGTCATCTTTTTCTTCTCGCCGGAGAATCGCTGCCTCCTCACTTGTTTCCTCCCGAAGAAATTATCGAACCAGCACTCCAAAGGATGTTAGATGACCTCAATCTGACTCCTGCATATGTCTTAGGAAGACGGTGGGACTTTCTGGCATGGAATAAAGCTGCAAATGAGGTTTTCTCTATTTCCCAACCGTCGCCGCCTCATGATTTCAATTTAATCTGGCGTCTTTTCACCAGCCCAGCAAGGAAGGAACGCTTTCGAGATTGGGAACAGCTCGCACGGGGGGTAGTAGCGGAGTTCCATACTGCAAGAGCTCGCTATGTTGAAAACTCGTCGTTCGAGGGATTAATCGAAGATCTTAAACGGGAAAGTCCTGAGTTTAACCAGTTATGGCCTCTTCATGAAGTTCCCAGTTCTCTTGAAGGAAATAAAGAAATGGAACATCCTATAATGGGACACTTGGAGTTTGAGCATATTACCCTCCAAGCCCCCAATGATCCCGATATAAGAGTGATGATTTACACGCCTCTCACAGTAACAAGGGTAAAACTGGAAAGATATCTGTCAACGGTATCAGGAACCACTGTTCTCGATCTCCATAATTGTTAGGGATAGGTACAATGCTGGAATTATAATCCCAATTCCCACCACAAAATCCGAATACCCAATTAAAACAAAAGCATGGATAGGAGCAATCATTCAATAGTCTACGTTAAATTGATTTATTTAGGGAAAGGGAGATTTGAATCATGCAATACATTATTACAGCTTATGATGGCACTGATGAAAATGCAATGGAAAGAAGATTAATGGCAAGGGAAGAACATTTAAAATCGGTAGAAAGTAGATTTAAAGAAGGACAGCATTTGTATGGTGGAGCTATCCTTGATGATGCAGGGAAAATGATAGGCTCAATGATGGTAGTGGACTATTCATCGAGAGAAGAACTGGATAATTGGCTGAAAATTGAACCTTATGTCGTCGGAAATGTATGGAAGAAAATAGAAATACAACCTTGTAGAGTGGCACCTATATTTATGAAACTTTATGAATGAAGAAATATACAAAAGTATGAAATGTAAAAATATCTGATAAGGGACTGATAGGATGAAAAAGGTTGGAATTGTTGGAGGTACGGGACCAGAATCAACAGTAGATTATTACCAATCCATAATTTCTAAATTTCAAGAAAAGATAGGTAGTAAAGAAGAATTACCGGAACTCTTTATTAACAGCATTAATATGTATAAGATGTTTAATTTGCTTATGAATGGACAGACACAAGAGTTAATTAATTACTTAACGGATGCCATTCAAAAATTAGAAAGTGTTGGGGCTGATTTTGTGGTGTTTACTGGTAACACACCGCATATTGTTTTTGAACAAGTTCAAGAAAAAGTCCAAGTACCTATGATAAGCATTGTAGAAGAAACCTATTTAAAAGCACAAGAATTGAGCTTAGAAAAGATAGGTCTTATAGGTACTAAGTTTACGATGGAAAATGATTTTTTCAAACAACCATTTGTTTCTCATAACATAGAGATGGTAGTACCGAATCAATCGGAACAGGAATACATTCATAGAAAAATTGTTGAAGAATTAGAAAATGGCATCGTGAACAACGATACAAAAAAAGGTTTTTTAAATATCATTGAACAAATGACAGATAGAGACGGTATACAAGCGATCATATTGGGTTGCACAGAACTCCCTATGTTAATCAAAAATGAGGATTTAAATATTCATTCATTAAATACAGCAGAAATTCACATTAATAAGATTATGGATACCATTTTTATGGACACAACTCGTTGACCTTTAGGGTGCTTTTATGAAGTTACTAAAGTCTAATTCTCACTTACAACACCGAGAAATTAGACTTTTTATATTTGAGCTTGAATCCGAATACCCCTTCTTGATCAAGATCGTCCTGATTCAGTCGACCTGTGAGCAATCCGCGGGAAAGGGGGCTGTAAGCAACAAAACCGATGCCCAATTCTTGCAAAGTCGGCAATATCGTGTTTTCTACAGCTCTAGCCATAAGCGAATATTCCGATTGAACGGCCGTCAATGGATGAACGCTGTCAAATTCGCTCATTCCCATACAGCCTATCCAATGGCAGAGATAGTTGGCCCTTATGTTCCCAAGGTTCTTTTTTTCATAAGAGAAGCTCCTTTGCCTTAATATTAGTGCTTCCGTTCTCTTCCATCAGAGTTTTTAATACGTGCAGGTTATTGTTTACTTCACGTTGTATATTCCCTTTTAGCAGCTTAAGCAGAATACCGCTGGCACCGGAAGGCTTCATGATGACATGATTGGCAAGTAAGGTTTTATTTTCAAATGTTTTGAGCTCATATTTAGATTCGTAATCAAATCTGCCGCCGGCTGCTTGCAAATGGAGGAATTGGTCTGTCCGAGCCTCAATGACCGTAATGGTTTCTATTTCTTGCGAGTGGACTAAATCTCTTGTCAATCTATAGGTATCTTTACGATCTCCCGTCGGCTCTACGGTCATGACAGCATAATTCCAAGATGAAAAGTTCTCCACATTTCTTAAAAATTCATAAACCCGTGCCACAGTGCAGTCAATGATTAACTCATTGCTAAATGAAAGTTCCATTGTTAACTCCTCCTTTGCTCGTGCCAAGCTCTTCTTTTGAAAATATGTAAATAAAATTAGATGACACATCATTTATTTAGAATAGATGATGTATCATCTATTGTCAAGAACAAATCTGCAATCTGACTGCGACCGTTTCCCGGTATTCTACCGGGGAGCGGTCGTTTCGTTTGCCCCTGATTCGTCAGAAATACTGATGGGTCAGGGGTTTTCTATTTGCGTCCGCCCGTGTGGAGGACAGTGGGAATTTTCCCTTACATCTGATACTTTTCCCGGTTTAATAAGCGCTTTCCTAACTTCCTCCAAACGTATTGTTAGCGTTTTCTCATGGTGATATCCTCTGTTCATGGCCATAAAGAAAACACTTACAAAAGGAGATTAGAGATATGGGTATCGTACTGGCGCGAATTGATCAACGTTTGATTCATGGAATTGTGGTAACGCAGTGGGCAGGACATACAAGAGCCAAACGGCTGATGGTCGTGGATGATGTTGTAAGTCAGGATGAAGTCCAAAAAACGGCGATGCGCATGAGCAAGCCTGCCGGAACCGGGATGTCGATCATTGATACGGATACGGCCATTACCAACTTCAATGCCGGAAAATATGACGATCATAATGTTTTGCTGGTTGTCCGGGAGCCTGAAACGCTGTTGAAGCTTGCTGCGGGCGGCGTTCAAATTCCGAAAGTTAATGTCGGGATCATCTTTGACGGCGAAGGCAAAACAACGGTTAAGAAGATGGTTTCTGTCAATGAAAAAGAAGTAGCCGATCTCAAAGCATTAAAAGAAAAAGGAATTCCGGTCACCTTTCACTTTGTGCCGGGAGATGCAGAAGAACCACTGGAAACCTATATCAAATAACCAAGCAGGAAGAGGATAAAACATGGAGATTATACAAGCGATACTCATTGTTGCATTAGCTTTCTGGATGGTTCTGGACCAGCAGGGTTTTGTTATCACTACCTGGTTCCCATCCATTATCGGAATGATTGCCGGAGTTATTATGGGCGATGTCCCTACGGCCATGGTCATAGCCGGGACTTTCCAATTAATGGCCCTGGGGGTAGCCAATATAGGCGGGTCCTCGGTACCCAATTACGGTCTTGCGACGCTTGTCGGGATTTATGTAGCCCTCCGCACAACCGGTGATATTGAAAATGCGAAAGCCATTGCCTTGGCGGTCGGGGTGCCTGTCGGAATGCTTGGTATTCAATTGGATGTTCTGGGCAAGATCCTCAATTCCTATGTGTCTCATGCGGCTCAAAAAGCGCTGAACGAAGGAAAATTCGCCAAAATGAACCGTATTTTCTGGATTGGGCCCCTTATTTTTGGTTTAACCACAGCGATTCCCACCTTACTTTGTGTAATCTTCGGAGATAAGATCGTGAAGGTGCTGCTGGATGTTGTTCCGAAATGGTTTACAGACGGATTATCCATAGCCGGGTCCATGCTGCCGGTAGTCGGGATTGCCTTGTTGCTTCAGTTTATGCCAGTGAAGAAGTACCTGACGATGCTCTTGATTGGCTTTGTGATTTCCGCGTATCTGGGCTTGCCGATTCTGGGAATTGCCATTTTAGGCTTCGCCTTTGCCTATTATTTCTTCACCCAAAAAATAAATAGTACACCTGCGGCGGCGGCGGCGGGGAACGGCAATACCTCAGTTGAAGGAGACGAATTCGATGAGTAACACAGAACCGGCAACAAATCAGGTAACGAAAAGAGACATTCGGTCAGCAGCCATCCGGTATATGTTCATGGCTTGTAACACCTTTAATTACGAGAACCAGCAGGCTCCGGCGGTAGTGTTTGGACTGAACAAGGTTTTACGCAAAATCTATAAAAAAGATGAGGATTATAAAGCATCTTTAAATAATCATTTCAACTACTTCAATACCACGACCTGGATGGCCAATCTCCTCCTGGGAGCCTCGGTGGCGATGGAGCAGAAGGATGGCATCCAATCGAAGGAAGCGGTTCAAGCTTTTAAAACAGGGATGATGGGACCGCTTGCCGGTGTTGGAGACACGCTTATTTGGGTACTGTACCCGACCATCATGGGGTCAATTGCCGGATATATGGGGTTACAGGGAAATCCGACAGGTGCGATTATTTGGTTGCTGCTCAACATCGTCTTTTTCTTTTTCCGTATTAAATTGTTCGACGTGGGCCACACCTCCGGCTTGAAATTAATCACTGCCCTGGGCGACAGATTAAATGTTTTTACTGAAGCCGCCTCCATCATGGGGTTAACGGTAGTTGGCGCATTAATTCCAGCCGTTGTCAAAATGAATGTTCAGCTTAAATATCAAACGGGAGAAGTCACGCTACCCATTCAAACCGAAATTCTGGACAAGATTATGCCGGCGCTGCTGCCTGCGGTATTAACCATTATCGTCTATAAGTTGATCGGATCGAAGAAGATCGGCCTTACAAGCATCATATTTTTGATTATTGGTTTAGCATTAGTCTGCTCTTACCTTGGAATTCTGGGCGTTTAATTGATAAAGAAAGAGGAAGGAATCGAAGTCTATGCGAAAAATAATCATAGCCAGCCACGATCGAATGGCAGAAGGCGTAAAAGACACTTTGAATTATATCACTAAAGGTATCGGTAATGTTCATGCCCTCTCAGCATACCTGACCAACACACCGGTTAAGGAAGAAGTCAAGGGATTACTGGAGGATGTAGGGGAAGATGATGAAGTAGTGGTATTCACGGACCTGCTCGGGGGATCGGTGAACCAGGCATTTGCAGCGTATTTAAGCCGTCCGCATTTTCATATTATCGCGGGAATCAATCTGCCGGTTATCATTGCGGTACTGGTGCAGCCGGAGGATGAATATTTAACGGCGGATCAAATTCTGTTTGCCGTGAATGAAGCCAGACAGCAGTTAGTATATGTGAATGATTTTGTCGCCAATATGCCAAAAGATGATGAAGATGATGAATAATATGGCGAACGAAAAAGATTGGTGGAAGAAAAGTGTCGTTTATCAGGTTTATCCGCAAAGCTTTAAAGATACGACCGGGAGCGGCATAGGCGATTTAAACGGAATCATTGAAAAGCTCCCGTATTTGGCGGATTTGGGCATCAGCGTGATCTGGCTGAATCCGATTTATCAATCGCCGCTGGTGGATAACGGGTATGACATTGCAGATTACTACAAGATTAATCCCGAATATGGGACAATGGATGATTTTAAACGGCTGTTGGATCAAGCGCATCGCTTGGATATCAAGATTATTATGGACCTGGTGGTTAATCATACAAGCGATCAGCATGAATGGTTCAAGAAGTCTTGTGAATCCCGCGACAATGAATTTTCAGATTTTTACATTTGGAAAGATCCGAAAGAGGATGGAAGCGCGCCGACGAATTGGGGCTCGACTTTTGGCGGTCCGGCCTGGGAGTATGTCGAAAGCCGCGGACAATATTATCTGCATCTGTTTGCTAAAGAACAGCCGGATTTGAACTGGGAGAATCCCAAGGTTCGTGAAACGATTTATGATATGATGAAGTTCTGGTTTGAGACGGGAATTGACGGTTTCCGGATGGATGTCATCAGTTTAATCAGTAAACGTCAGGATTGGCCGGATGCGCCGGATGACGCGATCTATACCAAGTCTTATTATATCGGCGCCTCCAACGGGCCGCGCGTTCACGAATTTCTCCATGAAATGAATCAAGAGGTATTGAGTAAATATAATATTATGACCGTGGGCGAGACAGCCAATACCAATAGTGACCAAGCGGTTTTATACACAGACCCGGATCGCAAAGAATTAAATATGGTCTTCCATTTCGATCACATGCACCTGGACTACGGACCCTACGGAAAGTTCTCGGACATTCGTTTCAAGCTGAGTGATTTACGGGACGTTATGACGGAGTGGCAGGACAAATTGGAAGGCAGGGGGTGGAACTCCCTTTATTGGAGCAATCATGATCAGCCGCGTGCGGTTACCCGCTTTGGGAACGACACAACCTATCGGGTAGAATCTGCAAAAATGCTGGGAACACTCCTTCATATGATGAAAGGCACGCCTTATATTTATCAGGGAGAAGAGCTGGGAATGCGCAATGTCCGCTTTGCTTCTTTTGATCAGTATAAGGATATTGAAACCTATTGTATGAAGGAAGAATTTGAGGAAAAAGGACTTCCGGAAGCGTACATCAAAGAGTCCATCTTCTTGAAGTCACGTGATAATGCGCGCACACCGATGCCATGGAATGGATCGGATAATTATGGATTTACAAGCGGAACACCGTGGATTGATTTCAGCCCGGATAACGACTGGATCAACGTGGAGGATTGCATGGCCGATCCAAACTCGGTGTATTACCATTACAAGGAACTGATCCGTCTACGGAAAGAGCTGCCGGTCGTGGTTGACGGAATCTATGAGCTGATTAATCCGACGGATTCCGCTGTCTACGGGTATACGCGTACTCTGGATCAGCAGAAACTAGTCGTCATCTGCTCCTTCTCCGAGAGCAAAGTCAATTATAAATTGCCTGAGGAGCTGAAGCACTCATCCGGCAGACTGTTATTATCCAATTATCCGGATACCCGGAAAGAGCTGGGCAATCTGGAGCTTCGCCCGTATGAAGCGGTAATTTATTATATTGAAGAATGAAGAACTGACAAAAGGATTAGACTAGTGGAGCATCTCCTCTCACTAGTCTTTTTTTGCAGTATACTATTTTTAAAACTGATGATACTTAGTAATACTACATAACGAGGAGCAGCTATATGGATTTTGACTTGCGTGTAAAGATAAATTATGACGATTTGACCGATTCTGAAAAAGAAATGGTAAGATTCATAACCAATCGGCCCCAAGATGTCATAAGCATGAATATCGTCGAATTGGGCGAGGCATTGCTTAGTTCGAAAAGTTCGGTGCTTCGCTTGGCCAAAAAGCTGGGATATCATGGATTTTCAGAATTGAAGTATGCTCTCAGGTCGGACATGACCCTATCCTCACTAGAGCCAAGTGATCTGACTCAACTATTAAAACAGGATTTAGACCGGATTTTTCGATATGTGGAGCAAACAAATTTCCAGCCTTTCCTGGTGAAGTTGAAAAATGCACGCATGGTCTTTTTATACGCCACCGGTTTTTCACAGAATAATTTCACTAAAGAATTTTCCAAGGATTTAATGATTGCGAATCGACAAAATATATTGATTTCAGGCGAGACTAACTTGGCGATTAACAGCTCTATTATAACGGAAGATGATTTGGTTATATTTACTTCGTTTAGCGGCGAAACAGAAATGATAAAAGATGTCGTCCGGGAGTTAAAAATAAAAAACGTAACAATCGCAGCCATTACGAAATTCGGAAGTAATTTTTTGACCGAGCATGCCGACTATGCATTCTTTTTTGAAGCAACCCCATTGCCAAGTTATCAAAGGCAAGTCGTTTATTCGTTGATTGGGTTAGAAGTGATACTGGATGTCATTGCACGAAAATATCGTGAGTTTATTCTCTTTGATGAGTAATAAGAGCTGCACTTCACACACGAAAAACCCAGGCAAGATCATTCTCGCCTGGGTTTTTCGTTAATTACTTACCTCATAATCTTTTTACATAGTCGTTGCATTCGATTCAGTGGTTTCGATCATGGATGAATCCTTTCGTGCTTTACCAAACATGGCGCCGAAGAGAAGCACATTGAACAATATCATGAACCCGCTCAAAACCATCATACTCTGAGTGTACTGCCCGGAGGCCATGCTGGAAGAAAGGACTTCACGCATTCCTTCAACCGAATAGGTCATCGGAAGATAAGAATGCAGAGATTGGAAGAACGAGTTGCTGAGTTGCATCGGGAACATGCCGCCGCTTGCGCCGAGCTGGATAACTAACAGAATCATAGATAGCAGCCGGCCCAGGTTACCGAACGCAACATTGAGAAGCATGACCAAGAACATAAAGGTAATGGATGCAAGAACCGACAACAGGACAAATGGTCCCAGGTGGTCGACTTGAAGGTCCATACCATACAGCATGATCACATTCATGACCAGAGCCGCGAAAGCGGCCTGCAATGCTCCGACGGAGAATTTGCTTAACCACCAAGAAAACCCTGTAGCTTTGACTTCTGTCGGACGCGAAAGAGGAAAAACCAGATTAAATGCGATTGCACCGACAAAAAGGCCTAACACAAGGACGTAGGGTGCGAGGGCATGCCCGTAATTGGGAACTTCGCTGTATTCGTTCTTCTCCAGGTTAATCGGGTTGGCAATCATCCCGGCATTGGCTTCCGTCTTATTTACATTCTGGATCTGAGCAGCTCCGTCGGTCAGCTTGCTTGAAAGTTCAGCCGAGCCGGAATTCAGCTTTTCGATTCCTTCGCCTAAACTTTGAGAACCGTCAAGCAGGGAAGAAGACCCGCTGTGTATTTGTTCCGCGCCTCCGGAGAGCTTCTGGACTCCATTGGCCAGAGCCGGGAGATTCGAAGAAAGAGTACCGATGCCCTGAAGTAACGACTCGGCGCCTCTAGACAAATCCCCAGATTTGGAGGCTAATTGATCCAACCCTCCTCCAATTTGCACTGCTCCGCGGTTAAGCTGCTGCAATCCTTCCGAATACTTGGTGACTCCCGAGGAAAAGCTGCTTGCACCGGTTCCAAACTGTGCGGAGGCATCCGCCAATCGCCCGCTTCCATCGGCGAGCGCGGTAAGGCCTTGAGTCAGCGATTGGCTTCCTTGATAGAGTTGTTGAGTGCCGCTTGCGAGTACGGGCATTTGGCTGTTTAATTTTTGAACACCGCTAACGAGCTGGCTGCTTCCCGCAGCAGCTTGCGTTAAACCATGATTGAGCGCGGTTGAGCCTGGCAGCAGCTTATCGTTAATCGCCGAGGCAATTGCAGAGTAACCGGATATAGCTGCCGACGCTTTAGGATTTACTTGGTTCACAGCTCCGTTTAGCTTCTGAAGAGCCGAAGGAAGTGTGTTTAAGCCTTGAACGGCAGTCAGCACCTGGTTATTTAAGGTTCCGGACAAGTCAGTCAGAGACGCTGAAAGCGACTCTAACCGGGACTTTTGCTGCTCACCTTGCCGGGATAATTCATCGGATAACGCAGTGAGCATTTCCTGCTGCTGAGTTGTGTTTAAAGCTTGATAGGCACTCGTACTTGTAACCGAAGCAATAATGTCTTGTCCATTGGTCTGAGCTTGAGCCGATAGAGCTTTAACAGCGTTCTGCGCGGACTCCAGGCTCTTTTTTACCGAAGGCACAGCAGCTGACATATCGCTTCCCGCTGAGATGGATTGGGATAACCCGTTGATTCCTTTTTGGATATCAGACAAGCCCTGTGTCAGCTGCTTCATTTGTTCCTCGGATGGCAAGCTGCCATTTAGCTGACCAAGTCCCTCTTGAAGAGCTGAGGATCCCGTCTGAAGTTTAGAGATCGCTGATTGAAGTGCGGATTGGCCATTGACTAAAGAGGGAACCCCGGTAGCGGCATCCGATAATTGGGAAGCGGCTGTGCTTAAACCCTGAAGGCCTTGGGTGAGGGAATGGCTTCCCTCCAGGGCCGATTGTGTACCTTTATTCAGACTCTCAAGCCCTGGTGCGATTTGTTCTACTCCTTCCGAAAGCTTCCGGGCCCCGGCAATCAGAGCGGGAGTGCTGGAAGCCAACTGATCTGCCCCCTGTGTGAATTTGCGGCTTCCCGATTGAAGTGCGCTCACTCCGGCAGTATAGGCTGAGACCCCTTGGTTAAGCTGTTTCGCTCCCGTATAAAGGCGATTTGCACCGTTTTGTACGGAATTTACCGCTACAACGATTTGATTGGCTCCTTCGCTAAAAGTAAGGGTACTGTCCGCAAGCTTTTGCAGGCCATCGGTTATCTTGTGATTTCCTTCTTGTACGCGGATAATCCCTTCTTGAATTTGTCTCGATCCGCTGGCCGCGCTGCTGAATCCATCGCCAATGGTCCCAAGCTGATCAAGAAGGGCTTGAGCATATTCTTCCGTCACGTTGGTAGCGATCGAGTTCTTGACGGAAGCTGCTGCTTGTGAGGAAACCACGCTGGCAAAATAGTTTCTGCCCGGATTCGTTTCATACGTCAGGTTCATAGGCTTGGGATTCGTATCCAGAACGGTAGAGGCATTGGCCGAAAAATCAGCGGGGACGGTTATGACCATGTAATACTCACCATCCTCAAGGCCTTGTTCCGCTTGCGCTTTCTCAATAAAGTGCCAATCCAAAGCCGTATTATCCTTAAGCTGGTTAACGAGCTCTTCACCCAGGTTCAAGGTTTTGCCGCCGTATTTGGCAGGCTGATCGAGATTAACGACGGCTACTGGAAGGTTCTCTGTACGGCCGTATGGATCCCAGGCGGAACTGAGAAAGATCCCGCTGTACATAATCGGAACCAGCATTAGAACGATAAGGCTTCCCAGCAGTATTCGGTTTGTAAAAATATTCTTCCATTCCAGTTTGAATACTTTCATCGGATATTCACTCTTCTTTCAAAAATTCTGCAAGTGTCATTGTGTTCCAGTCCAGCTTCGGAAGAGCCGTGTTACCCATACTTTTCTCAAGAAGATCAGCTGCGGTAATGGAAGAAAAATACTGGGACAAGAGGTGATTAGCGCCTGCAAATACCGATTTGACTACTTCGGTACCATTTTCGGCATATCGCCCATCCTTAAAGGCATGATTTAGAAGCCCGGTGTCTTTATACATGTCAATTGGCCCTTCAATGGCTTCGATCAAATCCAGCATGCTTAACTCTTCAGGTTGCTTGGCTAGCGTAATTCCGCCTTTGGTTCCAGGAACAGAGTTTACGATTCCTTGAATGACCAGCTTGCGAATAAGCTTCTTCAGATATGAAGGAGATACTTCAAGAATCCGGCTAATCTCATCGGAAGCAAGCGGCAGTTTGGTATCTTGTGTGGCTAGTAAAACCACAATAGCCGCAGCCTGCTCCAGACCGGCTGTCAGTTTCATAGGTTCACCTCCTGATTTGAATATAGATAATAGATATCCATAATGGATTTGTGATATCTATATTACAACTGCTCGATGGACATATCAAGTTTTTTTGAAGGAAAGGATACTAAAGTTCGGAAACGAAACATAAATAGCCAGTCGCCGGTTAATTTCCGGCGACTGGCTATTTAATTTGAGAAGGGGTTTGATTTGTCTTGCGTTATGGGGTCAGTCCCCGAAGAAGCCTGCGGCTTATTTTAAAACATTAGACTTTATAAGCTTTGCGCCTATCGTTTGGTCTTATATTTCTACGAGAAACGGATGCCCTCCTCCTGAGAGGACGGCACAGCCGTTTCTTCTTAAGCCAAACGGCTGCCTGCAGGCGCCCGGGGACAACGGGGATCTGGAGCGTAGTGCTGATCCAGTCCGTAAGCTTTAAGAGCTTCTCTGACACATCTTCCGAGACCTTCATGACACTGCTGGAAATCAGAGCAATCCCGGCAAGGTCCGTTGGAAACGGCAGCCTGATCCGGGTAAGCAAGTTCCAAGGCTTTTGGCGAATTCCATACCTCCAGCAAAGTCTGTTGCGTCAAATCGCCGATAATAAAATGTTCATGATTGTACAGCTCTTCGCAGATGGTTACCTTACCGTCGGGCAGCACAACAACACCGCGCCGGTTAGCCGTACAATAAGCTCTTTCCCAAAAGTTTTTCTTCCTTAACGATTCCTCTCCGGCATAGGGATTATCATTGGCGCCGCTGAAATTTATTTTGTCCGGAAATTTCTCTTTGATCTTGCTGAATTCTTCCTCGAAGATCTCTAATTCCGCCGGGGAACAAAACAGGCTGTCGTCATGGCGATATAAGGAACGTCCGTAGCAAGTAAAATTGCTCCTCAGCACATAAGGCTTGTCCATCAAATACCGCGCAAGGGATACGGCATCCTTGATGTTAACCGGGGTTAGCACCGTGTTGGTACGGACCTTGATTCCCGCTTCACCCAAGTAATCGAGGGTTTGCAGTATTTTCTCCCCATAGCCGGTAAGACCCATGAGACGGTCAACGATTTCCGGGTTAAGCGCGTCGATACTAACCTGGATGGTGGATAGTCCGGTTGCCGCGAGCCGCTGGGCCATACTTCTGGATAAAGGATACTTCGTGGGGATATTGAGATACATACCTGCAGACAGAGTACTTTCAATGAAATCAAAAGCATCCTCCCGGCAAAAAAAATCGCCCCCCGAGAACTCGACGGTTTCTATACCGCACTCACGGACCTCTTTCAACAGGCGGCGGTACAGATTTAAATCCAATTCCTGTTTGCCTCTAAAACCCTCACGATCAGCATAGCAATACCTGCAATTGGTCACACAACGCATGGTCGGAAGTACCAGCAAGGTGTAGGGCATTTTGCACCGGGTATCATCCATGTCAATCATCTCTTCCGGAACAATGAAAGTCTTGGGATCGTATATCCGTGCCTGATCCGGGTTGATGCCGGAAGCTTCGATGATCAAGGATTCCATGGTCTGTTCATCATTTACCCGCACAGCCAGCAGGGCATCCACTTGCCGAGACGCAGCTTCCATATCCAGATCGAAGATATAGGCCACGGCTTCACGAACGGCAGTCAGGTCTCGTTTCCCGTCAAACAAGGAGAGGATTACAGCCTGCTGCGGGAATAGAAATTTAAACACATCCTGCTGGCTATCCCCCGGATTGGCGGTAAACAAGATTGACCTTCCCCCGTCAGGCCGCAGCTTCACTTCGGGGCTTAGAAGAAGTCCCATAATGATAACCTCCGTATCATTTAACTGTTCCTCCGTTGGAGCATCCTGGAGAACATGATGTGCAGCGCATGGAGCATCCTATCGTACATCTTGCGATTTCCTCCTCATCCTCCGTTACAGCATCAATAATAAGCTCTCTTAAAAGCTCACGCTTCGAGAGACCGGTTCCGGAAAGAAGAGCCCTGATTTCACTTAACCCATTCATTAATGTCACCTCATCCTCTATGATTTGAAGTCCTTAAACCAGCGCATCACTTTGCTGTAGGTCCGGTATTGCAGCCTGTTTGACAATTGATACACCCGGCTTCACACTGCCCGCATATTGCCCTATTGTCCGTGACAGCATCAATCAGCTCTTTTAGAAGCTGACGCTTGGAGAGACCGCATTCGCACAGAAGAGCCTTGAGTTCCTGTAATTCACTCATCACAATCACCTCGTCTTTAGCTATATTGTATATTTTTTCACATAAGCCGATTTTCATACCCTTTTTCTGGAAAAAGAAAACTAAGTTGTTCCGCTTCCCTTTGAAAAAGCCTTTGGCAAAGCTCTGGCGGCAAACAAAAAAAGGGCCAACCCATTAAGTGGGCTGACCCTCCTTTTTTACAAATTACAATGTAGATACGTCAATAACGAACCGGTAACGCACATCGCTGCGGAGGACACGCTGATACGCTTCGTCTACCTGGTCCGCGCGGATCACCTCGATTTTTGGGGCAATGCCGTGCTCCGCAGAGAAATCGAGCATTTCTTGCGTTTCCCGGATTCCGCCAACGAGTGAACCTGCGATGCTGCGGCGGCCCATGATCAGGGAAAATACCTGGTACTTATCCGGCTCGGCCGGCGCACCGACATTGACAAGCGTTCCATCGATGCGAAGCAGCGATAAATACGCATCAACGTCAAGATTTGCAGACACAGTATTTAAGATGAGATCGAATTGATTGGCCAATGTTTTGAATGTAGCGGGATCGCTGGTTGCAAAATAATGATCGGCGCCAAAGCTCAGGGCTTCCTCTTTTTTACCGATCGACCGGCTCAAGACGGTGACTTCAGCACCCAGGGCATGCGCGTATTGAATGGCGAGGTGGCCAAGACCCCCCATACCCACAATGGCAACTTTTTTGCCCGGGCCGGCGTTCCAGTGCTTCAAAGGAGAGTATGTCGTGATGCCTGCACACAGCAGCGGGCTTGCCACATTCAGCTCCAGACTGTCCGGAATACGGACAACGAATCCTTCCGTTACCACTATTTGTTGGCTGTATCCGCCGTATGTTGGATTACCGTCATAGTCGAGGGAGTTATAGGTGGCGACAACACCTTTTGTACAATATTGCTCCTCGCCGCTAAGACAGTATTCGCATTCTCCGCAGGAGTCAACAAAGCAGCCGACGCCAACGCGATCGCCAACCGCGAATTTGGTAACTTCTGTTCCTACTGCAGCCACAATACCGGCGATTTCGTGACCGGGAACCATGGGGAAAATTCCGCCGCCCCACTCATCGAATGCGCTATGGATGTCGGAGTGGCAAATTCCGCTAAACTGAATATCGATCAGGACGTCATGAGGCCGTAAGGCTCTCCGCTCAATCGTGGTTTTTTCGAATGGCGCTTTGGCGCTGGAGACACTTAATACTCGAGTTTGGCACATGTTTGTTCTCTACTCCTTTTCTCTTGAAGATAAAAAACATGGATACTTTAATGCACACCCGTTTAGTATTATAAACGTATTCATACGAGACGCAATTGTTAAATCCGCTGTATTTGTTTATTAATGAACAGATCATACATTTCTTTCTAATAAAGCCCCCAGTTGTCTGGCCAAAACATCCTGCGGGAACGGTTTTTCATTCATGAACCACCATTCAACCACTCCTACGTAAGCCGACGCAACGAACCTGACGATAAGCTCTTCATTTAATCCCTGGTTTTTTCCTCCGTTTATGTCCACTTCTTTTCGGAACTCTTCGATTAGAAAGTTAAGGAACCGATTGCGGAAATAAGGAGCCCCTTTACTCGCCAACATTAGCGAAAAGAAGGAATAATGACTTTCGAAGTATTCGCAGAAGATCAGCGTCGCCTCGATAAAATCCAATTGACATGCCGATTCGCACAGCTTCCGCAGCTCGTCAATATGTTCTTCAATCAGCTTATCCAGCAGATCAAATTTATCCATGTAATGAAGATAGATGGTTCCGCGGCTCACATTCGCCCTGTCGGAAAGATCCTGTATCGTAATGTCATCAAAATTCTTTTCGGACATCAATTCAATTACAGCTTTTTTTAACGCTTCCTGCGTTTTGAGTATTCTACGGTCCACTTTGGACATTGGAGGGTCACCATGCTTTCTGAATTAATTAACAATTTGCGAGCATCTGTTCAGTAGTTGACAAATCGCACTTATTTAACAATTGAAGATATTCTTTATCCTCTTATAATTATAGACGGATGTATATTAATGTATCAATAATCATTATTTCCTTGAAAATTAATGAAAGAGGGGATAGTTAATGACCAACGAAAAAGAGCTTACAAGCGCACAAAAAGTGATCGGAGATTTCGCCCCGAAACTCGTGGAGCTTACCGACAATATTCTGTTTGGCGATGTATGGGAACGCAAGGAGCTGGCTCCGCGTGACCGCAGTTTGATTACCGTAGCCAGCCTGATCGCTGGCGGAAACACGGAACAACTGGGATTTCATTTGAACAAAGCCAAAGAGAACGGACTGTCGGAAGAAGAGCTTAAAGAAGTCATTATCCATCTTGCTTTTTACGCGGGTTGGCCAAAAGCGATGTCTGCCATTATGGTAGCCAAAGAAGTGTTCTCAAAAGGGAAGTAGGGAGGTTTGATCATGAAATACCGCACAGTAGGAAAAACGGGAATCCAAGTCTCGAATTTATGCTTTGGTACGATGTCTTTTGGCGGCAACGCGGATGAAGAAACGTCCAAAGCCATGTTCAAGCGCTGCCGTGAAGCTGGGATTAACTTTTTTGATACGGCGAATGTTTATAGCGGGGGGCGTTCTGAAGAAATACTAGGAGAGTGTATCGCGGATTGCCGGGATGAGATTGTACTGAGCACCAAAGTGTTCTATCCCATGGGAAAAGATATCAATGCCGGTGGGCTCTCCCGTCGTCATATCCTGCTCGAGGTTGAAAATAGTCTGCGGCGCTTGAAGACGGATCGCATCGATTTTTACTTTGTGCATATGTTCGATGAGAAGACCAAGGTGGAAGAAACACTCCGCGCGCTTGACGATCTTCAGGCGCAGGGCAAAATTCTCTATCCGGCAGTAAGCAACTGGGCGGCTTGGCAGATTGCCAAGGCATTGGGGATTTCCGCAAAAGAGCAGCTTGCCCGTTTCGAGTTGATCCAGCCGATGTATAACCTGGTTAAACGTCAAGCCGAGGTGGAAATTTTACCGCTCGCCGCCTCCGAACAAATAGGTGTGATTTCCTACAGCCCGCTCGGAGCCGGGCTTCTTACGGGCAAATACGGAGTGAACAAACGGCCGGAGCAGGGACGGCTTGTTGAAGAGAAAAGATATACGGACCGCTATGCGGACGAAATGAATTTTGCCGTAGCCGACCGGTTTAATGCCTATGCCACGGAGCGTGGCGTGAAGCCCTCGACGCTGGCCGTCGCCTGGGCAATGTCGCATCCTGTGATAACGGCGCCGATTATTGGGGCAAGAAACCTGGAACAGCTTGAGGATTCGCTCGCCGCAGCCGATGTGGACATGACTCCAGAGTGGCGCGATGAAATCTCTTCGCTTTCGGTTACTCCTGCGCCCTCAACGGACCGGGGAGAAACGCTGCTGCCGATATGGACATAACTCCAACAGTGGCGAACAAAATATGAACAACACCTGGAAAATTTACTTGCTGGCCTTCATTACCTTCATGACCGCTACATCGGAGTTCATCATTGCAGGTATTCTGGACAAGGTAGCGGCCTCCGCTCATATTTCGGTATCGTCGGCAGGACAGCTAATCACGGTATTCGCGATTGCCAATGCAATTGGCACGCCTGTTGTGATGATGGCGATGGCTAGAATGGATCGGCGCAAGCTATTAATGCTTTCTCTAGGCGTCATTGCGCTCGGCAGTGTTTTGACTGTCGTCCTGCCTGGCTTCGGTTTTCTCATTTTCTCTCGCGTTCTGCTTGCTATAGGAAGTGGGGTTTTTGCCACCATCGCCAAGACGCTCGCGTCAAGGCTGGCGCCGCCCGAACGCCGGGCCGGGGCGATTGCCACCGTTATAACGGGGGCCAGTGCAGCCCTCATTGCCGGCGTCCCCATTGGCCGTGTTGTGGCCGCAGCTTACGATTGGAAGGTCATCTTCTGGGGGATCGGTATTCTCAGCCTGCTGGCCATCTTCACTGTGGCTCGAATGATTCCGGCCACAAATGGTGAGGAAGTCGTCCCTCTCGGCAAGCAGCTCGCTCTTTTGAAGAATCCCAAAATCTTAATCGGCCTTGCTGTAATATTCTTCTGGCAATTAGGATATGCGGTACTCTTTTCATATATCGCCCCCTTCCTGTTAACCGTCCCACGGATGAGCGAACGGGAAGTGAGCGCTGCTCTCTTTGCCTTCGGCATCGCTACGTTGATAGGCTCCAAGTTCGGCGGATTCCTGACGGACCGGATCGGCATCCCCCGGACGCTTGTGGGCGGCATGGTTGTCCATGTCATCGCTCTTGTGCTGCTGTCCACAATTGCCGGATCAGCCTCTGTTGCCATTCCGCTCTTGATGCTGTGGGCTTTCTCGGCATGGTCGTCCGGCCCGGGTATGCAGTATAGTCTGGTCTTGCTCGCTCCGGAAGCCTCAGGAATCATGCTCAGCCTGTACGGTTCCATCTTACAGCTCAGCATAGCCGCAGCCGCCGGAATCGGGGGGATTGCCGTGAGAAACGCATCGATGCTGGCGGTCAGCTGGACCGGGGCTGTCTCCGTTGCGGTTGCTCTATGTATTGCGGCCGTCTCGTTCAGCTCTGCCCGCTCGTCCCACAATAGTATAGAGATGAAGTGACAGGGGGATTTTCCCGCTGTTACAGGCTACTGCCCCAAATGAGTTTAATTCATTTGGGGCAGTTTTTTATGCGTCCAGCTGGTGGTCATATTTTTCCTTCAGACGCTTGATGTCTGCTCTGGGAGGAGCGCCGAACATACGGGAATATTCCCGGCTGAACTGGGATGCGCTCTCGTAGCCTACCCGGAATGCAACATCGGCGGCGTCCGCCGACTCGGATAGCAGAAGGCGCCGGGCTTTCTGCAAGCGCAGCTGTTTCTGAAACTGAATCGGGCTCATCGCGGAGACCTCTTTGAAGTGCCGGTGAAACGTAGAAATACTCATATTGGCTGTTTCGGCAAGCTCTTCAATGCGCAAAGGCTTATCACAGTTTTGGATAATTTGTTCGATCGCGTCCCTTATTCGGTAGGTGCTGCTTCCCTCCATGGCGATTTGCGCCAGCGCAGCTCCATACTGACCTTGCAGAAGCCTGTATAGAATTTCTTTCGTGTAAATTGGAGCAAGGAATGGAATGTCTTTCGGATTGTCCAGCAGACGGGTTAAACGGAGTATCGCATCCAGAATAGAACTCTCAATCTTGCCGACAAACAATGCCCGCTTGGCATTTTCTTTCGAAGCGATTTGAATGTCGGAGTCATTGATAACCTCCAAAATCTGGCTCTGTGAAAATTCAAGCCTGAAGCTCAAATACGGAATGAGGGGAGAAGCTTTGATGACCTGGCTGATCACCGGCAGATTCATGGATGAAATCAGGTAATTTGCCGGACCGTATTCGAACCGCTCCTGTGCCAGCAGTACTTCTTTTAAACCTTGAGCGATGAAGCAAAGGGAAGGGTTGTACACCCTGTGGGCCGGCTTGGTCAAATTAGAGTTGCGAAAAAAATATAAAGAGGGAATCGCGGTCTTGTGAACTCCGTCCCGGCCGGTATGACGCTCGATCCGTTTGACGAGTTCATCCCTCTGGTCTCGCATTTCCTCAGACATAGGCTCCTCCTTGTTGGTGTTCTCTTGCTCAATTATAAAGCATCTGCGCAGGTAGAGTTAATGGGAGTGAGAGGATTAGGCAAAAATTTGAGACGAATGGGATAGCGGCCCTTTTTCATTTATTGGATAATAAGGGTATGCCCGATTCGGGGCGGAGTGAAGCCTATACCAAACAAAGGAGTTGTGCCATTTATGGATTATGTAAAGCTTGGCCGTACCGGTTTGGAAGTCTCGAGAATTTGTCTTGGCTGCATGAGTTATGGAGTGCCCGAACGCGGAATGGCTCCCTGGTCGCTGAATGAAGAGGAAAGCCGGCCCTTCATTAAAAGAGCGCTGGAGCTCGGGATTAACTTCTTCGATACGGCGAATGTGTACTCCGACGGAACAAGCGAAGAATTTGTCGGACGCGCCCTGAAGGAATATACCCGCCGGGATGAGGTGGTCATCGCGACAAAGGTATTTTTCCGTATGAGTCCGGGCCCAAATGGTGCTGGACTTTCCCGTAAGGCGATCATGACCGAAATTGATAACAGCCTGAAACGGCTGGGTACGGATTACGTCGATTTGTACCAGATCCACCGGTGGGATAATACGACGCCGATTGAAGAGACGATGGAGGCGCTCCATGACGTCGTAAAGGCAGGCAAGGCCAGATATATTGGAGCGTCTTCCATGTATGCCTGGCAGTTCCTGAAAGCCCAGCATACCGCTGAACGCAACGGCTGGACTAAATTTGTCTCCATGCAGAACTTCTACAATTTATTGTACCGGGAAGAAGAGAGGGAAATGCTGCCGCTTTGCCTTGAAGAGGGAATTGGCGTTATTCCGTGGAGTCCGCTTGCCAGAGGCAAGTTAACCCGGGATTGGGAGGAACAGACCGCCCGTTCGGAGAATGACGCAGCCGGACAGGCATTTTATTCGAAAATGGCCGATGCCGACCGTAAGGTGGTGGAGAAAGTGGCCGAGATTGCCGCCAAACGGGGTATTCCGCGCGCGCAGGTTGCACTTGCGTGGGTACTGCAAAAGGAGCCGGTAACCGCCCCGATCATCGGCGCAACAAAGCCCCATCATCTGGAGGATGCCGTTGCCGCGCTGTCAGTGAAGCTGGATGCTGACGAAATGGCGAGCCTTGAGGAGCCTTATGTGCCTCACCCGGTTTTGGGTAATCTTAGCTAGGATAGGCCGTTATTCACATTAATTAGTTAAGTTCGGTTCAGAGAGACTTACCGCCCCAAGGTCATTATTGATCTTGGGGCATTTTTTTCGCGGAACCCAAAAATATTGAACATCTGACAAAGAACTTAGAATTTAAAGCGCTTTCAAACCCCTTTATAATCAAGTCAGGACACAAGAAAGGGGCAGCGTACCATGTCGAACCTGTTTTACAAGCCGGAGGGGGCTTGGGTGGGAGATCTCATTCCCTTTTACAATAACGGTACATTCCGGTTGTTCTATCTCCATGATTGGAGGGAGAATAAGAGTATTCACGGAGAAGGAACCTCCTGGTTCGAGCTCCGCACAAGCGATTTCGTGCACTACGAGGAAAAAGGCGAAATGCTGAAGCATGGAAGCGTGAGCGAGCAAGACTTGAACTGTTATACGGGGTCCATTATCGAAGCCGAAGGCGAATTCCATCTGTTCTACACGGGCTTGAATCCGTACCCGGACTTCACGGAGGACGGCGAGCCGCTCCAATGCGTCATGCACGCCGTAAGCAAGGATATGGAGTCGTGGCGGAAAATTCCCGAGGACACCTTCTACTCGGACGGGATTCAATATGAAAGGCATGACTGGCGCGATCCCTTCGTGTTCTGGAACGAGGAGGAGAGGGAATACTGGATGCTGCTCGCCGCAAGGAACAAGGAAGGCCCGTCCCGGCGCCGGGGGTGCATCGCATTGTGCGCTTCCAAGGATCTTAAGAAATGGGAAATCCGCAAGCCGTTCTGGGACCCGAAAATGTACATTACCCATGAGTGCCCGGACTTGTTCCGGATCGGGGAATGGTGGTATCTGGTATACTCCACGTTCTCGGACCGGTTCGTCACCCATTACCGCATGAGCAAATCGTTAAGCGGGCCTTGGACGGCGCCGAGGAACGACGCGTTTGACGCCAGAGCGTTCTACGCCGCGAAGACATGGAGCGACGGAAACCGGCGGTACGCGTTCGGCTGGGACCCCAGCAAGGAGAACGAGGACGATTATGGAGATTGGCAGTGGGCCGGCAATCTGGTCGTGCACGAGGTTGTTCAGGAACCGGACGGAACGTTGACGGTGCGCATACCGGAGACCGTATCCCGGCATTTCGCAGATAAGCAGGCTGCGGAGTGGGGGGCTCGGCTCGGGGATTGGAAGGTGTCCGAGGGGAGCATTTCTGCGGGGGCTGACGAAACCTTTTCCTGCATCTCGGCCGGCTCCATGCCCGAAACGTGCATGATTTCGGCTCGGCTGTCCTTCTCCGAAGGGACGAGAAGCTGCGGCATCATGCTTCGGGCCAGCGAAGATCTGGATGAAGCCTACTATGTTCGCCTTGAACCGATGCATAACCGGCTCGTCTTCGACATGTGGCCCCGGCGGGTGAAGGGCGAAGCGCAGTGGCATATCAACGGCGACCGCCCCCACGCGGTCGAGCTGGAAGTGCCGATTGAATTGCAAGCGGATACGGTTTACGATATCCGGATCGTGGTGGAGAATTCCGTATGCGTCGTGTACCTGGCGGATAGGGTCGCGATGACGACACGCCTTTATAATTTGAAGACCGGAAGCTGGGGCTGCTTTGTCCAGGAAGGCCGGGCGCAATTCGAACAGGTAGCTTTATCCGTTCCAAGCGAACAGGAGGTCAAGTAGATGAAACGTTACGTTAAATGGCTGGTTCTCGCGTTGTCGCTTGTCGTGCTGACGACACTCATAAGCGCTTGCGGAGGCGGCAGTAATACGGGCAGCGCTGCGGAAAATGGTTCGGGAGCTCCTGAGAACGCGGGGCAAAAAGCAGAAAAGAAAACCTATAAATGGTTCGTGGCCCGCGGCGTAGACAGCCCTCCGGCCGTTACCTTGAAGGAAATCGCGGACGAGTTCTCTAAGACGCATCCGGAATTCGAGCTGGTTCTGGAAGGTACGGGCGACCGCCCGTCCTACTTGCAGAAGCTGCGGACATTGATCGCAAGCAACGAGATGCCCGCCATGTTCGACACCGATCCCGACGCCTACGCTTCCAAACTGATAGAGAAAGGCAAGCTCGTGGATACGAAAAAACTGCTGCAGGACCTTGGAAAATACGACGCGTTCCGTCCGGTTGCCCTGCAATATCAGCAGTTTGCGGACGGCAGCATGTACACGCTCCCGATCGAATACGGGATCGAGGTGTTCTGGTACAACATCAAGATGTTTAAGGATTTCGGCCTGCAGCCGCCGAAGACGTTTGACGAGTTCCTTAAGGTTGCCGAGACGCTTAAGCAGAACGGGATTACGCCGATTGCCGTCGACGGCAAGGACAAATGGCCGGTTCTCCGGTACCTGGCATTCGAGCCTTTCCGCATGACAGGCAATGATTTTATCGAGAACGTCAAGCAAGGCAAGGCCTCCTTCAAGGACCCGGCCGGCATGGCAGGCATTAATCTCGTTCACGAACTCGGCACCAAAGGGTACTTCCAGCAAGGATTTTCTTCAACGGATTATACAGCGGCTCGCGATTTGTTCCTGGCAGGAAAGACCGGTATCTACTATATGGGCTCATGGGAAACGATGAATTTCGCCAACGATAAATTAAGCGCGGACATGAAGGACAATATCGGATTTTTCCGGCTGCCCATGATGGAAGGCGCCAAGACGGCGGAGAACGATTATTTCATCAATTCAGGCATCGGCGTTGCGTTCAATCAGGAGACCTTCGATGATACGATGAAGGAGTTCGTCAAATTCCTCCTGGAGAAATACCCGGAAGCCTACACGAAAAAAGGCCAATTCTCGCCTTTCAATTATTCGCTGGATCAGGCGCAAGGGATGCCGGAGGTGTTCTACAAAATCCAGGATGAAATCGCGAAATCCGGAAGCGTCTTCGCCGTCCCGTGGGATACACGCCTCGACCCGGCCACCAATGAGCTGCTCGGAAATGAGCTAAATGCCTTGGCGCTCGGAGCGCATACTCCGGATGATTTTGCCGACCTGATGGATCAGGCGATTAAAGAAAACGCGCCGAAATATTTCAAATAACCGCGCTACAGCAGCCGGCCAGCCGCACCATCGGTTGGCCGGGAATGCAGCGGAAAAATAATAAAGTGGGGAATGAGCTAGGGTATGGATAAAATCCTCCGCAATCGCAAAGCCGTTCTCGTCTTCCTGCTGCCGGCATTGCTGGTGTATGTGTTCACCGTTCTGGCTCCCATCCTTTGGTCGATGTATTTCAGCTTCTTCTCCTGGGATGGGGTGTCCGACATGGTCTATATCGGCCTCGATAATTACACCAAAATGTTTGGCGGCGACAAGACGTTCTGGAAGGCGTTCAGCAATAACCTGATCTATGTTTTCATAATTGTGGCTATGCAGGTGTTTCTCGGTTTGGTGGTTGCCATTCTGCTGACCAGCATCACCAAAGGCAGAGAACTATTTAAAACGCTGTACTTCGCTCCCGCGATTATCACCTCGGTAGCCATAGCGCAGCTGTTCACAAGCGTATACTCGTTCGAGCCGGTCGGCATGTTGAACTTTATTCTGCAGCAGCTCGGTTTAGGAGCGTGGAGCAAGCCCTGGCTGTCCGACCTGAAGTGGGCGCTAGGCGCCGTATCGGTGCCCGAAGGCTGGCGTTATATCGGCCTTTATATGATCATCCTGTATACCGCGCTTCTGTCCATTCCTTCCGATATCGAGGAGGCGGCTAGAATTGACGGGGCTTCTTCCTGGGACCTGTTCTGGTTGATTAAAATGCCGCTGATTAAGCCGGTGCTGACGGTTTCGATCATTATGGCTACTACCGGTGCTCTAAAAGGGTTCGATATCCCGTATCTCATGACGAATGGGGGACCGGGGCGGGTAACGGAGCTGCTGCCGACTTATATGTACAAAACCGCATTCTCCAGTCTGGACTTCGGCTACGGCAGCGCGATGGCCGTATTTATCGTCATAGAAAGCCTCATTGCCGTCGCCTTTATCAGACGGATGATGGAGAGTAAGGAGACCTGACAATGAACTATTCCCGCTATTCCAAGGCGTTTCTGGCGGTCATTTCCTTCGCTTTGCTTATCATTCAAGTGTACCCGCTCGTGTGGGTGTTCATCTCCAGTTTCAAGGCGCCCACCGATTTTTCAAGCAGTAATCCGCTCAGCCTGCCCAGCAAGTTCACCTTCGAAAATTATCTCAGCGTGTGGCGCAAAGGGAATTTGGGCACTTATTTTTCCAACAGCCTCATCGTCGCCGTGACTACCATCGTTCTGGTGATTCTGTTCAGCGCCATGGCCGCTTTCGTGATTGAGAAGATGCGTTTTAAATGGACCCAAAGCGTGCTGTTCCTGTTCCTCTGCGGCATCATGATCCCGATCCAGGTCGTGCTTATCCCGCTGTTCATTCTGTATAACAAAACGGGTATTATCAACACGCTCACTTCCCTCATTTTGCCCCAGGTGGGATTTGCGCTGCCGATCTCGATCTATCTGTTCGTAAGCTTCTACAAATATATCTCGAACGAGATTATGGAAGCCGCCGTCATGGACGGATGCGGGATTTACCAGGTGTTCTGGCGGATGATTTTTCCGCTGTCGCGCAATACGATCGTCACAGTTGTCGTCATGAATCTGATTTTTATCTGGAATGAGTTTATCTTCGCCAATACCTTCATTCACGACCTGAGCTCGCGGACCATTCCGGTTGGTCTGATGGATTACATCGGCCAGTACGGCTTGACGGATTGGGGAGCGACTTACGCGGCAATCAGCATCACGACGATCCCGACCATGCTGGTCTACTTCATTTTTAACAAAAGCGTGATTTCCGGCATGACCGCAGGTGCAACCAAAGGTTGATCTACCATCCGCCCCCGGGCAAAGGTATACTGAAAGTACAGGTATTATACTTTTCTTCGGACAGAGGGACTTTTTCATGAAAATAACCCGGCCGTTCCTGTCGATCAGCATTCGGAGCAAAATCATCATTTTGTCCATCGGCTGTTCCCTGCTGCCGCTTGTCCTGATTGCCTCCTTGACCTTTGTCTATTTGAGCAAAGTGGCTGAGAACAAGGTGTCCGACACCACCTCCAATTTGCTCGGCTCCATCAACTGGAATATCCAGACTTTCGTGAATGACGTCGAAACGATTTCGAAGCTGATGCTGTCTTCCCGCGACGTTCAGAACTTCCTTTCTTATGACAAGAATGATTTCAAAAAAATCTACGACCTTCAGAATGACACCCGGAATCTGATCGTCAATATTTCCAACAACAAATCGTATATCCGTTACGTGTATGTCGGCAGTGAGCAAAGGGAGCTGATCGTCACGAACCAATGGGATCGGTTCACTTACGATCATATCTATCAGGCGGTCTCCCGGTCGAAATGGTATAAGCAGGTAGGCGACATGGGCGGCCGGGGATTGTGGCTGAACAGTGATGAGGTCCGTCTCGTCAAAAATAGTCCGGATTTGCTGCTGTACGGTAAACGCTTAAACAACCTGGATACGCTCGAACCGATCGGCATGCTGATTATCTCCATCGATAGGCGGGTATTCGACGAAATGTTCAAAGACATCACGAATGCGGAGAACGGGCATCTGATGATTCTGGATCAGAATCAAGTCATCTTTTACAATTCCCGGACCGCCGATTTACAGCAGATTCCGCAAAAGGAACTGAACCTGCTCTACGATCTGCCTGAACGGGGCACCCGCATCGATACGATCAATGGAGAACGGTATGTCGTCACCTTCGATACGAATCCGGGGACCCGGTGGAAGGTGGTTAGCATGATCCCCTATTCCAACATCAATTCGGAAGTAGTCCTGATCCGCAATGTCACGCTCACCTTGACGCTGGTGGCTTTTCTGCTCGCCGCCTATGGTTCGTATCTGATCTCCAAACGGATTACCAAGCAGCTGACCCTGCTCTCTTCCGTCGCCCGAAAGGCAGCCAAACGGGAGGAAATCGAAGGCATCCTCTTTGAGGAGAAAGACGAAATCGGGAAGATCGGCAATCAATTCCTGCGGACCTTCCGCACCAACAGCGAATTATCCGACAAACTGATCGAAGCCAAGCTGAAGGAGAAGGAGGCCGAGCTGCATGCGCTGCAGAGTCAGATCAACCCGCATTTTCTGTACAATACACTGAATTCCATCTATCTGATGGCGGAGCGAATTAGCGCCAAGAATATTTCCAAAATGGTCATGTCCCTCTCCAATTTCTTCAAATTGAGCTTGAACAACGGGGATTATATAACGACTGTCGGCAACGAAATCGACCAGGTGAAAAATTATCTGGAGATTCAAAATATCCGCTACAACGGAAAATTTGAGGTGGCTATCGACCTCGAGCCGGGAATCGAGCGGATCCGCATGCTGAAGCTTCTGATCCAGCCGCTGGTGGAGAATGCGATCTTTCATGGAATCGAGCTAAAAGAGGATAAAGGCAACATTGCCATTCGAGGCCGAAGGGAAGGAGAGACGCTGATATTCGAGGTCGAGGATGACGGAGTCGGGTTTGATGCCGCGGGTGCGGGTATGCGGCCAAGGGGATATGCTTTAAGGAATATTCAGGAGAGAATCCAGCTGCATTACGGCCAGGATCGCGGGATTCGCATAGACAGCGTTCCGGGCGCCGGAACCAAAGTTACCCTTGAGATCGGCATCATCGATTAACATCTGGCTATGAAGGTGGGGGGACACATCATGTATAAACTGTTTATAGCGGATGATGAACAGCTTGTGGTGGAAACGCTATCAACCATGATCGACTGGAACGCATCCGGGGTGCGGATTGCGGGGACGGCCAACAACGGCAAGCAGGCGCTGGAACGGATTCTGGAGTCCGACCCGGACGTTGTCCTGACCGATATCCGCATGCCCGGGATGAGCGGGCTGGAGCTGATTCGCGGCTTGAAGGAGAAGGGCTGCAAAGCGGAGTGTATCATCGTGAGCGGATATTCCGAGTTTGAATACGCCAAAGAAGCGATTGAGCTGGAGGCGGTGGACTATCTGATCAAGCCGGCCGAGCTTGAGGAAGTGTCCCGGACCGTCACTAGAGCGATCGAGCGTCTGGAGCGTAAAAGGGACCCGGCGGGGAATCGCCCGGAGCTGCGGATTGCCAAAGCGCTGGACCGGGCGGTGTTTACCGATCTCATCGTCCATGCCAAGCATCCGTCGTTCGATAGGGCGCCTTACGAGCGGTACGGCCAGTTTGCCGCCATCGTGATCGGAAGCCCGGCGGCGCTCTGGCTCGAACGGATGAAGAGCAGCGGCGTTACGGATGCGCTTCTTGGCTTTTTGGCGAATCAAGGAATCGAAGTGGAGCTGCTCTATGAGCAGCAGAAAGTCATCTTGTTATGCATGGCCGCTCTGGAGGAACCGGGGTCATTACCGGAAATTCTGCTGGCAGCGGCAGCGGCGTTTTCAGATGACGGCTCCCCGGCCTCGGACAATCTGGCCTTGTCGTTTGGAATCGGCCCGATTGTAAGCGGAATCATGGATGCGCATCTTTCTTTTCTGGCGGCAGACCAGGCTTGTCAAATGGGGCTGTTCTTCGGGGTTCCGGTAACGGACGGGAACGCTTGGCCGGAGGTCGTCCGCGCTTCTGAAAGATGGCTCTCCGATTGGTCTGAGCAGATCGAATCTTTTACCCGTTACGAACAGAAACCGTTTGAAGAGCTGCTCGAACGCTGGACGGAGTGGGGGAGGGGGCGATGGGTGGCTCCCGTTTCCCTGAAGAAGACCGGCATCCAGTGGGTGAACCGGCTGCTCGATCTGGTTGAGCGGGATTTTGGAATCAAGATCGGGAGCGTGATCGGAGACCGTTCGCTGCTGATTGAAGGGCTGCTGGAAGCGCCGGATTGGGCGTCGTTGCAGAAACAGTGCCTTGATTGCGCGCAGGGTGTGCAGTTTTTTTTGAACGTAACGAAGACTTCCTTAAAAGAAAAGGTGGTTCAAGAAATCAAGACTTATCTGGAATCCCACTATCATGAAAATATCCAGCTCGATCAATTGGCGGAGCGGTTCGACCTTAACGCTTCCTATGTTAGCAACCTGTATTCCAAATCGACCGGGCAGACGATTCTTGAATATGTCACGCTGCTGCGTATTCAGCAGGCGAAACGGATGCTGAGGGAGAGCAGCTTCAAAATCTCCAAAATCTCGCAGAACGTCGGGTACGATAACCAGCGGTATTTCTGCCAGGTGTTCAAGAAGCATGTGGGCGTAAGCCCCGGCCAGTACAGAGAGGATCATATGATCAGAGTCGAAGAAAGCTGCTCGTCGTGACTTTATTTCAAACACCTGGGAAGACTCTTCTAGACGGAACAAAAGCCTGCGGCCTTCGTTCGCTAATCAAGCGGACGCGGTCTGCAGGCTTTGGTTCAGATTGGTTGAAGTGGAGGAAGCCCTGCCGCATGTGTCCCGGCTCTCAGACGAATCTGGCTCCTCCGTCCACAGTCAGCGTAATTCCGGTCGTATACGTATTTTGCACCAAGAACAAGATCGCGCCCGCAATGTCGTCCGCTGAAGCAATGCGCCGTACCGGAAGGGTCGCTGCGGTTTGTTCAAACCAGGCTTTCTTTTGCTCCGGGGGCATTCCGTCGTGCATAGGCGTATCGACATAGCCGGGGGACACGACGTTGACCCGCACCGGAGCAAGCTCGGCGGTCAGCACCCGGCCCAGGTTCTCCAGGGCGCCATGCACGGCAGAAGGCACCGCCGCTCCCGGAACCGCCTTTTCGCCAAACACTCCGCTTGTCAGTGTAATCGATCCGGTGTCCCGGATTGCCGGCGCGCCGTAACGAATGGCGAGGTAGGGTCCCCAAAAGCGGCTCTCGAACTGTTCTCTGGCGCTTGCCGCATCTATGTCCAGGACCTTACCCAATCCGTGCTTCACTTCCCCTGCCGTAATCACTAAATGATCGAAATTCCCGACTTCCGCAAAAAATGTACGGAGATCGTCCTCGCTCCGCATATCCAGCGCCCTTGTCCGTACATTCCCAACCAGGCTTGCCGCCGCTTGTGCCAGCCGTTCCTCGGAGCGGCTGGCAATGATAACCTCAGCTCCAAGCTCTGCTGCCCGTTTCGCTGCCGCCAGACCGATTCCGGAGCTGCCTCCGATTACAACAATACGTTGTCCCTGCATTTCCATTCATCTCCTCTTTAAGAATTAACGGCATCCAGACGTTCTTTATCCGCCGACGGTTTGGCGCTCCAGGCTGAAACGGCCGCCGCCGCAAGCATAATGACGGACAGCGTCCCGCATAAAGCGGCGAATCCGAAGGGCATCAGCGCAGCGGCCAGGATGGGGCCCAGGCTTGCGCCGACGAAGACGAAAAATCCGTAAAGCGCCAGAGCCATGCCGCGTGCGGTCGAGCCCAATAGCCCGATCCGGGAAATGATCGACGGAACGGCCGAGGCGATACCGGCGACAAAGACAACCGTCGCGGCGATAAAGAGCGTCATATCGACGCCGGACAGCACCGCTTCTCCGGCCAATCCGGCCGCGGCAGTGAGAAAGCCCGCCACGAGGACGCGAACAGGCCCGAAGCGGCGGATCCAGGAGCCGCAAAACAATGCGCATACCACTCCGGTCATGCTGATCAGTCTGAGCCAAAGAATGCGATCGGGAGACAGGTGCAACTGCTGCACCGCGAATTCGTTCAATCCGAAGAACATGGCGACAAAGCTCATTAATATCGTTACCGCCGCCCCGTAGGCGACGAGCAGCGCCGGAATCCGGACCAAAGTGCGGAAGACTTCGAACAAGCCGGGGCCGGCCGCGGGCCGCCCGGCATTCGGGCGGTCTTTCGGCAGCCGCAAGGAGAGCACGATCAAAATGGCGTAAATGAGGCTTAATAATGCGAATACAGCTTTCATTCCCCAGTTCGCCGCTACTTCAGCCGAGAAGATCTGTCCTGCCACTCCGGCCAGCAAAAATCCGCAGCTTAGGTAAGAAATGACGTTCGGACGCTGCTCCGGGGGAATCACATCGCTGACATAAGCAAGCGCGACCGGAGGAAACGAGGCGGCAAGAAAGCCTTGCGCGGCCCGCAGCAAGAGGAACGGGGTGAAGGAAGAGGCCAGTTCTACGGACAAGGTGCATACCGCAAGCAGAATGAGGCCTGCGAGAATCAAACGCTTCTTAGGCACTCTGTCGGACAAGGTGCCGAAGAACAAATTCCCCAGGGCGAAAGCCATGCTGAAGATGCTGCTCGCCCAGACCGCCTGAATCGGGCTTACGGAAAATTCCGAGATCACGTAAGGCGTTAGCGGAATCATCACATACAGCAGCGAAACGACAGCAATCCCGGACACGGTTAACAGCATCGCCGTATAAGCGAGACGAGATTTACTCATTTCAATCATTAAGACATTAAACCTCCTTTTCTAACAGCAACAGTTACGTAAACGTAATGGTTTAGGGATAAAAACACGGCTCGGACTCCGCTTAATTCGACATTTCGTCAATCATAAGCTGAATCCGGGCCATATTGCTCAGGATCTCTTGCCTGAACTGATCCAGAGCCTCCATCTTTTTGTCGGTTTGTTCCAGATGCTTCGATAGAATCTCGAGAACCTTTTGCTTGCCTTTAATCATGGACGGCTCTTCAAAGTACAGGTCGATGACGGATTGAATTTCCTCCAGGCTGAGACCGAGCTTTTTCAAAACGTTGACTTTGTTCAGCCGCTGCAGCGATTCATCCGAGTAATAGTGATATCCGTTGCTTTCCTGCTCGACACTCCCCAGCAATCCGAGCTCCTGATAGTGGCGAATGGTCCGGGGCGTCACCCCGGCTCTGCGAGCCAGTTCTCCGATCAGTATTTTGGATTCCATCATTTGCATCCTCCAACCATTACGTTAACGTTACAGTTAGTATAATGAACAGGGAGGCTGATGTCAAACCGTTGTTGCCGCGACTCGAGAAAAGAGAACCAGATAGCTCGAGTTTCTGAATGCTAAAGGCACAATACCACCAATAATTGGTATTGTGCCTTTTCAAAATTCCGGCTGCGCTCAAAGCCGAAAGCCTGTCCTAAAACACCCGCCGCGCCGTCACGAGCCGTTTCTTCCAATAGTCGCTGAAGGCTTCGGTGCGGACGCCGTATTTCTCCGAGTAGGTATGCAGCAGCTTCTTGTCTCCCGCATAGATGGCTACATGCCCGATGTTCAAATCGCGGGCGCCGAAGAACAGCAGGTCGCCCTTGCGCAGCTCGTCCAGCCCGATCTCCGTGCCTTCCTTGGCCTGGTCGTAGGATACCCGCGGAAGGTCAACCGCGAGCGTATCCTGAAAGACGCGCTTCACGAAGGAAGAGCAGTCGAAGCTGGCTGTCTGATCCGGCGACGCTCCGAATACATACGGCGTGCCGAGAAAGGTCTCGCCGTAGGCGATCAGCTCGTCCGCCTGCTTATCGATCAGGGACGGGCTGGCATAGTCGGTGTACTTTGGCTTCGCGGATATGTATCCCGTTTGGTTGTCCGGGGTCCGCACCTCCAGCCAGAAGGCGCCCACTTCGCGTATAACGTGGACTTTCGATCCCGTAGGCAGCAGCTCCAGAATGTTCGAGCCGCCCGTATCCTGTGTGCCAGCGGCCGAGGCTGGCAGTTGCCCGCCCGTATTCGCTGAACGGCTAACCAGCGTCAGCGAAGGGGTCGCCTTATCCGCTGGGCTACTGCCTGAATCCGGCGAGCTGCGCAGATTGACGCCCCACCGGATAGACGTCTCGAAGGTTATCGTCGAGACGTGGACGGTGCGGGCGGCCTGGTCCCAGGCAACGGTGCTGCCAAGGGCTTCGCTGACGAAGCGCAGCGGAACCAGCGTATATCCGCCGGATATTTGCCCGGGAGCATTAAGCGGCACCGTCCGGTCGTTCACCGTGGCGGTAAGATCCCCTATGCGGTAGGTTAGCGTGATGCCGTCCTTCGTGGCTGTAACCATCTTGTCCGTATTGTTCCAGGACAGCTTGGCCCCCTGCCCTTCAAACAGACGGCGCATGGGAACGAGCAGTGTGCCGTTCACATTCACCGGCTCCGCTTCGGTCTTAAGCAGCGAGCCGTCCAGATAGATGGATACCGGCGCGGGAACGGTCAGGGCCGGCGGTACGGCGGGGGCATCCGGGGCATCCGGACCCGTCTGAACGGGTCCGTCGGACTGAACGGTCCCGGCGGCTTGTCCGGTCCCGGCCATCGGCGAAGCCGCTTCAGCCGGCTTAGTGCCCGGCTTGGCGGCTTCCTCCGCCTGCGCGGAAGCTGAGAATAACAGGGACATAGTCAATGCAGATAGGATCGCGTGCTTTCGAATCGTCATGAGTTCATCACCTTGTCGTTGGATTGATACGGATACCGTAACTTTTTTGAAAGGATGCAGCCGTTTCTTCTTGGAATATAAGAATTGATAAGCTGGGCGCTTATGAATTTGTCTTATATTTCTACAAGAAACGCACTTGCGTCCTTCAGGACGCTGTCAGGCATTTCTTCTTGTATAGTTAGACTGACAAAAGGCGAAATGGTTTTGCTTAGGGTGCCGACTTCTTTCATTGACGATTTCCCTGAAATCAACTAGAATCGACGTATTAATACAGGGCGATGGAGTTCGCCTTAAAACCGCCGCGAGGCTGATGACTCCTACCAGAGGACCTTGATCTCCCTGGTAGGAGTCTGTTTTTTTAGATATATAACGAAGGGGAAAGAAAAAAAGATGAATACAGTTAGACAGAAGTGGGCCCGGTGGGCTGAACAACGTGCGTTTGCCGCGCTGGCGGGCACGCTGCTGAAGTGGGTGGTGCTCGGGAGCGGCGTCGGCATCCTGTCCGGCACGGCCTCGGCTTTTTTCCTGAAGAGCCTGGACTATGTAACCGACGTAAGAATAGCCAATCCGTGGCTGCTCTTTCTGCTTCCGCTCGGGGGGGCGCTGGTCAGCTTCCTGTATATGAAGGTCGGCAAGAACAGCGGGAAGGGCAACAATCTGATTCTGGAACAGATCAGCAGCGGAGGCGAGACGATTCCGCTTCGAATGGCGCCGCTCGTCTTGTTCGGAACGCTCGTCACGCATTTGTTCGGAGGGTCGGCGGGCCGGGAAGGGACGGCTGTTCAAATGGGCGGAAGCCTGGCCGAATGGTTCGGGAGACTCCTCCGCGTCCGGCCCGCAGACCGCAAAATCCTGCTGATCTGCGGCATTAGCGGCGGGTTCGGCTCGATCTTCGGTACGCCTTTGGCCGGCACGGTATTCGGTCTGGAGGTTCTGGCGATCGGCCTCATCCGGCATGAAGCGCTGATCCCGGCTTTTGTGGCCGCTTTTACAGGCAATCTCGTCACCTCCTCGTTCTGGGGCGTTTCTCATATCCACTATCATATCGGCGCGGTGCCCGCGTTAACGTGGATCGTCGTTCTCAAGGTCGTATTCGCTTCGGTTCTGTTCGGGCTGACGAGTATCTTGTTTAGTGAATTGACCCATGCGCTGAAAAAAGGGTACAGCAAGCTCTTCAAAAACCCCGTGCTGAAAAGCGCCGTGGGGGGCGCCGTTATTATCGGTCTCGTCTACCTGCTCGGAACGCGCGATTATTTGGGGCTGGGCATTCCGCTGATTCAGGACTCTTTTGCGGAGGGCGTGTCTCCGTTTGCTTTTTTGGGCAAGCTGGTGTTTACTTCCCTCACTTTGGGCGCCGGATTTCAGGGAGGCGAGGTGACTCCGCTGTTCGCGATCGGGGCCACTCTTGGGAATGCACTGGCCGGTGCTTTGCATCTGTATGCTCCTTTTTTGGCGGGCCTCGGGTTTATCGCCGTCTTCTGCGGCGCGACGAACACACCGATTGCGTGCTTCCTGATGGGGGTTGAATTATTCGGATCGGACGCCGCCGTGTACATGTTCATGGCTTGTCTGGTCAGCTACCTGTTCTCGGGCCATACGGGCATTTACACTTCCCAGCAAATCGGGATATCCAAAAGCGAGCATCTGCCGATTCCCGAGGGTACGACCTTGTCGGCGGTCAAAAGCTTGATGAAGAAGCAGGACAAGGCCGCTCCGGCGTCGGAGAAGCGATAAAAGCACTCATCTCGGCCGTATCGAAAACAAGGCTGTGGATGATATAATAAAGGGAAGCCTTAGAGGAAAGGGAATCTATGATATGGAAATTGCGGAACGTAACGGACTTGTAGCCGGTTGGCTGGCGCTGACCCATATTCAGAGCAATACGGCGGTCAAGCTCGAACAAGCGCTGCAAGAAAGGCACCGGATATCCCTGAAGGAATTCTATATGCTGCTGTTCCTGTCCGAAGCGCCTGGCAAAAAGCTGCGTCTGCAGCAGCTCGAATCTATGGTCGGCCTGAGTCAGAGCGCCATGTCGCGGCTGGTCAGCCGGTTCGAGGCCAAGGGCTGCGGAGCGATGAAACGGCATATTTGCGAGGAAGACCGTAGAAGCGTCTATACCTCCTTGACTCCAATCGGGCAGAAAAAAGTGGATGAAGCGTACGCCACCTTTCAGTCCGTCCTTCTGGACGCCCTGCCGGCGCGCGAGCTTGCCGGTCTATTGCAGCAACTTCTTGAAGCGAAGGGCCATTCGGCGGATGCATGAAGAATACCGGCGCGTGGCGGACAGCCGCCCAGGTAAAGATCAGCCCTTGATTCATCAATCTCCTGATGGATTAAGGGTTTTAATAATTAAGGGGATGAAACACATGATCCTACGAAGCGATCCTTGGGGAGGGAGATATGAAAGAGATGCAAAGTGAATCGAAATATACGCAGCAGCATCTGGCGAACGAACGAACTTACCTGGCCTGGATTCGTACGGCGGTCGCGCTGGCGGGTCTCGGCTTTTTGGCAGCCGGCCTCGTATTCCGGGATTCCCGTTACAGCGGAATCGGGCACATCGTCGCGGCGGCGGCAGGCATTTCCGCGGTGCTTCTCGGCGGAGGCGTGGTAGCAGCGGCAACCGGCGATTATATGCGAAAAAGAGAGGGCATCAACAACGAACAGTTCCGTTCGTCATCTTCGCTTATCCGGCTGGTGTTCGTCTCGCTCACCATTATCGAAGTGCTGCTGATTGTGCTGGTTGTGCTGATGCTGTTGTCCTCTTAGAAGGGCTGAGGCAGAAATACAGGATGATGGCGGTTTACGCCAGAGGTCCAGTGAAGGAGGAACACGTTGAAGAACAGAACCGGCCTGATGGTGGCCGTCTCGATTATCCTGATTATCGTTAGCAGCCAATTAAACGCCGCCGAATCACGAATGCTGGGCGTGCTGCAGCAGCTCCTTCTCGGGCTCGGCCTGGTTGGCTGCCTGCTCGCTATGTGGAAATGGATGAAGGGCGGCAGGACCAAAAAATGATCGGCGGATAAAAAGTAAGCATCGAAAGCTTCGTAATCATTGTATGCATCACAGGCATCGTAAGCATCGCCGCGCAGTCAGCCCAAATGGGCTGGAACGCTCTTGGGACTTATATAAATCCCTGAATCCTTCCCTCCGGGAAGGTTTTGTACTTACTAGCTTTGGATGAACAGGAAATCCTCCCGTTTATTCCTCTCAAAAATCGATTTCTTGCCCACGAAGGGGAAAAGCTCCTGCTTATTTGACCATTCAGCTTCATTTCAGGCAAAACCGGCAGATTAAACGGGAGAAATTCCAGTTTAATACTGCCGGAGGGGTGTTTTCATGTAAATAAACAGGAGAAATTCCACTTCGTCCGCTCTCGGATTACAGTAGGCCGCTTCCTCGTATGGAGCGGCTTCTTCGGTAAGTCCAGCGGCTTTTAGGTTTGTCCTGTGCCTAAGGTTTGTCCAACGCTTCAGGTTTGCCCAACGCTTCAGGTTTGCCCAACGCTTCAGGTTTGCCCAACGCTTTAGGTTCGTCCTACGCCTAAGGTTCGTCCTACGCTTTAGGTTCGTCCAACACTTCAGGTTCGGGCCCCTTGCCGCTAGATCGGTTACGCCTGTTGGTCCGCGCCGTATGCCGCCCGGAGATCGGTTACACCTGTTGGTCCGCGCCGTATACGGTCCGGAGGCCTGGCTCTGGTCCGTCCGGCTGGACCGTTTCCCGCCCTGTTTTCCGGGACCAGAGGTGAAGGAGGAAATAAAGAATCAGCGCCAGGACCGAAATCGTTCCGGCAGTGAGATACATCGTCCGGTAATCGGTATGGGCCGCGATGATGCCCAAAATATATGAGCCGAGGCCAAAGCCGAGATCGAACAGTACAAAATAGGTCCCGGTAGCAAGCGCGCGCCGGTGAACGGGAGCCGCCTGGATGGCCAGCGTCTGAAAGCTGGGAAGAATGGCGCCGTAGCCCAGTCCGATCAGCCCCGCCGTGGCCAGAAATTCCGGAGCGGAAGAGATCCGGCTGAGCCAGATCATCCCTGCGGTGAACAGGAGGATGCCCGGATAGACGAGCACGTGGGGGCCTCTGCGGTCGAACAGGCGACCGGTAAAGGGCCGTGAAATCAGTACCAAAGCCGCGAATACAATAAAAAAGTAGCTGGCCACCGCGCCCATTCCGATCGACTTGGCATAAACGGAGATGAACGTCGACAGTGATGCATACGAAAAAGCGAGAATAAATCCGGACAGGGACACCGGCACGGATTTGGGCTCGATATACCGTTTGATGCTCCAGTTTCCGAGCGTATTCGGCCGCGGCGTATGGGGAGGAACGGGCGTTAGAATGCCGCAGACACAGGCAAGCAGCGAGAAAGCGCTGATCGTCACGAACAGCAGGTCGAAGCCGGCGTGGGCGGTGATGGTGAGGCCGATGAACGGGCCCATAACCATCGCGAGGCTCATGAACAGGCTGAAATAGCCGATGCCTTCGCCCTTGCGGCGTTCCGGAATGACATCAAGCACGATGGCCGAGGTGGCGGTCGCCCCGATCCCGAAGGAAATCCCGTGGATAAAACGCAGCAGCAGCAGGGCATTGTAGCTGTGAATGAACAGGTACAGCACGGAGCAGCCAGTAAACAGCAGGAGCGAACCGACTACAAGCGCCTTGCGGTTGAACTCGTCCAGCCATCTGCCCGCCAGCGGTCGGAATATTACGGAAGCGATGACGAACACGGTGGTCACCAGTCCGATATTTTGCTTGTTACCCTGCAAATTTTCCAGTACGAACGCGGGCAGCGTCACCGTCAAAATATAAAAGGTCATAAAAATAAAAAAGCTGCTAAGGCATATAGTCAAAAAATGACGGTTCCACAGACGGTCCTTTTCCAAATCCAATCTCTTCCTTCTCTAATAGTTGTTATAACAAGTATATGAAGAGGAGGTGAGCTTGTCAATCTGACAATATCCATAGTTTGCCGGGAATTCCTACAGGAAGCGGCCGGTGATTTTCTTTTGGAAAAAAAGGAGTTGACCCTAACACTGGTGTCAGGGTTTATAATGAACGCAAACATTCTCATCATCCGGAAGTGAGATGCAATGAAAATAGGCGAGCTTGCCAAACTGACCGGCGTAAGCGTCCGGTCGCTTCGATACTACGAGTCACAAGGTTTGATTTCGCCGGTCCGTCTGGCCAACGGCTACCGCGAATACTCTCCGCTTGCCGCGGAGACGGTGGAAACGATCCAGCTGTATTTGAATTTGGGACTTACGACAGAGCAAATCGCGGGCTTTTTAAACTGCGTGCTGAAGAACAAGGAAGCGTTCTGCGCGGAGGTGATGCCGCTGTATGAATCCAAACTTAAGGAAATTGACCGGCAGCTGCACCAGCTGACGCAGATCAAGCTTAATCTGGAGGAACGAATGGCTTCCATTCGCCGGGAGCGGGAAGGGTCCGGCGCGGAAAATCCAAGCTGAAAAGAGAAAGGAAGGATTTAAAATGGCGATTAAACATGCGGAAACACCCGAAGTATTACGGGAAGCGGTGGCTGGCGGCGGCGTAGTGCTTGCCGATTACGGCGCGGCCTGGTGCCCGCCCTGCAGAAATCTGCTGCCGATCCTGGATGAACTGGCCCGGGATTACGGAGACGCGGTAACCGTTGTTAAGATAGACTGCGACGAGCAGCCCGAGCTGGCCGCGGAAGCGGGCGTCATGAGCATGCCGACCGTGATTGTCTATAAGGGCGGGCAGCCGGTGGATAAGCTGATCGGCCTAAGCCCGAAATCGGTCTATACGGGTATGCTGAGCCGGCATCTCGCGTAAGCCCTATCCGTCGATAATAATAGATGGAGCGGCGCGGGAGTCATCCTGTGAAAAAAGCGTCAATGCCAACAAGCGGCCTTACACCGGTATTCGAACGGTGTAAGGCCGCTTTGGCTTGACCTGAATTGGCTTGAAGATGGTGAAGGTTACACCTCACCTCGGGATTTGAAGCGACGGCCAACCTTTTTATACTGACATTGACCAAGAGTAGCCTTAACGGTACCCGGAGCCTGTGAGAGCTTGAACGAACGAGTATGCTTGCTCAAGGCCGGAACTTGAAGTAAACGGGAAAACCTCCCTTACATTTGCCCGAAAACGGCCATTTCAGACAATAAGCAGGAAAACCTCCGGCTTATTGGCGGGTTTTTCAGCATTTCCGGTTGATTGGCCGGATTAGACGGGAGTTTTTCCATCCTATGCTTATTCCAGGCCGCCTTATTAAAAAATAAGAAGGAATAATTTCGCTTCATCCATCCGGCTGTAGCCGCAAGAGCTGGAGCTATTTTCGCTTTCCGCTTATGGTTATAAGCGGGTTCATAGCCAATACCGGCGCTCATTCCTGTCCGGCGCTGGCGGCGCTGTAAGTGAGGGCTTCCGGCACGTCGACGACGGTGTTCCGGCGAAGCGCGTCCGTCAGCTCGGCTTGAAGCTTATCGACGAAGGAATTCCATGTACCGCGGCTGGCGCCCAGCTTCTTGCGGCCGATCTTCTCCAGCCTTTCCATCCACATGCGTTTGTCGGTGATTTCGCCGAGCTCTGACTGGATGTCTTTATATATCGCTTCATTCGCGTGAAATTTCTGATCCAGTGCGAAGGATGCCGCGTTTGCGGTGTAGCGGATACGCTTGGCCAGCAGCCTTAGCTGGTGCAGTTCGTCCAACGCCTCGCGGGATGCCGGGTCTTCTTGCCCAAGCAGCTCCTTGCACCGTTTCTTCTGCTGCTCGAAAGCAACCTCAAGCTCGCGCATCGCGACATTGACATCCTGTTCGGTAACGAGGGCGGGCAGACGTTCCTTGATAAAATCATTCCATTTGCCATCCGTCTCGCCTTTCAGCAGCGAGGGCAGCTCATCGGCCAATTTCCCGCGCTGCCTTGTGCGCCTGTCTTTTTGATGCAGGATAACCGCTTTCAAAAGCTTGGCGGTCTTTTTGTCGCCTTCGCGCTTCGCTTCCTTCCGCCGTTTCTTGAAGGATTGGATGAGCACGTCGGCATCCCTGACTTTGCCCAGGCGCTTCTGGGAACGCTTGAAATACGCGCGAAGACCTGAGGCATCCTCAGGATCGAGAATCGACAGCAGCGTGATCAGCTTGCGGCTGCTCACCCGCGCCTGGTGAACGGCTTCTTCGTCGAAATCCTTCAGCGCCTTTTTTCCAAAATCCAGATAGCTTGCATACAGCTCCGACATGGCCTGCTCCCATTGCTGCTCCCGGCTTGCCTCGGCGCCTTGGACTTCTGTGCCTGTTGTCATTAGGTATCACTCCCGATTTAATTGTCACCTGCTGGACCGTGCTTCAAAGGATTGAGCATAGCGGTAATAAATGGTGTGTAACCTTTTGTGTATTCAGAGCGTCTTAATTTTAGAATAGCGTGATTATAGTCACATTACAATTCATGCGAGAGAAAGGGTGAGACGGATGTTGAAAAAAATAGCGGCACTCTGCATCGTCCTCGGGCTGACCGTTTCGATAACCGGAGGGGGGCCAGGCGGAACGCCTTCCGCGCAGGCGGCCGTCCCTGCCGGAATGGTGGTCGTGACGATCAATGGGGTAACCTTGAAGCTTCAGTCTCAGGCTTATGTCACGAAAGGAAGAGTGATGGTCCCCCTTCGGGAAATGGCGGCGGGGATGGGAGCGCAGCTGTCCTGGAATGCGGCCGCCCGCACGGCGACGCTCCGGAGAGCTCCGCATCTGGTCAAAATTACGGCCGGAAGCAGCCGGGCAGTGAAGGACGGCGGAATCGTCCTGCTGGATGCCCCGGCCGAAATTCGCGCTGGGCGGGTGTATATTCCGCTGCGCTTCTCGGCGGAGAGCATGGGCGGGACGGTGACCTGGAACGTTCGGACAGGCACGGCTGACATTGTGCTGCCGCTTGACCCGGCAAGCGCGAAGGCGGTCATTGCTGACCGCGCCAAAGAAGCGGTGCTGGCGCTGAAGAAGAAAGACTGGACTGCTCTTTCTTCCATGATCCATTCGAGGGGCGTCCGCTTCTCACCCTACGGTCATGTCGACACCGCGAAGGACATTGTCCTGAGCTGGAGCGAAATCGCCGCGGCCGGTACGGATCAGACCGTCCGAACCTGGGGCGAATATGACGGGACAGGCGATCCCATCAAGCTGACTTTTGCCCAGTATTATAATAAATTTATATACAGCGCCGACTTTGCGGATGCCCCGGAAATCGGCTACAATCAGACCATCGGCTTCGGCAATTCGCTGAATAACGCGCGGAACGCGTACCCGGATGCCATCTTGGTCGAATACCATTTCGACGGATTCGATCCGCAGTATGCCGGGATGGATTGGCAGAGTCTGCGGCTTGCATTCGTCAAGGAAGGCGGGCAGTGGATGCTTGCAGGCATCATACATGATCAATGGACGATATGAGTGAAATCAGTCAACCAAACGGATCGGACGGGCTTCATTCCGATCCGTCAGCAGCGCTTCCCGGGCGTATGGCGCTCTTCGAGCACCTGTCCGGCAGCGCGTCCGAAAGAGAAGGGGGCGGCGATATGCTGATCCCCTTTGCCTTTGAGGAGACGCTGTGCCGGGATGTCGGCGCAGGGCTTGCGCTGCCTTCGCTGCACCTGTGGAGCCACCCCAGCGGGGTTGCGCTCGGCCTGCGGGACAGCCGCTTGCCCTTCGCCGGGCAGGCGATGCAGAGCCTGGAAGCGCGCGGCATCCGCACGGCGGTCAGACATTCCGGCGGCGCGGCGGTTCCCCTTGATCAGGGAGTCGTTAACGTCTCCCTGATCCTGCCCAAGAGCCGGGGAACGCTCGATTTTCACCGCGATTTTCGCCTTCTGGCTTCCCTGATCGCGGAGGCGGCGGGCTTCTCCCACCCTTCCGCCGCTGCGCAAATCATGGCTGGAGAAGTCAAAGGCTCTTACTGCCCCGGCGATTACGACCTGTCTATCGGGGGCCGGAAATTTTGCGGCATCGCCCAGCGGCGGCAGAGCCATGCGTACTTTGTGCACGCCTTCGTCGTGGTGGGCGGCTCCGGGCGGGAACGCGGCGAGCTGGTGCGCCGCTTCTATGAGGAAGCGGCCCAAGGCGCCGAGGGCCTGGATTATCCGAAGGTGCGGCCGGAGACGATCGGCGCACTGGGCGAGCTGGGCGGCCCGGATGCGGCGGCCGTGTTCGCGGACGGCCTTCGAAGAGCGGTAGACGCCCGGGGAACGGAGTTGGTGAAGGCTGCCGATCTGGCGGAGGAGACCGGCTACCGTCTCGGGTACGGCGATCCAAGGGTGCTGGAAGCGGCCAATATGCTGCACGAGCGGTACGCCCAGTGAGCCGCGGTATAGGTATGCGGCATAAATGCGAAGAAGCGAGCAGGTCTCCGGGTTACTGGAGACCTGCTCGCTTCTGTTTTGGGGCTGCAGCCCGTTGAGGCGATCCCTAAGTCATTTGCGATGACTTTTGGGACAGCCCCGCTGATTGTTCTGTCCGTCAATTCCGAGCCGGACCGGGCAGGAACCCGGCAATCGCACCGACAGCAGCGGACGAGGTCAGGTTCATTGCTGCGGTTTTCGTTCGGCGCCTTCCCAAAACGGCCTGAATGCAGGTTTTTTTGGCCCAGAGTATATGATTCATAAGGAAATCCTGCGATCATACAGGAATTTCAGGCTGTACGGACCGAATTGAGTCCGAGCGGGGGAAATACCTGTATCCACGCAGGCATGTATTCCAAAACCTGTTCTCAGGCGACCAAAAGATGCACAATTTCAGGTTTTTGCATTATTGCTTCATCATGCCCCCTAAATTGGCGAAGAACATCCCGATTCCATTCGGGAGGATGAACCGGGATGTTCTCCTGTCTTCGAAAAATAAGGAAAGATTAACCAAATAAAAATTCCTCATTTAGTGATTGACCAATCAATAACTGGATGATATCATAAATTTAAGTTAGTAATTGATCAATAACTAATCACGAAATGAGGTCGATGAAAATGGAAAAAGCGATTGTAATTGGAGCAACAGGCGGAACGGGAGCAGCGATCACGGAAGAACTGGTCAAACGGGGGATACGTACTATTGCTTTTGGGCGTTCGCGTCAGAAATTGGAGCACTTTGCAGGAAAGCTTGGAAATCCCGCGCATTTGACGCTTGCCGTAGGGGAGGCAATGCGCCCTGATGATATTGTAGCTCAAGCAGGCGGCGCGGACGTATTATTCCATTGCGCGAACGTACCCTATAATGAGATGGTGAACAAGCTGATACCGCTAGGCGAATCGGTGATGGAGGCGGCAGAACGGCTTGCGATTAAAGTTGTAGCGATTGACGGGATCTATCCTTATGGGAGAAAACAGATGGATCTTGTCACAGAAGAGCATCCCAAGCAGCCTCATACGAAAAAAGGAAAAGTCCGCCTGGACTATGAACGGATGCTGTTCAGCAAGCGGTGGAGCAAGGTCAAAGTTATGATTGTTCGCTTGCCCGATTATTATGGGCCTACGGCTAATGAAGCCTCGTATTTAGGTTCAACCCTTGAAGCGATCGCTGCTGGGAAAATGGCTTTTTTCGTCGGCAACATGCATGTTCCCCGCGAATTCGTCTATTTGCCGGATGCAGCTGCCATGGTTGCCGAGCTGGCAGGCAAAGACTTCGCTTACGGACAGAACTGGAATATACCGGGGGCTGGGATCATATCGGGACGGGAGATCGTACGGATTGCGCAAGCGGCAAGCGGCCATGTTAAACCGGTCATTCCACTGAAAAAATTAGGTTTATCGATGCTGGGTATGAGCGTGCCCGTCATGAAAGAAGTCATTGAGATGCTTTATCTAACCGAAGATCCGCTGACACTAAGCGGAGACAAATACAAACGACTAATCGGACCGATCACTGCGACGCCATTCCAGGACGGTATTACTTCGACTGTTTTGGCATTGAAGAGCAGGGCATCTTTTGCACAATAGTTATTGATTGATTAATAAATTAACGAAAAGTTGTAACAAGCTTTAGACCGTTTATGAAATTAATCATTAAGGAGAGATGAAATATGTTGAAAAGATTGTTTAAGTCAAAAGCATTCACGATGAGCTTTCTTGTACTGATACTAATTCTGATTGGCGGGGTGATTTTTAGTATGAGGGACTCCGATGATTCCCAACGGACCACCGTCGATGTTGACCGAAACGCCCAGGTCATAGTCGACCTTTCCATCGAAATCGAAGCTTCGCAGCAGACCGTATGGCGGATACAGACTGGTATTGACCAGTGGCCAACTTGGCAGAAAAACGTCTCTAAGGCCCGGTTATCCGGTCCACTCGCGGTGGGAAGTACCTTCCATTGGGAGACCCATGGGCTACCCATCGTCTCCACCATTCGCGAGGTCGACCCTATGCGGCGTATCGTTTGGGGGGGGCCAGCACAAGGCATCGAGGGCGTCCACGTGTGGACCATCACTCCCACCTCCAAAGGAGTCGTCGTACATACCACTGAGTCCTGGGACGGTCCGCCAGTAGCGGCCGACTCCGACGGTATGCGCGCGGCACTAACGGCCTCGCTCAATGCCTGGCTTGCCGATCTCAAGACAACTGCTGAGGCGGCCAACTGAAAAGCAGCCTTTGCGCGATGGGGATTGTTACGCTCCCTCGGTACCTCCGGGTGAGTCAATCCCAATTGTAAAGACACCTCCAAAACCACTAAAGAAGTAGGAATGGAAGCATCTTTGCACATATGGGGGTTAAATTCCTAAAATGAATTTTGGGACACTTCAACATACAGGAGCACCTTGTTTCTTGTAAGTCAATGAATTATTTGTGGGTCATCACAAAAAGCAGGCCAAAACTGGTTCCTGCTTTTTGTGTTTCGGTATGACCACATGTCGAATAGCTGTTGCGGCATCTCAAATTGAAGGGGCTGGTACAATAACTGCATATGGTTATTCTATCCTGCGTGCTTCCGAGTAAGAAGAATTAGTAACGATTCCCACTCAAAGCAGCGGAGAGAACGGAATGATTGCGGAAAAGCGGCAGCGCCCGCCCCTTACACCCACTTTAGTTCTACCTCAAAAAAAGGACGCCGCCGCCACCATTTCTATGGTTTATTGGACAGTAAGCTCCTGAATGTCATGTGTACGAAGACTAAGGCAAGGTCACGGTGAAGCTGTCAAATTTGATTTTTCCCGACGCATGATGAGGAGTGAATGTTAAGGTCACTGTACCGGCTGGAAGAGGGTCGTACAGCTCGGTGCCGGTGGAATAATATTTGCCATCCCGGAATTGACTGCTGGTGCCGCCGAAGTTGTAATCAAGCCTATGCCCTGATTCATCCGTCGCACCGACCGTTATATAGTCGACCGAATCTTGGTCCTCGGACACCGCGCTATAGGTAAGCCGCATGCCCGCCGGTCCAATCACCAGGTCGGATACTGTCAGTTCAACGCCGCCGGATTTCTGCTTATGGCCGATCGCGATGAGCTTGGTGCCGGACTGTTTTGTCACAGGTATGGCGAAGTTCCACTTCTTCTGTCTGTCCTCCGTGCTGAGAGTCAGTCCAAGCTCGAACCGGTCCGGCAACGCCGCCGGTGAGTCGACTTCCAAAATCCCCGTATGATAGGTCGGGGTAACTTCGGTTAGATTTCCCCCCGTCGAGAAATTCGCTGGCGTTCCATTGACGGTAAACTCGTTTCTCATAATGATATATTCCTCTCCCATCGGCTTCTCCGTCTCCAGCGAGTACCCGATACTTAAGCGCGTCCCGTCGTAGAACACTTCATTGATCGTAAGCGAGTCGCCGCCGGATACCTTGGTCATGCCAACCGCTGAAGTTAATCCATGCTCGCTGACGTTCTTCAAACCGCTGTCCCCGATCTGGCTGAACACCGAGCCAATGACCGGAATTTGGGACACAATGCTTGCCATTGCCGGAGACAAGGCCGCCGAACCGAGCAGCAGACCGCAAGCAACCGCCGCCGCCCCCGCTGTATACCCTATTTTTCTAAGTATCTTCGTTCTCTTGCCTGCACCGGCTTCCTGTACCGTCTTCGAAATGATAGCGTCCAGCTTGTCCTGGGGTACCGGAATCGTGTCGATTTCTTGTTTAAAGGAATGAATTTCTTGGATCATCGCCAGCGGCTCCTTTCAGCTTTTTTCGCAAAATCGATAGGCCCCGGTGAATATTCGTCTTGACCGTTCCTTCCGGGCAATCCATTATTTCGGAAATCTGTTTGACCGAGTAATCCTTGTAGTAGCGAAGCAGCAGCACCGTCTTGTACTTCTCCTCAAGCGTCTCTACGGCCTCAAGAAGATCAAGCTGATCCTCCAGCTGAAGCTGATAGGAATCCCCAATATGTTCAAGCGCTTCCGGACTCATTGCGGTAATCTTGCGGTTCTTTTTCAAGGAAGAAATAGCGGTATTAATCAGAATCCGCGTGAGCCAGGTGGAAAAATAGCGGCTGTCCTGCAGCGAGGATATCGACTTGAACGCCTTATACACGGTCTCCTGAAAAACCTCCAGCGCATCCGTCTCGTTTCTCATGTACACATAGGCCATTCTGTAGAGCTTCTCTTTTTCCGCATGAATGAGCGTTTGAAACGCATCCGGATCGCCGCGCATGGCGCGAGGGACCAAATCTGCCGTTGTACTCATTACCCCGCCTCCTTTTCTCCTTAATTAGAGATTTCGGGCCCAAAAAACGTTTCAGCTTCTTTCTTTTTACATCATCGCCCGCGGGTGAAGGAACGGCTTGTAATATAAATCATATAAAAATGATTCTATTGCAATTTATATAGGAGAAGAGCTTCCGAGATTGAACGCAGAGGAATTTGGATTTTTTATAAAAAGGAGAGAACTACTGATGAACAAAACGCTTAACAAAGATTTTACCGAGATTGTTGCCGGACGGCGCTCCATTCGCAAATATGACCCTGCCGTAAAAATCAGCAAAGACGAAATGACGCAAATTCTGGAGGAAGCAACGCTGGCGCCTTCTTCGGTCAACATGCAGCCCTGGCGTTTTCTCGTGATCGAAAGTCCGGAGGGAAAAGCGGCTCTGGCCCCGCTCGCCATGTTCAACAAGGTGCAGGTGGAGACTTCCGCAGCGGTGATTGCCATCTTCGCGGACCTGAACAGCTTCGACTATGCCGAAGAGATTTACGGCACCGCCGTAGAGCGCGGCTGGATGCCTGCCGATGTGAAGGAAAGACAAATCGCCGGGCTGACCAAGTATTTCGCTACCCTGCCGCCGCAGGTCAACAAAGAAAACGTGCTGATTGACGCCGGTCTGGTCACGATGCAGCTGATGCTGGTCGCCCGCGCTCACGGCTATGATACGAATGCAATCGGCGGCTATGAAAAGGACAAGGTCTCCGAAGTCTTCGGCATGGATAAGGAACGCTATGCGCCCGTTATGCTGCTCTCGATCGGGAAAGCGGCGGAGGAGGGCTACACTTCGGTCCGGCTGCCGGTCGAAAGAATCGCAGAATGGAAATAATTAGATTCGAAGAGTAAAATATAGAGGAACACGACAAGGAGGGAAATCGAAATTATGATCATTATTCATGCTGTTTTTCATGTAAATCCGGAACGGAGAGAGACCTTTTTGGCCGAGATCGGGCCGCTGGTGGCCGCGAGTCAGGCGGAAGAGGGCAACCTGTCCTATGAATTGTACGAGCATTCGGAGAACAAGAATGTGTTCATTATGGTTGAAACCTGGCGTGATTCCGAGGCTGTGAAGTTCCATAACGCAACCAGCCATTTCACATCCTTTGCAGGCAAGGCGGGAGAATTCCTGTCGGCACCGCTGGAAGTGAAGTTTTATAACGCCGAAGAAACAAACGTGTAACGGCGGACCTGAGTTTTAACGAGGCGGCCGCGAAGGGCTTTCCGAAGCGTTCGGCTTATCCAAAAAGAAACGGCTGCACCGTACCTTAAGGGCGGGGCAGCCGTTTTTTCAAAATATAAGAAAGGTTAAGCTTCGCGCTTATCATTTGCCTTATATTTCTACGAGAAACGCTACCGTCCCTAACAGGACGGCGCAGCCGTTTCTTCTTGTGGAAGAATGTATGGCGGAAACGGCGTTACCCTTGTAGGCGCATGCCGTTTCTTTGTTATGGGCCGGGGAAGAAGGGCCGCTCCATCAGGTATACAGCTCGGGTCTCCGGTCGGCGAATACCGGGATTTGACGCCTGGCTTCCCGCACTTTGGAAAGATCCAGCTCGCCGGTTATAATTTCTTCTCCTTCGCCCGCTTCGCAGACGATTTCTCCCCACGGATCGATAATCATCGAATGTCCGGCAAAAACATTGGCGGGATCGGAGCCCGCCCGGTTGCAGGCCACCACATAGCATTGGTTCTCGATCGCCCGGCTGACGAGCAGCGCGCGCCAGTGGGCAAGGCGCGGCAGCGGCCATTCGGCGGCGGCGAACAGCACCTCGGCCCCGGCGGTCATATGGGCGCGAATCCACTCCGGGAACCGGATATCGTAGCAGATGACGCCGGCGCAGGGAGTGCCGGCAAGATCGAACAGCCCTTTGGATGCGCCCGGCTGGAGATACAGATGCTCATCCATCAGGCGGAACAGATGCAGCTTGCTGTATTCCAGGATTGGCTGGCCTTCGCGGTTCACGGCGAACATGGTGTTCGTTGTTCCGCCCGCGCGCTGCCAGGCGGTGGAGCCTGCGACAATGTTGATGCCGTATTCTTTGGCCAGACCGCCGATAAACGTGAGCGCCGCCTTTCCTTCGGGATCGGCCATTTCGCCGAGCCGCGTCAAATCGTAGCCGGTCGTCCACAGCTCGGGCAGCAGGAGACAGTCCGGCTTACCGGCCGCCGCAAGGCGGATGGCGCGCTCCGCCGAGGCGTAGTTGGCCTCCGGCTGGCCGAAGGCGATGTCGAGCTGAAGCAGGGAAACTTTCATTGGGCGGTGCACCTCCTTATGTATAGCACTATACGTTCCCTTGGGGGCCAAGGCAATACCGGCTGTCCCTTGAAAGTCTTTTCTCTGAAGTCGCGCGATATTGACAAAACCGGCTGGCGGAAGGTAAAAAAAGAGGAGATAACGGAAGAAAAGAGGGGGCCGACATGAAAATAACGTTAACCCGCGCCGCAGAGCGCTACGGTGAAATCTATTTCTCCACGGCCTATGGCGAGGGCAAGGGGCAATGGCTCGGCGCTTCTCCATTTGTTCCCGGAGCGGAATACGAGGCCGAGCTTGAGCTTCAAGGGCTCTTTATTAAATGGGTCGACCTCGTCCCGGCGCCCGGGCAGCCGCCCGCGATCTCGATTGAAGGGAACAAGAACGTTCTGACCGGAACGCTGGAGGATATCGAGGAGGACGGAACGGCCTATATGCGGCTCGGAGAGTCGCTGATCATGTTCGAATGTCTCGGCGAGCCTATGGCGATTGGCGGCACGGTGGAGCTTACGGCCGGGATCTTGCGCATTTATCCAGCCGCTTACTAGCGCAGAAGGAGACGCCATTTCGGAGTCCGCCGATGCGGCGTTCGCAGGCGGCAGGGTTGTGCGGGGTGGCTTCCATGGGTATGCTTATATAACGGACGTTATGCTTGAAGCGAAGATTGAAAGAAGCTGTGAGGAGCGTAAGCGAAATGAACAGTGATATTCAGCAATTTAAAAGCGAGTTTTTCAAGGCGCTGGCTCATCCGATGCGCATCCGCATACTGGAGCTGCTGAGCGAAGGGGAGAAGAACGTCAACGAGATGCAGGCGATTCTCGGTTCGGAGGGCTCCGCCGTATCGCAGCAGCTCGCTGTTCTGCGGGCGAAGAATGTGGTGAACAGCGTGAAGGATGGCACCTCGGTCATCTATTCGCTCCGTGATCCGCTGATCAAGGATCTGCTGGCCGTGGCCAAGCAGATTTTCGATAATCATCTGGTCAACGCCATTTCCCTGCTTGAGGAGATCCGCAGCGAATAAATGCTGCGGCTTCCGGCAGGGTGAACGGGATAGCGTCTTCAGGCGGTATTGCTGCTGGGCGCTTGTTTTTAGCATTGACAACAAAAAAATACAGGAGTAATGTGTCCTATATATTCAAATAATCAGATATTCAAAGAAAAGAAGGTTATGACATGATCGGATGGAGCCGATTTCAGGACTACAGCTTGAGTTCTCTGCGAAAAGACCTTGTTTCCGGCATGATTGTCGGCGTTATTGCCATTCCTCTTGGAATGGCTTTTGCTATTGCATCGGGCGTCAAGCCGGAATACGGCATTTACACGACGATTGTTGCAGGCATTCTCATTTCACTGCTCGGCGGATCGAGATTTCAGATCGGAGGCCCGACAGGCGCTTTTATTCCGATTCTGTTCGCCATCGGGGCGAAGTACGGCTACGAGAATTTGCTCATAGCGGGCATGATGGCCGGCATCATTCTTGTCCTGATGGGCACGCTCCGGCTTGGCGTCCTCATCAAATTCATTCCGAAGCCCGTCACAATCGGATTTACCGCTGGGATCGCCGTCATCATTTTTACCGGACAAATCGCGAGCTTCCTCGGTCTGAAGGGGATTGAGCGGCATGAGAGATTTGTGGACAACATGCATGAGATCGGCCTTCATCTCTCGACGATGAATCCGTACAGCCTACTGACCGCCGCGATCTGCCTGGCGGTTATCCTGCTGACGGCCCGGTTCGCGCCCCGGGTTCCGGGCTCGCTGATCGGCCTGATCGCTGCCAGCGTGATGGCGGCACTGCTGTTCAGCGGCAAGGTAGCGACAATCGGCTCGGCTTATGGAGACATCCCGAACACGCTGCCAAGCTTCCGCTTCCCTGAGATTACCTGGGAGCGGATCGGGTCGCTGCTGCGGCCCGCGTTCCTGATCGCGATGCTGGGCGCAATTGAGTCGCTGCTGTCGGCCGTCGTGGCCGACGGGATGAGCGGCACCCGGCATGACAGCAACCGGGAGCTGATCGGCCAGGGCATCGCCAACATCGCGGCGCCGCTGTTCGGCGGAATCCCGGCGACCGGCGCGATCGCCCGGACGGCGACCAATATCAAGAGCGGGGCCGCTTCTCCGGTGTCCGGCGTGATTCACGGCGCCGTCGTGTTCCTGATTCTGCTGCTGTTCGCTCCGTACGCTTCGAGCATTCCGCTGGCGGCGATGTCGCCGATTCTGATGGTGGTCGCCTGGAACATGAGCGAACGGAAGGCTTTTCTGCGATTGCTCAAGACGAAGACGGGAGATTCGCTGGTGCTGCTGATCACCTTCCTGCTCACGGTCTTTGCCGATCTGACGGCGGCCGTGGAAGTGGGGCTGGTGCTGGCCGTTATCCTGTTCGTGAAACGGATGGGCGAGGTGCATCTGGTTTCCAAGGTGCTGCCCGACCCAGAGTCGGTCAAAGTGGGGCCGCACATGGTATCCGAGGAGCATGACTGCCCGCAGATCGGCATTTACACCGTGGAGGGCCCGCTGTTCTTCGGGGCGGCCTACCGTTTTGAGCATACGATGCCCGGCGGCGGGCCGGATCAGCCGAGAGTCGTTCTTCTGCGGATGAGCAAAGTGCCGCTGATGGATACGACCGGCGAGAGCAATCTGGCGGGGCTTGTTAGGCATTTGGAGAGTTCGGGCGGCAAGCTGCTCATCTCCTGTATACAGCCCCAGCCGCTGGAGCTGCTGCGCAAGACCGGCCTCTACGAGCGGATCGGTGTTTCCCGGTTCTACGAGCATACGGGAGAGGCCATCAATGAAGCGCTTCGGACCGTCTCAAGAGAGCAGTGCATCGGCTGCCGTCATGCCGCCTTCCGGGAATGCGCCGCCTTGTCCGGCTATGAGGAAGCGCAGAACCGGCTTGGGTTCAAGGCGCGCTCCAAGGCGGAAGCCGTACGCTGATTAATTGGCGGCGGCAATGTGAAGATACATCAACAAAAGGCCCGGGCGAACAGCGCCTGGGCCTTTTTGGGTGGACGCGGACCTTTCTTCTTTTATACAATGGGGGAATATACATTACTCGCTGATAAGGAGAATGCAAACCGATGAAGGAGCTGAATTATCCGAAGGTCTTTCTGATGCTTGCCGGTCTGACTCTGGCGACGCTTGCCGTGTACGGCATCGTTTCGCTGCGGACCGATGACTTCTACAAGTTTCTGATCTGGAATCTGTTCTTGGCCTGGCTGCCGTTTCTGTTCTCACTGGCAGCGCATGCCTTGTATAAGCGGAATTCACGCAGTCTGCTGCAGTTTCCGCTCGGCGCGGCCTGGCTTGTCTTTTTTCCGAATGCCCCGTATATTATGACCGATCTGCTTCATCTGACGATTCGCAGCGGGATTTATATTGTTGACGGCGTCGTCCAGAGCCGGTTCTGGTATGATCTGACCATGCTGCTGCTGTTCACCTGGACGGCGTGGCTAACCGGATTTTTCTCGCTGTATCAATTTCAGACGGTGATTTGGCGCAGGAGCGGCCTACTGGTGTCCTGGCTGTTCGTGCTGGCCGCCTGCGCGCTGGGAGGGTACGGGGTCCTGCTGGGCCGGGTTTACCGCCTGAACAGCTGGGATGTGCTGACCGACAGGCACCGGCTGTATCAGCTGATGCTGGACAGCGTGAACCGGCAGTCCGTCTTTTTCAGCCTGTTCATCGCCCTGGTGCTGCTGGTCATCTACACGACGCTGTACAGTCTTCTGAATGCGCGCGGAAGCAGGGACACCCTCCGGTGGCGGAACTAATCCAGCGGGGCCGGGTCGTGGCCGAACCGCTTCAGGTCGATCGTTCCGAGGTCGTCGAACACGACGCCCTCGCCGAGAAGGTAGAGCCGCTGAAGCTCGCCCGCTTCCCCGTCCTCCAAAGAGATCCTTCCCTTGGCATTGATAATCCGGTGCCAGGGAAGCTTGTGGCTGCGGCTCATGGAGTGCAGAATCCGCACGACCTGCCTCGCTCCCCGCGGGCTGCCCGCTGCGGCGGCTACCCCTCCGTATGTCATGACCCTTCCTTCGGGGATGGACTGCATGATGCGTATGGCTTTTTCGGTAAACGGCTTCACTTTCGTACTTCCTTCCTGCCAAGGTGATGTCCCTCAATTATAGCAAAAAAAGAATACCAAGCTGGAAGATCGGCTGCCCGCGAGGGGAGTCGATTTTTTGGCGCGCAGGCCTGCGGATTTCCACCGCCTGCTCAATACAGGTATAATAGGAAGAATCAGGGCGATAGGCCCGGTTTTACGCGATCAATCGTTCTTAGGAGGCGGCCGGGAAAATGGCAGATAAGGTCATGAAGTACATAACTTTGCCTTCGCATTGGGGCAGGGAAGTCAGACATAAATATTACTCGCAGGAATCGGACACGCTGGTTGTCGTGTTTCCGGGGAGAAACTACCCGGCAGAGCTCCCGCTGCTGCATTATGCCGGCAAGTCCGCGCTGGAGTACGGCTGCGATCTACTGCTGCTGGAATACGGCTACCAAAGCGCGCGGGTTGACCTGAAGCGTGAGGAAATGGGAATTATCGAGGAAGAGTGCGGGCGGGCACTGTCGTCGGTCCCCGGGTACAAACGGCTGCTGTTCATCGGCAAAAGCATCGGCTCGGTCATCGCGGGCAGACTGGCGGCCGATTACGATCCGTCCGTGCAGCTGGATTGCCTGTATCTGACGCCGCTGCCGGAGACGATTCCATATATCAAGCGAACGGGCGGGACCGTGATTTACGGCGGCGGCGATCCGCTGTTCAGCGAAGAGGACACGGCCGGAATCCGCGGGCTAACGGATGTATCTTTGTATAGAATCGACGAGGCGAATCATTCGCTGGAGGTCGGCAGCGTCAACGAGTCCTTGGCTGTTCTTATTGTCGTTAATAATTTAGTGCATGAATTTTTTCGCGGAGCGCTGGGCTCGTGAGGAGGAGTCACCAAGACGATCGAAAGGCGGATGACCATGATACTCGAAGCGGCTATGCTTCACATCAAGAAAGGAATGACGGAGGCGTTCGAAGACAGCTTCAGGAAGGCTTCTTCCCTCATTTCCTCCATCGACGGCTATTTGGGCCATGAGCTGCAAAAATGTCTGGAAGACGATCACAAATACCTGCTGCTCGTCCGCTGGCGGAGCCTGGAAGACCATACGGTCGGATTCAGGGAATCCCCGCAGTATACGGAGTGGAAGGCGCTGCTTCATCACTATTATCACCCGTTTCCGGTAGTGGAGCATTTTACTCGCATCAGTCTGGAATGAGTGAAGGAAGAAGGAGGCGGCCCTATGGGAAAATATATTGCCCTGATCCGCGGCATCAACGTCGGAGGAAATAAAATCGTCAAGATGCAGGATTTGAAGACAATGCTTCAGTCGCTCGGATTTCAAAAGGTGAAGACGTATATTCAGAGCGGCAACGTCGCGCTGGACGGCGGAGATACGGATGCCGAGGCTGTACGGGGTTCTATTGAAAAAGGCATCAGCGATACCTTCGGCTTCGACGCCTCCGTGATCATCCGCACCGCGGAAGAGGTGAAGGCGGTGATCGCGAACAATCCGTTCGAGCTGACCGAACCGGAGGAGTTCAAGCGGTTGTACGTTTCTTTTCTGGCCGGAGAACTGACGGAAGAAGCGCTGGAGCGGCTTCGGCCTTATGAGGACGGAGTGGACAAGCTGCGCGTCATCGGCAAGGAGATGTATATTCTCTACAGCACCAAGGTGAGCGATTCCCCGCTGTTCAAGGTCCCTCTGGAAAAAATAATGGGCGTGTCCGCCACGTCCCGCAACTGGAACACGGTGAACAAGCTTGCGGCGATGGCAGCGGAAGATTGATTTGAAGGAAAATAGCGGGGGATTTTACTGAAATACTTCCCGGATCTCCGGGTTCAGATTGGAAAATAAGCTGCTTCCGGTACGCTTCCGGGGGCGGCTTATTTGCTTTGCATTTATTATGAGGCTGATTATAAAGCTGATTATGAGGCTGATTATAAGGCTGATTATAAGGCTGATTATAAGGCGTATGCCTTGAAGCGGGACAGCCATTTCACACTGAAGGCCTTCGGCGAACCGGTCTACCGTGAGCATTTCAAAGGAGGCCTTCGGCGAGGCAGTATGGCAGTATACGGCGGCGATAACAAAGCGGCCTGCAGCGGCGTGAGTTTGCGAAAAATTCCGTCGTTTATGCATCTTTTTTTCTCGTAAATCCCTCCTCCTGATTCGATTCCTGCAAAAGTACAGGCACTTGGCTTTCAATCTCCCCATAGCGGCTGTTCAAGCAAAAATACCTGCACAATGGCATCCATTTCTTTCTCCATGGGCGAAATTCATCGCGAAGCATGCAGATTTGCAGGAATTGCTGCCTGATCTACCTGATCTGCCTGATCTACTTGATCTGCCTGATCTGCCTAATCTACCTGATCTACCTGCTCTACCTGATCTGCCTAATCTACCTGATCTACCTGCTCTGCCTGATCTACCTAATCTACCTAATCTACCTGATCTACCTGATCTACCTGATCTACCTCCACCGGAAATGCCTGTTCTCCTGGAACAGACCGCACAGACCGCATAGACCGCACAGATCGGAACCAACCAAACAAACAGGCTGTTCCCTCAATCCTTTTTCTGCACGACGATAGGTGGTATGACTTGCCGGCTGCCGACCTGTTCCTTCAGCAAACATTCAGCCCGGATTCATTATGAGTTAAGGTAGGGATGCCATAATACATTACGGAAGAGGAAGCGGCAAGCCCTGCGGCGGGCCGGAAGAAACAAGAGCGGACGGAGAGTGGTTAAGATGAAATTTATCAGGAAAATGGGGTCTGATCCCGTTCTTTTGGTCATATTGCTGCTTGCGGCATTTTTGTGCGGCTACGGGATCTGGAATGACAAGTACGTGAATTTGTACTATACAAGCGCGGTGGGGAGCATGCTGCAGAGCTGGCATAACTTCTTTTATGCCTCGCTGGACTCGGCGGGGTCGGTGACGGTGGATAAGCCTCCGGTTGTGTTCTGGATACAGACGCTGTTCGCCTGGGTGCTCGGACTTAAGGGTTGGAGCGTGATCCTTCCCCAGGCGCTGGCCGGGGTGGGTTCAGTCCTGCTGATCTACCTGCTTGTTAAGCCTACCTTTGGCAAAACGGCGGCCCGGATCGGCGCTCTGGCGATGGCGCTTACTCCGGTGGCGGCGGCCGTCAGCAGAACGAATAATATCGATGCCATGCTGGTGTTCACATTGCTGCTGGCGACGTGGTTTTTGTTCAGGGGCACGAGAAGCGGCAAAATCGGCAGCCTGATCGCCGCGTTCGCGTTAATCGGCGTTGCGTTCAACGAGAAGATGCTGCAGGCGTATATGGTGGTTCCGGCTTTTTATCTATTTTATTGGCTGGCTTATAAGATCAATTGGAAGAAAAAAACGGGCATCCTGGCGGCATGCACCACCGTTATGCTGGTCATCTCCGTGTCCTGGGCGGTAATCGTTGATTCGATTCCTGCGAGCGAGCGCCCTTTTATCGGCAGCAGCACGACCAATTCGGTCATGAAGCTGGCCTTCGGATATAACGGCGTATCACGCCTGACCGGGGACCGCGGCAATGGCGGAGCCGGAGGCTTTCCGCAGGGCATGAACGGAGAGATGCCGTCATGGAACGGCACCGTGCCGGGAATGAATGGCGGCACTGGAACCGGACAGGACGGCGTGGACGGAACCTCGGGGGCCTCGGTGAACCTGAACGGGAACGGCGCGGGCACTCAAGGGGCAGGCCCCGCGCCCGGCGTGCAGGACGGAACCTCGGCGGACGATGGCCGTCAGGGTAGAGGAATGGCAGGGCAATTCCCGGGGAATGGCACGGATGACGGCGGCCAGCGTGCTTTCGGACAGATGGGGAATGACCGCGGAGGTATGGGCGGCGGCGGGATGTTCAATACCGGCACGGCGGGGCCGCTGCGGCTATTCCAGTCGGAGCTGTCGGGACAGGCCAGCTGGCTGATTCCTTTCATTCTCTTTGGCTGCATCGCCATCTTCGCTAATCTTCGCAGAAGACATTTCACGCAGCAGCATAAAGAGGCTATATTTTGGCTGGCATGGCTGCTGCCGGTTGCGGGATTTTTCAGCATTGCGGGCTTCTTCCACCAATACTATCTCATTATGATAGGTCCTCCGATCGCGGCGCTGGCCGGGGCGGGCTACGTCAAGATGCGGGATCTGTACCGCGGCCATTCGGGCTGGCTCTCCTGGCTGCTTCCGGCGGCGGTGCTGGCAACGGCAGCATTCCAGTGGTACATTCTGCATCCATATACCGCGACCATCGGGGCCGGCTGGTCCATCGGCGTACTGGCCGCGGGCATTGTCCTTGCGGCGGCACTGGCGATCCCTAAGATCGGCGGAAGGCCAATCGCCCGGCTTGTGACGGCCGCAGGACTGCTCACTCTTCTGATCGGCCCGCTGTATTGGTCGCTTACGCCGATCGCCTACGGCCTGAACAGCATGACCCCGGCAGCGGGTCCGGACAGCCGCGAAGGCATGGGCGGCGGAATGAGAGACGGCATGGGCATGAACGCAGTCGCCCAGGCCCAGGGCGCACCTGGCGGGGTGGCCCAGGACGGAGCGGGCACCCCGGATGGCGCTAATGCCCAGGATGGAACAGGCACCCCAAGCGGTGACGTCGCCGGGGACAGCCGCAGCGATGGCGGCCAGTTCGGATTCGACCGGAACGGCGGCGAGAGCGTCAATGAATCGCTGGTGGCCTATCTGAAAGAGCATAACACCGGTGAGCAATATCTGTTCGCCACGATGAATTACAGCACGGGCGGCCCGTACATCATCGAAGGCAACAAGGTTGTCATTCTCAACGGCTTCTCCGGCTCCGATGTGGTCTACACGACGGATACGCTTGCGGCGCTGGTGAAGAGCGGTAAGGTCAAATACTTCTATGTCTCCGGTGGCGGCATGGGAGGCGGACGTGAGGGGAACTCGAGCCTTACGACATGGATCACCGAGAACGGCACGGAAATTCCGGCTTCGGAGTGGCAGGGTACAGGCGGCACAGCAAGCGGCACGCTCTACGAGGTTACCCTGAACTGACCGCCAAACAGCATGCATAACGGGCAGGCGCGCCGAAGACCTGACTTCGGGGCGTTTGCCCATCTATTTTTAACAAAGGAGGAGCTGCTCATGAATACCAACGTGCGCTATTCCGTAATTATTCCGATGTATAACGAGGAAGCAGTGATTCAGGAGACCTACCGGCGGATCAAAAAAGTGATGGACACCACGAATGAGCCGTATGAGCTGATCTTTGTCAATGACGGCAGCGCCGACAACTGCGCGCAAATGATCGAGGAGTACAGCTGCTGGGACGAGAGCGTGAAGCTAATCGACCTCTCCCGCAACTTCGGCCACCAAATCGCGATTACCGCAGGGATGGATTACGCCCTCGGCGATGCGGTTATCATTATCGACGCGGATTTGCAGGACCCGCCGGAATTGATTTTGCAGATGATCGAGGAATGGAAGAGCGGCTATGAGGTCGTGTACGCCAAGCGGGTGAAGCGGAACGGCGAGACGTTCTTCAAAAAATGGACGGCAAGCCTGTTCTACCGGGTGCTCGCCTATTCGACCGATATTAACATTCCGGTGGATACGGGAGATTTTCGTTTGATCGACCGCAAGGTATGCGATGAGCTGAAGCGCCTGCCGGAGAAAAACCGGTTCGTGCGGGGACTGGTCAGCTGGGTCGGCTTCCGCCAGAAGGCGATTGAATATGAACGCGACGAGCGGCTGGCCGGAGAGACGAAATATCCGCTGAAGCGGATGATCAAGCTGTCGCTGGACGGGATTACTTCTTTTTCATACAAGCCGCTGAAGCTGGCCGGATTCCTCGGCGCTCTGCTGTCGGCGTCGGGCTTTCTGTATCTGCTGTACGTGCTCTATCTGGCCATTTTTACCGACTCCGCCGTCAAGGGCTGGGCCTCGGTCATCGGCATTACACTGACCTTTAACGGCTTCATCCTTCTGATGCTCGGTATCCTGGGCGAATACGTCGGCCGCATTTACGATGAGTCCAAGGGGCGTCCGCTGTATATTGTGCAGGAGGTATTCCAGGGGAAAAAGAAGCCGCAGCCGGTCGGGCTGCAAACGGCTCAGTATGAGTCGAAGTAACGTTTTGGCCAGTTCGGGTATGTTGCGTCCTAGCTCAACTTGGCAGTACAAGGGCTGAACTGAAAGATTAGATGCAGCTTTCAGAAGTATCTGAAACGGCTGTCTCCGTACGTACCGGCGTATAAGATTCAGCATGGTGAACCGTACCATAAATAGCGGCAAGCTTTTTGAGCATAGAAGGGATTTACGTGCAGTTAATGGAATAATATTACTATGCTTCGGAAAGGAGGATTTAGTATGTACTTTTACTGTTACAGAAAGCCGATAAGAATCCGCCAGCTTCCTCAAAATTAAAAATTTGAGGAGGATAAATATGAAGGTTAATGATAATTATCTGAAAGAACAATTGAGTCATGTTTATTGGTTGAATGGTGGTTGTTGCGCGGGCAAGACTACAATGACGAAGAAATTTGTTGAGGAATTAGGATTTCAAACGCTAGGGGATGATGTCTTAAAATATAGGCCATTCACTAGTTCAGTTGAATACCCAGCCCTTCAATATCCTCATCCGGAATTAGACTGGAGTAAATGGTTTAATAGACCGAATGATGAGCATTGTAAATGGCTTTTTCAAATTGTTGAAGAAATGATGGAGTTTTTTGTTATCGATTTATTGAAAATGTCTTCGGATACACCAATCGTCATAGATTTAGGAATAATGCCTGAACGAATATTACCGTTTATTCCTAAAGAAAGAATGGTATGTCTTTATACATCTGACGAAGAAATAGAACGGCTATATTTCTATAGGGAAGATCATAAGATGATTTTGGATGTTATTAATCTTACAGATAATCCAGCGCAAACAATCAAAAATGGAAACAAAAGTATGGCGAAGTTTTCTCGTGATATTAGAAACGCCTGTGTTAAGAATGGTATCATGACCATTGAAAGAACAACAAGTTTGAGTAAGGAAGAACAATTTAAATTAGTACGTGAATACTTTGGACTGTGATACAAGAAAGTGATTAGTTAATCATTTTCTGAACTGAAGAAAGGGCCATTCGCCGAGGATGGCCCTTAAACTTGCCGTTACAGACAGTGCAGTGAACCCTACCACAAGTAACGGCAAGTTTTTATTGTGCAACTCGAATCAAGTATGCGAAGATCGCCGGTGATATGATCGAAGGGAAAGGAGGGAGGACTTCCATGTACGAATGGAATGAAATGGTCCAGCTTATGGTGGATTGGGTGGAGGCCAATATAACGGAGAGTTCATCTCTATTGAAGATGTCGGAGCAGTTAGGGTATTCCCCCTATTATTGTTCCAAGCAGTTCAACCAATTGACCGGAATGACATTACGGGATTACGTCTGGACCCGAAGAATCAGCCGTGCCGCCTTGGAGCTCCGCGACACGGACCAGCGCGTTCTGGATATTGCCGTAAAGTATGGATTCTCATCACAAGAGGCGTTTACACGAGCTTTCAACAAGGCTTTTCAGCTCACCCCCGCAGCCTACCAAAAAGCTCCCCGACCTATTCCGTTGGCTATTCGTCAGGAGGTATTCTCGCCTTATCATTATTTGATCAAGGAGCGGGATAAGATGAGCAAGGTACATTTGCAACCGGCGGAGATCAAAGTCGAGTTCATACCAGCGCACAAATTTATCGGGATCTGGGACATTTCCGTAACAAACTATGGGGACTTCTGGGGAAACGGGCACTCTTGTGACGAGGTCAGCGGCACGTTGGAGAGTATGTCAAACCACACACTTCCCGGACAACTGGGACAGACCGCAGGATGGTTTTACCAGAATGGACAAAAGGGATATTTGTATGGCATCCCAGTTTCAACGGAGTACGACGGACCGATTCCGGCAGGAATGGAATGCAGGGATATTCCAGAGTCGGAGTATCTGGTCTTTTTCCACCCGCCGTTCGATTACCTGAAGGATAATGGTGCCGTTATGGGAACGGTTGAAGACGTGGCGTGGTCCTTCGACCCTAAAAGTCTGGGGTATCAGTGGGATGAATTGATCAAGCAGGATTACCAGCGGCATTTTCCAGAGGGGTATGGTTATGCGGTGCTGCGGCCGGTGAAAAGGTTATAGTACTAAAAAGTGAAATAATGGGGCACCGACCATAGCTGGATTACGGAAGGCCATCCTGCAAAGGATGGCCTTAAAACTTGTCGTTACAGACATCGCGGAGAACCGTATCATAAAGCTTTTTGGAAGTGGAACGTAAAGGGCCTATTAAAGCGTTGAGCGGTATGGGTTTGGGGGAGGTCACTTGTCCCTGAAACGTCAGCTCAGAGACGCTTTCTTTTTGAATGTCAGATGACGATGGTGTACTTAGCGGGAGGGCTTTTGCGGAAGCGGCCAGCGAAAAATGTGCTTGTAATTTTGCGACGATCTCCAACTCGATGCCTTGAGGGAGACGCGGGTCTTTAACATGAACCTGCTTGACCATCATCTGGAGAACGCCCAGCTGGCGAGCAGATGATTTTGACTGAAATAAAGACTCAAAATTTATATTAGGAATTTATATAAATTATGATATAGTTTTTTCCATGGGAAATAATAAAGATCAAAACAAGTTGAACGTTACCGACTTCGCTATGGTATTCGAAGATTTAACGAGAATTATCATTCGGATGCCCTCAATTGAAAAACTAAGCTTCACGACGCTTTCCGTCCTGCACACATTATCTCGTAAAAGCCCCATGCGACTAACTGAATTGACAGCGAATGAGCAAGTTACACAGTCGGGAATCACGCAGTTGGTCACCCGACTCGAACGAGACGGGCTTGTCGAGCGTCGGCCAGATCCGAATGATGGTAGAGTCGTTCAAGTGCATATTACCGAGAGAGGGGCGAATGTTATTGATTCCCGTCGTTCGGAGCGTATTGAACAGCTTTCGAAGTTTATTGAAGGGCTCACTCCCGAAGACAAACTGGCAATTGCATCTGCAATACCCGCATTAAGGCGTCTGGCCGAACTTGGAAACGATTCGTAATCTACAGGAAGGGGAATGTGCTATGACAACAGCTTCTTTCAAGCTTCAGCCCAGTCCGATCTTTGTACCGGATGAGGTACTTATTGATCTTCGCAATCGTCTACAGTCCACTAGATGGCCTCTTGATGCCGGAAATGCTGACTGGTTTTACGGTGTTAACCGGAACTATCTTGAAGAACTCGTCGACTACTGGGTTAACGAGTTTGATTGGCGCAAAACCGAGAAAGCGATCAATGTCTATGAACACTATAAAGTAAATATTGACGGAGTTCCGCTACACCTTATGCGTAAACCAGGCGTCGGACCCGATCCCATGCCATTAATCTTGTCCCATGGTTGGCCTTGGACATTCTGGCATTGGTCAAAGGTCATTGATCCACTAGCGGACCCTGGCTCATTCGGTGGTGATCCGGCTGAAGCATTCGACGTCATCGTGCCCTCACTTCCTGGATTCGGATTTTCTACCCCACTGCCAAACAACCCTGACATGAACTTTTGGAAAATTGCTGATCTCTGGCATACGCTAATGACCGATATCCTGGGCTATACCAAATACGCAGCAGCGGGATGCGACGTAGGCGCTCTCGTGACCGGTCAGCTCGGACACAAATATTGTGACGAGCTCTACGCGATTCATATCGGATCCGCTCTAAAACTTAGCTTTTTTAACGGGGATCGCGCTTGGGATTTTTCTGGAGGTCGTCCCATTCCTGAAAATATTTCTGAAAGCATCCGATTGCAAATTTTGGAGTTTGATCGGCGATTTGCGTCGCATCTTGCTGTACATGTTCTTGATCCCGGCACGTTGGTGTACGGGCTGAGCGACTCACCGGTTGGTATGCTAGCCTGGATATTGGAACGATGGGTGAGGTGGAGTGATAATAAGGGCAACATCGAGAATGTCTTTTCAAAGGACGACATACTTACCCACGCAACAATCTATTGGGTAAACAACGCTATCGAAACCTCCATACGCGTCTATGCCAATAATAATCGTTATCCATGGACACCCGCCCATAATCGCCTGCCCGTTATTGAGGCGCCGACGGGTATAACCTTCGTGGGCTACGAGAATCCGCCGGGGATCACGACGGAAAATCGCGTGCAAAATTTTCTCGAAAGCGACCGTGCCTCCTGGTATAACCATGTGAACATTGCAGCCCATGAACAGGGAGGACACTTCATACCTTGGGAGATTCCGGGCGAATGGGTTGATGATTTGCGTCGTACTTTCCGAGGTCGGCGATAATATAGCAGTTCTTAGGTCCGTGGCCATCCCTTAAAGGATGGCCCAAAAACTTGCCGTTACAGAGGTTATCTCCTTACTCATTGATTTCATTTCTAAATTTCCGGAAATCTTTTGGTGTTCTTTCATGATATTTTTTAAAAGACTGAATAAAGTGATTTACATGATTGAAACCCACTCTGTGGGCGATTTCGGTTATTGTATAATCTGTTGAGATTAATAACTCGCTGCTTTTCTTGATACGGTACTTAATTAAGAAGTCGTAAGGTGTCATATGAATGGTTCTCTTAAAACTCCGAGTACATTCCGAAACACTTAGATGCGCTACATCAGCAATCTCTTGCAGTGTTATATTATTTGAGTAGTTCTGATGGATGAAGCTAAGCATTAATTGAAGTCGTTCTTGCTGCAGCTTTAAGTATCCAGGTGCTTCCTCAGAAGAAAGTGAAATGTTAGAAATTAAGGTAAACCATAATTGTACAGTTTTGATAGCAACCTCGTATTCCCACCCCCAGTTTTTTTTCATATTAAATTTCTTTTTCATATCCCAAAGCATTTCTAGTACTTTACTTTCCCATTCAACATCTCCCTTGATTGCTAGTGACACTAAGGAAGAGTTTGTATAAGGCAGTACATAATTTTTTTCCATGGCACTATCTGCATAGAAGGCCAGCAGCTTCTCAGGAAAATTAAAACTTACATATTGACCGTTATGTGTCAGGCTCGTAGTAACATGAAGGGCGCCCTTATTAATTAAAATGGCCTGACCTGTTTCTAATTCATGATCAATCCCATTAACTTGTATAACTAGTTTTCCTTTAGTAACCAAAGTGATTTGTAGTTCTTCATGCCAATGTAAATCGTTAAATCCTCTGCCTTCAGGAATACTTCCATGAATAGTATCTTCGGCTTATCATTACAATCCTGTGCACAGACGATTGGATAAGACCTCTTGGAGGCGTCCATGTGAAAATAAATCAATCGTCGTTACCGTTTCATCCCTATATTTTGCTTTTAATCAGCATACTGTCTGTTTCGATCTCATCCATCATGATAAAATCCTCAGATACTCCAACCTCTGTGGCCGGGATGTACAGATTGTATATGTCAGTAATCATTATGCTTCCTTTTGTACCTTGGAAAACTCTCCGAACCTCAGAGACAAAAAAGATTGGAGTACCGTTTTTTTAGCCGGTCTATTTCTCGGGTTATACTTCTTATGTTGGATGGAATCTTTAGTATATACCTCAGTGGCGAGCTCCATGGTCATCTTATCTTTACAACCTTTATTTGTAATGATTGGTTCATATTTTATATTTAGAGAACGAACCAACATTTTAACCATTCTTTGTTTGATTGCTGCTCTTTTAGGTTCAGTAATTATAGCTTGGGGAGACATCGGGGTTTCGCGGGAGGCGTTAATAGGAGATGGATTATCCTTATTAGGAACCATCTTGGTTTCAGCATATATGCTGGCAGGACAAAAAGTAAGTCACAAAATAGACGCAAATTTATACAGTGTTATTGTTTTTTTTCTAGGCGGGAGTGTCATGCTAGTCTACAATTTGCTAAATAATATCACATTGATCGAATATGATTTTTCGGGTTGGACATATTTCTTTTTGCTTGCACTAATCCCAACTATTTTTGGGCAGTATATTTTTAATCTATTGTTAAAATCTATAGGCGCCACTACTGTTTCTGTAGGTATTATTGGAGAGCCTGTTTTGGCAATAATTCTTGCCTATCTATTCTTGGGAGAAACAATCTCGATCTTTCAATTCACAGGTGGATTGATGACCTTATTAGGAATGGCGGGTTATTTTTGGACACCTTCTTTAACCCTAACTGTTTCAAAAGATAGAAGTTATAGTTGAGTGTTTTGTAACTTTTAAAATTTAGGGAAACAAGTAATAGGGGTAGTCAATTTTCCTCCGCCGTCGTATAGCCGGGTTTAATTCAGAGGTATTAGTTCTTGGAGGAATACCTGATGGCACACCGATAGAGTGATCGATAGTTAGAAGGCTTATTCCACTTGTTTGCAGTTGGAATGAGCCTTTTTTTGCTCAGGCTCAAGCAGAGTATGAGAAGTTGATGTAGTTTTTTTATTTTGAAAAATACGTTCAAGGCGAAATTCAGTGATTTTCCAATTATATCTACCCATTGCATTGTATCTCTTGTTTTATAATAGACCGAGACGGAAACCACGGAAAGGAACATCCATGTCATGAAAAGCAGCATCCGTAACCGCTTATTGGTCATGCTTCTCGTATGTATTATTGTGCCCTATTTCATTTCGGTACTGGCTATCTATTTTCATACCAAAGAAAAGGTAGAGCAGCACGAATATCAGATCAGCGAGGTTCAGCTTGAAAAGGGCAGTGAAGAGCTCGGACAATATTTTCAGGATATGGTCAATTTACCGTATATTTTATATCTTAATCCCGGCTTATTCCGGATATTCGAAAGAGGCTTTGATAAAGAAATTTACTCGAATCAGCTTGAAGTAGATAAATGGTTTCAAGCCTTTTATCTGATGCGCAGAGAAATTCATCAAGTTCGGTTTTTTATCGTAAAAGACGGGGATTCTTTTACCGTTTACGATGCCAAGGTGAGTGCCCGTAAGAAGCAGCCTGATTTATCAGAAAGTCCTCCCATTCAGAAGTTGATTCAATCCGGCTCCAATTTTTTGATTGAACCGCCGCATTTGATCCGGAATTATAATGGAGCTGCCGTGATGCCAATGTCGGATCGGACGTTAGTGATGACGATTCATCATAAAATCAAAAATATACTCTCCAACGAATTTTTAGGTGTTGTCACCATGGATATCGACCTAAGCCGCCTTTCCACCATTTCCAACCGTTTTCTGAAGGAAGGTGAATTGGTTATCCTTACGGATGGGAATGGAGCTGTCGTCTATTCAACCGATCAAACGCTGATAGGTAAAAAGTGGAGGCCTGGTTCCGGATTGTCTCCCACGAGTGGAAGATCGGGCGATATTACAATGTCAAAGCCGCTTCCGGGCGAGTTCGGGGATTGGCATTTGATCAAGGTGACTTCAAGCGGCAACTTATACCGCGATGTGAGGCAAACGGCGTATATCAGCGCCTTTTTTGGTGTAGGTGTTGTTATTTTGGGACTTATTATGGTCCATTTTATTTCAAATAAGATCACTCGACCTATTCAATTATTAAGTAAGAAAGTCCGAAAGATTGAAGGAGGGCATACGAATATATGGTTTAATGATACCGGCCGTGATGAAATCGGTCATTTGGAGAGGCATATTAAGGAAATGATGGAGCGAATCAACTTGTATATTGATAGGGAATATCGGCTCGAACTCGAGAACAAAACGAACCAATACCGGGCGATTCAATCGCAAATCAACCCGCATTTTCTACATAATGCTTTACAATCCATCGGTGCGGTTGCCCTTCGTTCTCAAACTCCGCAAATTTATCAATTGGTGACTTCCTTGTCGAAAATGATGCGGTATACGATCCGAATGGATAATTGGGCTTCGATACGCAGTGAAGTGGATTACGTGAAAGCATACTTGGATCTGCAAAAAGAACGTTTTCGGGTGGAATTACGCCACTCCATCTCTATAGAAGATTCCATAATGGATATGTCGGTCCCGGTCATGATCTTACAGCCACTCGTTGAGAACTTCTTCAAGCATTGTTTTGAGGAAGGGCATTACGGTTCGCATCTCAGCATTCAGGGATGGCTTGATGACGGAGATGTGAAACTGGTTGTGGAAAATGATGGACCCGGCTTGTCCCTCGAAGAGTTGAATGAACTGAGAAGGATATTACACTCAGTCGGCCATGACGCAGCATCGCCTAATAACCGGATTGGTCTGAAGAATATACATGATCGTTTAATCTTGAACTACGGTTCCCGCGGAGGCCTGGAGGTGGATTCAAATCCCGGAGGAGGATTTACCGTCCTTATTACGATTCCAACCCAATCAAAGGAGGACGATAATCATGAAAGCTCTTATTGTGGATGATGAATTCAATGTGCGTGATGTGATTCGGTATTTGGGGCAATGGGACCAACTGGGCGTGACGGAAATATGGGAAGCCGACAACGGGGAAGAGGCTCAGACCATTATTGAAAGGGAGCGGCCCGAAATCATATTTGCCGATATCAAAATGCCCAAAGTTACCGGTATCCAGCTTTTGGAGTGGTTAAACCAACAAGCCTACCCGGGAAAAGTGATTATCGTTTCGGGGTATGATGACTATTCTTATATGCGGAAAGCCATCCAATGCTCCAGCTATGATTATTTACTGAAGCCGGTTGAAGAAGACGTATTAAATACGGTCTTGGAGGGTGCCATTTCTGCCTGGAACAGTGAGGAAGCCGAACGGCGAAGCGATTCTGCCGTTGCCCAAGAAGCCGAAAGGCTGCACAGGAACCGGTTAATTACGGCGGCCTGTGAAGGAGACCCTTGGAATGAGGAGGACCTGGCGAGGTACCTTCCGAAAGCCGATGCCTACGATCTTACCTTGCTGTATTTTTACCATTCTCACAGCGCCGATACTTACATTAATCGGCTCGCCGAGGAGATGAGGGCACAGGAGTGGGGCAATGCGTTTGTTCTGCAAAATGAGGATTGCACCGGTCTGTTGATCAGTCCGCGCGGCTGCAAGCTCCTGGTAGTGCAGTGGATTTCCAGCCACTTTGATATTCCCGTACGATTGGCCGGCGGCGATCCGCTAACGTCCTTAAACGATCTTCCGAATGCTTACCAATCGGCCAAGAAAGCGATGGAGCTGCAGAATTTCAGGACCATTCATCGTTTAAGCGATTTGGATGACGCGCGGCGAATGAATGACATTGTCGCCTATTTGGAGCAGCATTACACGGAGGAGCTTTCTTTGGATAAATTGGCCAATCGCTTTTTTCTAAGCCGGGAGCATATTTGCCGCCGGTTTAAACAAGAGCAGGGGATCAACCTGTCCAATTATTTAATCCAATTAAGAATTGAACAAGCCAGACGGTGGCTTAGTCAAACGGAAGAGAGAATTTACTCGATTGCGGTGAACCTCGGGTATCAGAATGAAAAGTATTTTTCAAAATTATTCAAGAAAGAAGTGGGCATGACTCCGGCCAGGTACCGCAGCCTATACGGAAAACAAAATAAAAAGAAGGGAGGGGAGATTGGTGAACAAAGTTACGAAAATAATGTTGACAGCGGTGATGGTCATATCGCTTGCGGCGTGCGGGGAAAGGAATGAGGAAGGCCAAACCGGTCAACAAAAAGTTCACAAGATCGTTCTGAGCGTATTAAATCCCAAGGTGGAGATTGCCTCCCAGTTTGAGCGGCTGGTCAAAGAATACGAGAGGGAACACCCTGAAGTGGATATTCACATTCGGACGGTTGGCGGGGGCGCTGATGACCGCTCAATGCTGATGACCCAATTTGCTGCCGGGAAAGGCCCCGATATTTATACAAACGGTGGATATGAGGAAGCCAGACTGTGGAAAGATTACCTGGAGGATTTGTCCGATCAGCCTTGGGTCCGACATGCGTATAAACACGCATTAGAACCGATGGAAATGGACGGTAAGATCTACGGCATGCCGATGAATGTGGAGGGCTACGGCTTTATTTACAATAAAGATTTGTTAGCGAAAGCGGGTATTAAGGAAACACCGAGAACACTGACCGAATTAAAGGATGTGTCGGAAAAGCTTAAGGCCATGAATATTACTCCTTTCTCGATCGGGTACGCGGAAAAATGGCTCCTTGGCGTATTCATGTTAAACATCGCATTTGCGCATCAGGACAACCCTGATGCTTTTATTAAGGGATTGACGGACGGAACGCAAAAGTTTAAAGGAAACGAACCATTTATAGGAATGCTCCGATTGCTTGATCTAACCGTACAATATGGCAGCAAGAATTCGCTGACCATAGATTACAATGCGGCAGTCACCGGATTTGCAAAGGGTAAAACAGCGATGATCCTGCAAGGAAACTGGGTACAGCCGATGTTGGACAAAATCTCACCGAACATGAATATAGGATTCTTCCCAATGCCGATCAGCGACGATGCAGCAAAAAACGATGCACTCGCAATCGGCATTCCCAACAATTGGGTCGTAAATAAAAAAACAACCGCTGTGAAGAAAACGGAGGCTAAAAAGTTCTTGAACTGGATGGTTTCTTCGGAACAAGGCAAAAGATTTATGACCGAACAATTAAAGTTTGTTCCCGCCTTTTCCAATATAGAGATCAAAAATCCGGATCCCCTTGCCGCTGATATGATCAAGTACATAAAAGAAGGCAAAACATTATCATGGAACTGGTTCAAATATCCTGCTGGAGTAAGCGATGAGTTTGGGCCTGCCATGCAAGCTTATATCAATAAACAAATGAACAGGGATGAGCTTCTGCAGGAATTCCAAAAATCTTGGAACAGATATTCGGAAAAATAAGTTGAAATGGGCTGAGAATCAACAAATTCTTAAGCCTTTTTTATTTGTAAAATAACACCATATCAAGCATGAAGTTGGATTCCCTTATCCAAGACCTATATTTATATTGATGCAGCTTCACTTGTTCGCATGGAGGTAAAAAGCTTTATTTCGCATTCATATTGGCCCTTTTGCAGATGATTTGTGATGTCCATTTAGAGGGCAATATCAATTTAGATACATCCCGCCGCTCCTGCACCGGGCGCTGACTATTTGAGTCCTTGTCGCTATTGCTCGAAATCCGCTCGTTAACCTAACATGGAACATGAAATCCGGAAGAGGATTAGCCTTTAGCGGAGAGGAGGAAAGTACAGAAGAGGGCAAGGCAAGATGAATTTATCGACAAGGAGAGAGAAACCGAATGAAACGAAAAAAAACGAAGAAGAAAGCAATACCATTGCTGCTCGCAACTGCTGTTCTACTTTCAGGGAATGCCGTTTCACAGTTCTATCTCGCTCAACCTGTATTTGCGGACGATTTGGTTTTCCCGGTAGAAGCATTTAGACCGACCGATGACAGGCCGCTTGATAAAAGCCATCTGCAGCAGCCTATGACGGTGCAAAGCTTCGAGCAGTTGGACAATGGCGTAAAGCTTAATTTAGGCGCACAAGAGGCTTACATACGGATGCTTACATCCGATATGGCCAAAGTGTCGCTCTTGAACAAAGGCGACAAGGAATATACCTCTGTGGGGATCGCCAAAACGGATTGGTCCGCTCCTAAATTCAAAGTGAAGGAAGACGACAAGAGAATCGTCATTACTACCGACAGCTTAACTGTAGACATCAAGAAAAGCCCGTTTGGAATCAAATATATGGATAAAGACGGAAACGTCATTAACGAGGACGGGGATCAAGGGATCGGTTACGAAAACGGGAAGCCTTACGTGTTCAAAAAGACAGATAACAACGAGAATTTCTACGGGCTGGGCGAGAAAACCGACGGTCTGAACAAACGCGGCAAGGAAGAAGGCATATGGCATCAGGACCCGTTCCCGTATGAGTCGAAATATATTTACCAATCGGTTCCATTCTTTATCGGTTTGAAAGATAAAAAGGCGTACGGCATTTTATTCGACAATACGTACCGCACTTACTACAACTTCGCCAAGGAAAGCGACGATTACTATTACTTCTACGCCGACGGCGGCAAACTGACCTACTATTTCTTCAATGGACCGCAGATCAAAGACGTCGTAGACCGTTATACCGATTTGACCGGCAAAGTCCCCCTGCCCCCTGAATGGTCTTTGGGCTTCCATCAATCAAGCTGGGCGTATTCCCAAAACGACATGGAAGAAGTAGCCGCAGGGTATCGCGAAAAGAAAATTCCGGCGGATGGATTGTTTTTTGACATCGAATATATGGACGACTATAAAGCCTTTACGTGGGGGAAAAAAGTTCCCGATCCTGCAGGGCTGGGCAAACGTATGGAAGAGCAGGGTTTCCATCAAGTGAATATTTTCGATCCGGCGATTAGGGCCTTGCCAGGCTACAGCGTCTATGATGAAGGGACCGCGAAGGATCTCTGGGTTAAAAATCCCGATGGAACCAACTTCCTTGGCAAGCTCTGGCCTTGGGACCCTTCTGCCCCGCCTTCTTCCGTTTATCCGAATTTCCTGAAAAAGGAAACCCGCGATTGGTGGTCGATGCAGTACAAGCCGTTCTTTGACACAGGCATAGACGGTATTTGGAACGACGTGAACGAACCGGTCAGTTTTATAGCCAAAGACCACTGGACGCTGCCGCTGGATGCGGTGCATGAGGATGATAACGGAGTCAAACATGCCCATGAAGAGGTCCATAATATTTACGCGCATTTGGAGGAAGAAGCGTCTTTCAACGCATTCAAAAAACTTAAACCGAACGTCCGTCCGTTTGTATTGACGCGTGCCGGATATACGGGAACGCAGCGTTACGCCGCAACCTGGACTGGTGATAACCACAGCACCTGGGAACATCTCAGAATGTCGATTCCAATGAATGCGAATGTCGGATTGGCGGGCCACCCGTTTGTCGGCAATGACATCGGCGGATTCACCAAAAATAAACAATTAGGCGAAATCTGCACGCCGGAATTGTTTGCACGCTGGGTTGAGCTTGGCGCTTTCCTTCCGTTTTCCCGTGACCACTACAATAATGATGGCGACAGCCCGTCGGTTAAGCAAAACATTAATAGACAAGAACCGTGGCAATTCGGTAAGGAAGTTGAGGATATCAGCCGTAAGTATATTTCCATGCGCTATGAATTGATGCCTTACCTGCAGAACGCGTTCAAACAAGCGCACGAAACCGGAAATCTGATTCAGCAGCCGCTCGTATTCCAATTCCAGGATGACCCCAACACCTATAACAATGAAGACCAATTCATGTTCGGCGATTCTCTGATGATTGCACCGGTTGTGGAGAAGGGCGCAACGTCCCGCAGTGTGTATTTGCCAGCCGGCGTAAAATGGATCGACTACTGGACCGGCGAAGAGTTTGAGGGCGGCCAAACGATTACCAAACAAGCCGATCTCGGCACGCTTCCGATCTACGTGAAGCAAAACTCGATCATTCCGCGCCGTGAAGTTCAGCAGTATGCCGGCGAGAAAAAGCTTACAAATCTGACTCTCGACACCTATCTTAACGACAAGGCTTCCTACAGCTACTATCAGGACGATGCGGCTACAGAGGATTACACGAGAGGCGAATTCAACGTCACCGACTTCCATGTGGAGAACAAAGGCAACCACGTCGAATTCGAACAGGACAAAAAAGTTCAGAACTACGCATCCGACATTCAGTCCTACACGCTGAAGCTTCATGACGCTGTAGAACCGAAGAAAGTACAAGCCGCTAACAACAAGTATGCCAAAGCAGGCAGCATGGAAGAATTGAATGGGCAAGAAAGAGCGTACTACTTCGATGCGAATGAACATGTGCTGTATGTCAAAATCCCGGTAGACGAGAAACAGAAAGTGAAGATTCAAACTCAAGACGATGTAGATGGAAGCAAATAATACCGCTGCCGGAATTGCCAAACTATGAATTACCGGGTTGGAGACTCTTATCTCCAACCTGTGTTTACAAAGTCATTATGAAGGAGAGAAACCAAATGAAGCCGAAAAGGAAATGGGTGCCATTAATTTTAGCTGGTGCAGTCCTTCTCTCAGGTAATGCCGTTTCACAGCTTTATTCGGCCCAATCCGTCTATGCCGAGGTCCAGCAGCCGGCACCCGATACGCCTTTGGATAAGAACAAGCTGCAACAGCCGATGACGGTGCAAAGCTTTGAGCAGTTGGACAATGGCGTAAAGCTTAATCTGGGCGGAGAGGAAGCTTATATCCGTTTGCTCACTACCGATATGGCCAAGGTGTCGATCTTAAACAAAGGTGAGGAAGAGTTTGTCTCTCCGGGGATCGCGAAAACGGATTGGCCTGCTCCTAAACTCAAAGTGAAGGAAGACGACAAGAGAATCGTCATCACTACCGACAACCTGTCGATTGACATTAATAAAAGCCCGTTTGGAATCAAATACCTCGATAAAAGCGGGAACGTGATTAATGAAGACGACATTAAAGGGTCCGGTTATGAAGACGGAAAGCCATACGTGTTCAAGAAAACGGACAAGACTGAAAACTTTTATGGTTTCGGCGAGCAAACCGGCGGTTTGAACAAACGCGGCTACGATATCGGCATGTGGAATACGGACGCATACTCCTATACGAAAGATACGAAATATGTGTATGCCACCATTCCGTTTTTTATCGGTTTGAAGGATGAAAAGGCCTACGGTCTCTTCTTCGATAATACGTACCGTTCCCATTTCAACATGGCTAAGGAAAGCGACGATTACTACTATTATTACGCCGATGGCGGAAAGCTGACCTATTATTTTATCAATGGTCCGGAAATCAAAGATGTTGTTGACCGGTATACCGATTTGACCGGCAAGATCAATTTGCCGCCGGAATGGTCCCTCGGTTTTCAGCAAAGTAAATGGGGTTACTGGCAGGATGACATTGTTCGGGTGGCCAAAACATTCCGCGAAAAGAAAATTCCCGCCGATGCGATGTACGCGGATATCGATTATATGAATGAATACCGCGTATTTACCTGGGGACCGAAGTATTCCGATCCGGACAAGCTGAAGGCAGATATGGACAACCTGAATTTCAAATATGTTACGATCAACGACCCGGGTGTCAAAGTTGACGAAAGTTTTGATACTTATCAGGAAGGAACCAAGAACAACTTCTGGGTTAAAAATGCCGACGGCAGCCCCTATGTCGGTTATGTATGGCCGGGCGACTCCGTTTTCCCGAACTTCCTGAAAACCGATGTCCGCGACTGGTGGGCGAAAAAACACAAAGCGCTGTTTGATAAAGGCGTATCCGGCATTTGGAATGACATGAACGAACCGGCCGTATTTGGCGGTCCGGGATGGTCCATGCCGCTGGATACCGTCTATGAGGCCGATGACGGAAGTAAGAAACAGAACAAAGAGATTCATAATATTTTTGGCCATCTGGAAAATGAAGCGACTTACAAAGGATTCAAAGTCAACAAGCCGAACGTTCGCCCGTTCGTGCTTACACGGTCTGCATATGCGGGAACCCAGCGTTACGCCGCCATCTGGACCGGAGATAATACCAGCAACTGGGATCATCTTCGCATGACGATTCCGATGAACTCGAATCTAGGATTGTCCGGCGCAGCGTTTGTCGGCAACGACATCGGCGGTTTTGCAAAACCTACGGCGCAGGATCAACCAACGCCGGAGTTATTTGCTCGGTGGATCGAAGTTGGCGCCTTTGTGCCTTTCTCCCGGGACCATTACAGTTGGGACAAGGAGCAGGAGCCGTGGGCATTCGGTAAGGAAGTAGAGGACATCAGCCGGAAATATATTTCCTTGCGCTACGAATTGCTGCCTTACCTGTATAACCAGTTCAAACGTGCGCAGGAAAGCGGACAGCCTGTACAGCAGCCGCTCGTCTATCATTTTCAGCATGATCCAAATACCTATAACAACGATGATCAGTACATGTTCGGCGATTCGTTAATGATTGCACCTGTAGTAAATCAAGGAGCAACGTCCCGCAGCGTGTATTTGCCGGCCGGCGCCAAATGGGTCGATTACTGGACCGGTGAAGAGTTTGAGGGCGGACAAACGATCACCAAACAAGCCGATCTCGGCACGCTTCCTATCTATGTGAAACAGGACTCGATCATTCCTCGCCGCGAAGTTCAGCAGTACACCGGCGAGAAAAAGCTGACGAATCTGATCCTTGACACTTACCTTGCAGGCCAGGCTTCCTACAGCTTCTATGAAGACGATGCAAATACAGAGGATTACACGAGAGGCGAATTCAACGTTACCGACTTTCATGTAGAGCAGAAAGGAAATCACATCGAATTCGAACAGGACAAAAAGACGCAAAACTACGCATCTGACATCCAGTCCTACACGCTGAAGCTGCATGATGCCAAAGAGCCGAACAAAGTGCAGGCGGCTGAGAACAAATACGGAAAAGCAAGCAGCCTTGACGAACTGAACCAACAAGCAAGCGGCTATTACTTCGATGCGGGAGCGAAAGTCCTGTACGTTAAAATTCCAGCAAACGAAAGCCACAAAATAAAAATCGATTAATCGTATAATATCAAATGAAAAACGGGTTGGAGACATTGTCGCTCCAGCCCGTTTTTTATGTTATTCGTATCCATTTCTATCCGAACTGAAAGGTTAGATGCAGCATTTGCCATTCGTAGGCGCTTGGCCATATTCGAAATCGGTGGACGTATGACGAAACGTTGCAACTCACTTCATTTGAAATTAACTCTGTCGTTAAAGTTCCTACACCCTGTTTCTTTCCATCCATGCGGCTGCCCAGTCCACCAGCGGCCGTTGCTCCAGAAATCGGACTTCAGCGTTTCCGATTCTATGAATCTTGATATTCATTTCTTTATCATATTCGTTTCCCAAGCGGACAAAATCCCCGTCGTCCACAGCCTGGGTTTCGTAAGTCACCCATTTGCGCGTTCCTTCCTCCATAATTGCACTGCTTTCATGGACAAATTTCTTGGCAGGAAAGTTAGCTATAGTTTCAGCCAGATGCAGCGACGTGTTTTTATTATAGCCGACGCCTATTAGGAGTACGTAACCATTTAGATGATACAATTTATCCAACGGGGAGTTCTTCCCGAAGATATTGCATAAATCATGGTTTTGCGTTAGATATTCCGCATGCTTGCCTACTGCGGCAATTGACCGTGCCGGGTGATTCGACCTTTTGGCTCCCGGCCACTTACGAAACATTTCAGCCACGACGCCCATACCGATCGCAGGGGTTATTTCTTTATCGTAGGGTGGCCAGTATTCGCGAATAATCGGCCACCATTCCGTAGGTGCTTCACTGTGGACTCCCGTTGAAGGGTCGAGATTCTTCCATGTCTGGGAAGGCATCATCAAAGTGCCTTCTTCACCGATAATTTCCAGAAGAGATCGAATTAAGGTTTCGGCTCCGCCTACAACAAAACCCAATTTGCTTAAAGAAGTATGAACGAATATGTGTTGACCTTCCCTTAATCCGCAGTTTTTAAATGCATGGATTAGATCTTCTTTCGTTAAGATAGCTCTTGTTTCTTGTAGTTCGGTCATGTGGATCTCCGCCTTTTCTTATATTAAAATAACCCGCTATAATTAGCAGGGTTGTCTCTAGCGTGGCCAGGACAGCAGTGCCCTTCAATTCATTTCCCAAATTATACCAACAATATTCGTTTGCAACAATAGCTCCAGCAGAATAACTTGCCGCTACAGACAGCGCGGAGAACCGTATCATAAGTAGGGGTAAGTTATTACGATTGACAGCAACAATTAGTACGTGATAACTTTACAATATAATAATAAAGGCAATGTAACCTTCGGGTTCAACCTCGCTGAGAAGTGGGTTGGACCCTTTTTGCATTCAAAACCAAGGGAGGATTCGTATGCTGAGAACAGAATTGCTGTTACAGAGGCTGGGCGAGATCGGCAAGTCGCTCGAACGTATGGGGGGAGCTCTTTTACTATTAGGCGTTGGTTCCGTTGGGGTCGAGACAGAACGGTTGGATGAATATTCGGATTTAGATTTCTTTGTTATTGTGAAACCGGGGGAGAAAAACAGATATATCGACCGATTGGATTGGCTCGAAGAAATACACCCTCTTGCCTATTCATTTAAGAATTCGGATGACGGGTACAAGGTACTGTTCGAGGACGGGATTTTCGGAGAATATGCTGTATTTGAGGAATGGGAGCTGGCGAACGCCTCCTATACGGAGGGCCGGGTCATATGGAAGGATCCGATGTATGGCAATACGGAAATCGCCAAACCTGTAAGTCCGATCCCCACCCTAAAAAATGATGCCTTGGACTTTCCTTTGAACGAAGCCTTAACAAATCTATACATAGGGCTCGGCCGCTATGCAAGGGGAGAGCGCCTATCCGCTACGAGGTTTGTTCAAGGTTACGCTATAGACAGGATTCTATCCGTGCTCCATTTACTGGAGCATGAGGTGGATTACTTTCCCGACCCATTCGGGAATGAGAGGCGGTTAGAGAAGAGATACCCCCGTTTTGCGGAAATCATCGGAGACATGATACAGGGATACAATCATGTTCCCGAATCCGCAATTCGCATTTTAAATTTCATAGAAGAAGTGTATCCGGTCAATCGAAGGTTAAGCGATGAGATACGACGATTGGCTAATCTAACTTGCCGATAGAAACAGCGCGGAGAACCGTATCATAAGTAGGAGCACTGAGAGCCAAAAGTCTCCTGGATAACAATTCTTTGAGTTGACTACGATTCCACCTCAGCTTACGGTTCTGTATTCGGTCTAGACAAATCTTTTCTTCCTCTTTTTGCTCAGAAATGATAGATGAGATTTGGAGTTAAATTCGACACGGATACAGCATGGGTGAAGGGGAATGTTGCCTTCTTCCAACCGTTCGATTAACTCTCCCTTTGTTTAAGGCTTCGCCAGTGCAACCTCAAGTGAGCAAACGGCAAAACTCGAAGGAAGTTGCAAAACCTTGAGAGAACGAAGCCGCAACTTAGCGAAGAAGCCGAAATGCAAAAGACAAAACGGCGAAGCGAAGGGGCAAACAAACCACCCCTAAGAAAATGCAGTACATAGATACCTCAAGCGATATTCAACAGATTATATAACCGCAAATTATGCATTAATTACCGATTAAAGTTTTCTTGCTTTAAAAACGAAGGACAGGGGAAACATTTTCGCATTGAAAGCAGAATGATATTTCTGTTCAACTTTACTCTCACTTTCAAGGGTTTGTTTATCAGTTTCTTCTATCATTTCCTCAATAAAAAATCCAGCTTTAGATAAAGCGTTAATGTACGTTGAAATTTTCCTTTTGCTGAGTGAAACATCAAAGCCGTATTTTTCAAACGTAAAAAGATTTTCATCATAATAAGAGCTTTTAACTACAAGATTATTTTCTTCAATTTCCATACATCTCATAACAGGGTGATCCCAGCTAAAGATAAAAATACCACCGCTTTTTAAATAGGATGCGATTAAATTAAATGTTTTTTGTAAATCGGTAGTCCAGCCGATTGCATATATTGAATAAACAATATCAAAATAACCCTTTGGTAAACCTGTATTCTCCTCCATGGGACTGTTAAATAAACGTGCTTCATATCCACAATCTTTTAAATAACGGCTTGTATTTTCAATTTGCTGTGTTGACATATCAAGTCCCCATAGTTCTGATGCATTATGGTCACCAAGATATTTAAGAGAGTGCCCACTTCCACAACCAATTTCAAGAACTTTTTTACCAGACACATCACCAAACAAATGTAAATCTTCTTCGGTTGGTATCAAGCATCCGAGTGTCGGGAGTGCAGTTACACCGACCCATTTGTCAGCAGTATTATCCCAAAACTTTTTATTTTGTTCTAAAACCCCTTTATTATCAAGAGTGTTTTTTCTTGAGTTTAATAATATATTGCTCTTTACGACTGAACTCTCCATAATATTCCTCCTCGTATAATCGTAGTATCCATCCAAAGGTCTTCTTGAATTACATGAATTATTTCCTCTACGGTTTTCATAGTTATAATCCCCCAGAGAATGGAATGTATGTTCCTATTATAGCGGAGTCTTTTAACAATTGGAAGATATACCCTTACGGTAAACTGTCTGTTAGCTTAATCCCCGCCTGGCTCTGTATAATAACATAATGGCTCTATTTTAATGATAAAGTGGTACTGACTCATTAGCCTGATGGCTCTGCTACATCGAAATAATCATGAGATGAATAAAGTTTTCGCAAACGGACTTCTTCGTACCGGGCGCTTAGTAGGGCTAATTCATGCGATTGACAATAAGCGGGAAAAAGTATACTCTAATAATGAGTGAGTAACTCACTCATTATTAATTCGACATTCGTTTTCAAAGGAGATGCAAAAGATGAGTAAAAAGAACATCCTGCCGGATTTATTATTGCGAAAACGTAATCGGCGTAAAAACACAAGGCTGCTTCAGATTCATACGCCGAATCGTATCGTTGAAAGCCGTTACGTTAAAATCGGCGATATCGACCAATGGGTAACCATACGGGGAGAGGATTACCATAATCCCGTTCTATTGTTCATCCATGGCGGACCAGCTTCCCCGTACTCCATTTTCAGCCCGTTATTGCGTTCGTGGGAGAAACATTTCACAATCGTTCAATGGGATCAGCGAGGCGCTGGCAAAACGTTCACCAGGAACGGAAAAGACGGAAGCGGTACGATCACCTTCGACCGCCTTGCACAAGACGGCATCGAGTTGGCGGAATATCTGTGCAACAAACTCCGGCATCAGAAAGTGATTCTCATCGGCAGTTCAGCAGGCAGTCTGATTGGAATTATGATGGCTAAACAGCGTCCCGACCTGTTTTATGCTTATGTCGGTACAGATCAAAATGCTCCGGATCCTCAGCATCAAACGTACAAAGTGACGCTAGGTGCTTTCCGCAATGCAGGCAATGCGAAGGGAGTTCATTTGGTTGAGAAAATGGGGCCGGATCCCACGCGATGGAGCCGCAAAGATTTCGAACTGAGGAATCAGTATCTGGTTAAAGTGATCAACGATGTGCCAAATATGATTATGGACCTGATGCTGCCGTCTATGCTCTCTTCCCCTGAACACAAGTTCAGTGATCTCATCCATATTTTTAAAGGGATGAATTACACCCTTGGCCACTTGTTTGAAGAGTTAGTGGCTTTTGACTTCGACAAGGTTGGACTGTGCTTTGAATTGCCTTTCTTTATTATGCATGGCGATCAAGATATCATAACGCCAACTGCAACGGCACAAGCATACTTCGACAAGATTGAAGCTCCTTTCAAAGAATATGTTCGGATTCGGAATGCCGGCCACCTAGCGTGTTTTGCCCGGCCGGAGCAATTCTTGGAGGAACTTATGAAGCGGGTACGTCCTCTGGCGGAAGGAACAGAGAACGAATTGCAGATGGGTTGAATTTAGAGATTTCGTGGTACTATGAGGATAATTCCTTAATAAGATTGGAGATTGAGGCTCATTGTCCCCATTAAATAAACACCAGCTGAATCTGATCCGCGACGAGCGTAGAGAACAGATTAAGCAAGCGGCGCTTAAACTATTTGCCCGGCGCGGATACTCGGGAACGAAAACGAGTATGATCGCTGCGGAAGCCGGTATCAGCGAAGGCCTTATTTTCCGGTATTTCAAATCCAAAGAAGAGCTATTCACCACGCTCGTTCAGGAGTTAATGGAAGAAGCGAAGAAGGAAACCGAGAACCTTCAATATTTGTCCGGCTCTCCCTTTGAACAAATCAAAACGTTAACCCAAGGCATGCTGGACGAGAGCAGTAAATATGCATTTATGTTCATTCTAAGGGCACGCAAGACGGATGAAATTCCAGAGGCGGCGGCCCGGATTCTAGAACAACATTCAGTAGATGTTGTAATTGACAGGCTGATTCCAATCTTTGCTCAAGGGCAGCATGCTGGAGAATTCTCCTCGGGAGATCCACGGAAGCTGTTGGCCTGGTACTTTTACATCATCAATTGTCTTATTTTGGAGGAAGTTGAGAAGGAAGAGTACGGGTTGCCGGATGTGGACTTCTTAGTGCGATTATTGACAAACGGGAAACGCTAGTCCAATCTTTCAAATGATAGAGCCATCATCACGCTCAAGTGGAAACCAATCTGGGATATCTATAATAAATTTCCAAAGCGAGTCGGGTATAATCAGCTTTTCCTGGTCTTTAACGGACAGGGTTGTTTTAATTTCTCCTTCAACTCCTTGCGCAATCTTCTCGATCCAGTCCGGTTCCATAATGATCTCTCGTCCTAATGCAATAATTGGAACGCCTGATTGCAACGCTTTAACGGCATTTTGAGGAGTACGGATGTTTCCAACACCGATAACAGGAACCTTATGGCCGACTCGTTCTTGAATAATTTCCAAGCGAGAGCGGGAATCATCGATACCTCGACGTGGAACAGACCAAAAATCATTCAACGAAATATGCAGATAATCAAGCCCTTTAGATACAAGAATCTCTATAAATTCAAGCGTGTCGGCCATTGTAATTCCTGGCGTTTCTGGCTCCTCGGGGGAAATACGATAACCGATAATAAATGGATCCTTGGCATGCTGACGAGCGACCCGCTGTATTTCTTCGATTAGCTGCAATGGAAAGGTTAATCGTTTTTCAAAGCTTCCTACGAAGCGGTCAGTGCGTCTGTTGGTATAAGGCGAAAAAAATTGCTGAAGGAGACATCCGTTTGCGCCATGGATTTCAACCCCATCGAATCCAGCTTCGATTGCACGTCTGGTAGCTTCACCAAACGCATGAATGATCTGAATAATCTCGGCTTCAGTCAATTCATAAGGTACCAGGTCTGCTTCTTTATCTTCGGGCAAAGCACTCACACATACTGTGTTTCCATCTACAGGGGCGGCTTTGCGGCCTCCATGAAAAATCTGTAGAACAGCTTTGGCTCCGTGCTCCTTAATAACAGAAGCGAGTGTGTTTAAGCCTGGGATCATGTCGTCCCGATCAACAGCGGCTGATCCTGACAACCCGCCATTGGACATTACCCAGGTGCCAGCCGTTATGACCATGCTTACACCATTAGCGCGTCGCGCATAATATTTGAGTTCTGTATCTGTTATGGAGCCGTCAGTATTTGAAGCGCCATGAGTCATGGGGGCCATGACGATCCGGTTTTTTAATTTAATACTATTCGGCAGGACAAGCGGTTCGAAAATTGGTTGATAGATATCCTTCATATTGAAGCCTCTCCTTTGGAAAAAATGATCGTTTTTTTGAGCAAAACGGCTGATGTCCGAGCAGGCAAGCTGTTTACCGGCGTCTCTTGTGAAGAGTATAATTGATTTGTTAAAATGAGCACAAATCATATTTGTCATAATTATATGAAGGGGATTCATATGAAATTATCACAACTTCAATGTTTCGTCGCCCTCGCCGAATTGGGGAGCTTTACTGAAGCTGCCTATGCGGTTGGTTTGACGCAATCGGCGGTGAGTCATGCCTTGGCAGCCCTTGAAAATGAAGTGGGAGTAACCCTCCTTGAGCGTAACCGCAAAGGCGTTGCAGCACTTACTGACGCTGGACAAAAAATTATCCCACACGTTCGTGAGCTTTTGGCGCAAGCAGAGGCCATTGAACAAGAAGCAAAGTCAGCGCGCGGCTTGGCAAAGGGGAAACTTCGACTGGGCGGTATTCTCTCCTTTAGCCCAGGCTTACTTGCCGGTGTGTTGGCTCGATTTCAGAAGAAATATCCTGATATCGAAGTGGTTCTGTTTGAAGGCACGATTCAAGAAATTAACGATTGGATTACGTGCAGCATCATTGATGTCGGGTTCGTGCTGCACCCCGCAAAAGATGTTGAGAGCACGTATATTACGACGGATGAGTTGTGCGTACTCGTTCCATCCAGGCATCGACTTCACGCTCAGACGGAAGTGTCCCCCCAGGAACTGTGTGAAGAAGGATTTATTATGGCCAAAGACGGCTGCTCGAGTCAGTTAATGGAACTGGCTGGTCTTGAGCTAAAGCAGTTCAAGCCGCTTACTCGCTATCATGCCAACGATAGCGCAACGCTCCTAGCGATGGTTCGTGAAGGACTTGGTATTACACTGTTGCCGCGTATGATGCTACCTAAAAAGCTGGAGGGAGTCGTTGCGCTTCCGCTCAATCCTCCACAAATGTTACAGATCGGACTCGCTGTCAGGTCGCAGGAAATAGCATCGCCAGCAGCCGTGCTGTTTGTTCAAACGGTATTGGCCTGGATGCAAGAGGTTGGGGAAATCTCATAACAGCCTGCGCAGCTCAGTCACCATAGCATTTAGAATTGCCCTTATATTTTCATGGGGTTACTGTGCATGCATAAGAAGAGGAATCATAATGTAAGCGCTTAAATTTTGATTGCCATTTGCCATACCCCTTGTTATAATGCAGTTGAAAAGGTTTCCAAGAATCCCGTCAGACGAACGAAAGCAAGAAGAAAGAAGACCTGAATATGAAAGCAACGATCCGAGATGTGGCCCGATTGGCCGGAGTATCCATTAGTACCGTATCCCGCGTGATGAACGCTCCCGAAACCGTCGTAGCCAGCAAAAGGGACCGTGTTCTGGAGGCGATTCAACAATTGCAGTATCAGCCGAACGCGTTTGCGCGCGGGCTGATCTACAAGAAATCGTTCACGCTGGGGCTCCTTATTCCCGACATTGAGAACCTGTATTTCGCGGGGATCATCCGGGGCATGCAGGATGCCTGCATCAAGCTTGGGTACAGCCTCATGATCTGCAACACGGACCGCGACAAAGAGCGTCTGCTGTCTTACATGGATACGTTCCGCGAAAAGCAGGTCGACGGCATCGTGTTCGCCAGCGACAAGCTGCACCCCGAGTATTACGAGAAACTGGTCGGATGCCGGATTCCGTTTGTCCTGCTATCCTCCCACTCCGACGAATACGAGATTCCGAGCATTGAGGTGGACGATGAGGCGGCCGCCTACGACGCGGTAAAGTTCCTGATTGAACTCGGACACCGGGAAATCGGGATGATCGGGTTCGGCCACAGCGATTCCATGTCGGGACCGCCGCGGTATGACGGCTTTGTCAGAGCGGTCACGGAATCGGGCCTCGGCCACAACGTAAACAGAGTGAAATATGCGAACCACCGTTTTGAAGACGCTTACCAGGCGGCTCATGAATTGTTCACCGACCATCCCGGACTAACCGCCGTGTTCTGCGTGGCCGACGAGTTCGCGATGGGGACGATTTCCTACCTGAAGGACCGGAATGTGCTGGTGCCGGGACAGGTATCGGTCATCGGATTCGACAATTTGCGGATGGCGAGCATGTTTATTCCGAAGCTGACGACGATCGCCCAGCCGATCTATCAGCTCGGATACCGGGCAGCGGAGAAGCTGCATGAGCTGCTGGCGACCGGAAGTGTGGAGGTTCTCCGGGAGAAGATGCAGCACAAACTGATCGTGCGGGAATCGTCCCGGGAAAAGTGAAGCCGACGGGTTTCACCTTGTGTCTTTGAAAACCTTTTCAGAGACGAATGGAAAGACTCTGGCGAAGCGGGCTGGCACGAATGACATTTTGAAAACCCTTTCAAGGAGGTGATCCCGCTTATCGGAAGGTCGGCCTCAAAATCAATTAAAAGGGGATGTATGAGAAGATGAACAAGAAGACGGGACGCAAGCTGTCTACTCTCGCTGTACTCGGTCTGTCATTCTCCATGCTCGTTACCGCCTGCGGCAGTGGCGGCAACAACGCTTCGCCAAGCCAGGCCCCGGCGGCCACGTCCGGCGATCAGGCGAAAGCCACTGCGGCCGCGACCGCAAGCGCGGCCGACACACCGCTGCAGAAGGCGCTGAACGGCGAATACAAAGGGACCAAGGTTACCATGTTCGGCCCGTTTGTTGACGCTGACCAGGTGAAATTCGAGACGAGTATCAAGGATTTCGAAGAGAAGACGGGCATCGACATCCAGTACGAAGGCTCCAAGGAATTCGAGGCCACTATTAACGTTCGTGTGGATGGCGGCAACGCGCCGGACATCGCCGATTTCCCGCAGCCGGGTCTTCTGGCAGCCATCGCGAAGACCGGCAAGGTGATCGATCTGAACACGGTGCTTGACCCTGAGAAGCTGAAATCCAACTACAACAAGAGCTGGCTGGACATGGCGACGATGGACAGCGGAAGCGGCAAGATCATGGCCGGCATCTGGAACCGCAGCAACGTGAAGAGCCTCGTCTGGTACCCGAAGAAGCAGTTCGAGGAAGCGGGATACCAGGTTCCCCAGACCTGGGATGAAATGATGGCGCTTACCGAACAGATTGCCAAGGACGGCGACCCGGCCTGGGCGATCGGCATCGAGAGCGGCGCTGCCACGGGCTGGCCGGCGACAGACTGGATCGAGAACATCATGCTGCGGACGACGACACCGGAGAACTACGATAAGTGGGTAAAGGGCGAGCTGCCGTTCACGTCGCCTGAAGTGAAGAACGCGGTCGAGATTATGTCGAAGATCTGGATGAACAAAGATTATGTCTATGGCGGCACGAAGTCGATTGTCACGACGGCCTTCGGAGACGCTCCGAAGCCGATGTTCGAGAACCCGCCGAAGGCCTGGTTCAACCTGATGGGCAACTTCATCACAAGCTTCTTCCCGGAAAACGTTAAGGTCGACCAGGACTACGACTGGTTCTACCTGCCGCCGATCGACGAACAGTACGGCAAGCCGGTGCTGGTAGCCGGAGACATCTACGCAATGTTCAACGACCGTCCTGAAGTGCGGGCTGTCATCGAATTCTTCACCACAGGCGAATCGATCAAGAGCTGGGTGCAGTCGGGCGGCGTGGTCGCGCCGATGAACGACGCTCCCCTCGACTGGTATCAGTCGGAATCTGACCGCCGGATGGCAAAGCTCGTGCAGGATGCGTCGACGCTGCGCTTTGACGGCTCCGACCTGATGCCGGGCAAAGTGGGTGCGGGCAGCTTCTGGAAGGGCATGACCGACTATGTCAGCGGCACCGCTACGCTCGAACAGGCGCTGGAGCAGATCCAGAAAGGCTGGAACAACTGAAGTCCGCGGTTCAGGGGTGAATCAGGTTAAAGCTGACCGGGGCAGGCGGAGCGTGCCGTAAGCGAGAACACCAAAAGGGGGCAGCGGGCAGGAAAGGCTCTGCCCCCTTTTGTCATGGTAAGTACAACATTTAGGAGGAGCGCATATGGGGACACAAGCCAAACCGGGAATCCGTCTGAGAGCCGTGTTGATCTCCTTGGGCATACTGCTCGCCAATATTTTGGTCAACGGCCTGATTTTCCTGTTTTTCCGGGATTCGACGCTGAATCCGCTGCTGACAGCGGTGCTTGCCGTGCTGTGGGGCGTCTTGGGCGTCTATCTGATTTATTATTCGCTTACCTTTGCGGCCGAGCAGTATCCCGACAAGATTCGCGGCAGGATCCTCCCGTTCATCTTCGTGGGACCGGCGGTACTCCTGCTGGGCTGGCTTCTGGTGCTGCCGGCGCTGCGGACGCTGTATCTCAGCTTCTTCAATGCGTCATCCGACAAGTTCACCGGGCTGGCTAACTATGCGGCCATCTTCAGTGACCGGCTGCTGGGCACGGCGCTGCGCAACAATCTGCTGTGGGTGTTCGTCGGCACGCTGGCCTGCGTCGCCTTCGGCCTGCTGATTGCCATTCTGGCGGACCGCAGCAGCTATGAGAGAATCGCCAAGTCCATCATCTTCATGCCGATGGCCATATCGTTCGTGGCGGCGGGCGTAATCTGGAAATTTGTCTACTATTATCAGCCGGGCGACGAGCAGATTGGTCTGCTTAACGCCATCGTGACGTACTTCGGCGGAGAGCCGCAGGCCTGGACCAGCATGATTCAGCCTTGGAACAACTTTTTCCTCATTCTCATTCTGATTTGGATGCAAACCGGGTTCGCCATGGTCATCTTCTCGGCGGCGATCAAGGGAGTGCCCGACGATATTCTGGAAGCGGCGCGCGTGGACGGCTCCGGCGAGATCCGTATCTTTTTCCGTATCATCATTCCGTTCATTTCGACTACGATTCTGACGGTCACTACGACTATTATTGTCTTCACGCTGAAAATATTTGACGTCGTCATGGTCATGACTGGCGGTCAATACGATACAGAGGTTGTCGCGACGCAGTTCTACCGGCAGTTCTTCATGTACCGCAACTTCGGTTATGGCTCGACGCTGGCCATCGTGCTGCTGATCGCGGTGCTGCCCGTCATCATCGTCAATCTGCGCCAGTTCCGCAAGCAGGGGGGATTCTAAATGGTGGGCTCCAAGAAAAGAAAAGGCAACAAGACGGTCGTCAATCTCGTGCTTGGGATTATCTGTTTCATCTGGCTGGTTCCGACGCTAGGCTTGTTCATCTCCTCGTTCCGCCCTGCCGCGGACATTCTGCAGACCGGCTGGTGGAAGGTGTTCCCGCACCAGGAATGGAAGGCTTCGGATGATGTGATCCGGCTGTCCAAGGATGTAGATCTGCGGGGACCGATTGAAGTGAACGGCAAGACCTACACGGACGCGCAGCTCAAAGCGGGCGTGGTTGAAGGCGGCAAACGGCTCATGTGGGAGAACCGCAGAGCGCGCATGATCAGTGTGCAGACGGAAGGCTGGGTGACGAAGCCCAACCTGACGACGGATAATTACAAGAACGTGCTGTCCGGCAAGGAGTATAAGCTGAAAAAAGCCGACGGCAGCGAGACGGTGCAGAAGGGAAGCGGTCTCTCCCAGGCGTTCTGGAACACGCTGACCATCGCGGTACCGGCGACGATTATTCCGATTCTGATCGCATCCTTCGCGGCGTACGCTTTTGCCTGGCTGCGTTTTCCGGGACGCAAGACGATGTTCGTGACCATCATCGCGCTGCTGGTGATTCCGCTTCAGGTCGCGCTCATTCCCGTGCTTAAGGATTACACGGCCCTCGGGCTGAACGGCAGCTATCTCGGCATCTGGCTGGTGCATTCGGCATTTGGCCTGCCGCTGGTAACGTATTTCATGTACAACTTCATCAGCCAGCTTCCGAAAGATCTGTTTGAGTCGGCGTTCATTGACGGGGCGAGCCATTTCACGATCTTCAGCCGGCTGATCCTGCCCCTGTCGGTACCTGCGCTTGCTTCGATCGGCATCTTCCAGTTCCTGTGGGTCTGGAACGACTATCTGGTGTCGCTGATCTTCATAGGCAACCAGCCGAATGTGCAGGTCATGTCGATGAAGATCGCCGATCTGGTCGGTTCGCGAGGCAACGACTGGCATCTGCTGACCTCGGCGGCCTTTATCTCGATGCTGATGCCGCTCGCTATCTTTTTCCTGCTGCAAAAGTATTTCGTCAGAGGTTTGATGGGCGGCTCGGTCAAAGGCTGACGCCTTGTGTACGTCCCTATTGCGAGCAAGGTCCGCTCCGGGCTTACGGCCCGTCCGTTCGATAGGTAATCCAGGCGGAGACAGACCGCCGTACAAAGGAGTGCGGAGTATCCATGAAGATGAAACCTTACGTCCATCCCGAGCCGCTATATCCGTACAGGGAATGGAGCCTGGAAGAAGAGAGTTTCGCCGACGGCGAGAACCAGCGGAGCGAAAGCTTGTTTGCCGTCGGCAACGGCTATATCGGCATGCGGGGCAATTTTGAGGAGGGCTACCACGGCACTGAAGGAACGTCGGTTAACGGCAATTACCTGAACGGCTTCTACGACGCTGAACCGATTATCTATCCCGAAGGCGCATACGGTTACGCGGTGCGGAACCAGGCCATGCTTAATGTCACCGACGCCAAAATCATCGGCCTGTCCGTCGAAGGCCACGCCTTTCACCTGAATGCCGGCACCGTGCATCGCTACAAGCGGACGCTCGACATGCGCAAGGGGGTGCTGCGCCGCGAGGTGGACTGGGAATCGCCCGGCGGGCACCGCGTGTCCCTCATCATCACCCGCCTGGCGTCGTTTGGGAACAAACACTTGGCCGCCATCCATTACGAGGCGACAGCGCTCAATTTCGACGGCGCGATTACATTCGCCTCGGCCATGGAAGGCGCCATCGCCCGGCCGCCGGCGACCGACGACCCGCGGCTCGGGGCGGGAAGCGAGCTGCCGAGCCTGCTTCCGGAGGGCATGGAGCACGGCGGCGCGTTCTCATGGATGCGCCAGCGGACCCGGCATACCCGGTTCGTGCTGCTGACGGCGATGAGCCATGCTCTGGAGACCCCGGCCGGCTGCGGGACGAACCGGAAGGCGGCGGACCAGCGGCTGACGGAGGAATTCTCCGTGCCGCTGTGCAGCGGGGAGACGGCAGCCCTGACGAAGTACATCTGCTACCATACCTCCAAAGACTATCCGGAGGAGGAGCTGATGTCTCGGACCGGAGAGCTGCTGCGCAGCGCGGCGCATGCCGGCTTCAGGCAGCTGCTGGCGGAGCAGGAAGCCTACCTGGACGAATTCTGGAAGCGGGCCGATGTCGAGATCGCCGGCGATCCCGCACTCCAACAGGGCATCCGCTTCAATGCGTTCCAGCTGCTGCAATCCGTAGGCAGGGACGGTGCGACCAACATCGGGGCCAAGGGCCTGACCGGCGAAGGCTACGAAGGCCATTATTTCTGGGATACGGAAATGTATATGCTGCCTTTCTTTACATTTACCCGGCCGGACATCGCACGATCGCTGCTGGAATTTCGTTACCATACGCTCGGCAAGGCCCGTGAGCGCGCGGCGATCATGTCGCAGAAGGGCGCACTCTACCCGTGGCGGACTATCGACGGAGAGGAGAACTCGTCCTATTTCCCGGCAGGTACGGCGCAGGCCCACATCAACGCGGACATCGCGTACGCCATCCGGCAGTATGTCCTGGCGACGGGAGATACCGATTTTCTCGTCAGCCAGGGTGCGGAAATCCTGTTCGAGACGTCCCGGTTCTGGGTCGACCTCGGTCATTTCAATCCGGCGCGCGACGGGGCGTTCTGCATCGACGCGGTGACGGGACCGGACGAGTACACGGCGATTGTTAACAACAACGCCTACACCAATCTGATGGTGCGCAGCCAGTTGGAGTACGCTGCCGGCACGGCCGACCTGCTCCGCAGCTCATATCCGGAGCACTACGAAAGGCTGGTCCGGGCCATCGGGCTGACGGAGGAAGAAGTGCGTCTCTGGCGCAAGGCGGCGGCCCTCATGTTCGTGCCTTTGGATGAACGGCTTGGCATCATCGCCCAGGACGATACATTCCTGTCGAAGGAGAAATGGAATTTCGAGCAGACGCCGGAAGACAAGTACCCGCTGCTGCTGCATTTTCATCCGCTCGTCATCTATCGCCATCAGGTGCTGAAGCAGGCGGATGTCGTGCTGGCCCTGTTCCTGCTCGGCGAGCAGTTCACGCTGGAGGAGAAAATACGGAATTACCAGTATTATGAGCCGCTCACGACCCATGATTCCTCGCTGTCGCCCTGCATCCACAGCATCATGTCGGCGGAGATCGGCGATCTGGAGGGCGCTTACGCCTATTTTGACCGGACAGTGCGAATGGATCTTGACGACATCAACCGGAACGCCAAGGACGGCCTGCACACGGCGGCGATGGCCGGCTCGTGGATGTCAATCATCAACGGCTTCGGTGGCATGCGGCTCCGGGATGGAGTTCTGTCCTTTCAGCCGCGCCTGCCGGGTCAGTGGGAGAGCTGCCGGTTCCGAATCGCGTTCCGCGGCTGCCTGTTGGAGGTGAGCATCGGGCGGGAGAGCACCCTTTACACGCTGCTGGAAGGCGACGCGCTGGAGCTGCTGCACATGGGGCTTCGAGTCTCGTTGTCTCCGGGACAACCGGCTTCCTTTTCCCTATAAGTAAAGCAGACGGCGCTCCGTCCCCTGAAGTGGGGAAACGGAGCGCCGTTTATGCGCTCTTTGGCCGGTAGTTTTTTTTGCTCCGAAGCGAACATATGTGCTATAATGGAAAAATCCTGCATGAAAGGAGGCTCCGTGGCATGTTGGTACATAAAGCTTGCGATTCCGGCGTTGAAGGTATGCGCGAAACAAGAACCATGAATGACAGCACGGACAGGAGTAGATCAGAATGAAAATAGAGGAAATCGTAGAATACTGTTTGTCTTATCCTGGCTCGTTTGAAGATCAACCCTTCGGAGAAGGATGGACGGCCATACGCCATAGAGAAAACAAGAAGTTATTTGCCTTGATATTTAATCGAGATGAACATCTTTGCGTTAACCTTAAATGTGATCCTGAACGATCTGATTTCCTTCGGCAAGCATTTAAGGAAGTCAAGCCGGGATATCATATGAATAAAGAGCATTGGAATACGGTCATTTTAGATGAAGGACTTCCGGAAGATGATCTTCATGATATGGTAAAGCACAGTTTTGATCTAACGAAACCTAAACGTAAAACCAAGAAATAACACAGATAAACGGATTCTCCTGCTCGGGGTCCTTGAATTGCAATTTTAGCGATCTCTTTCGCGCCCTGCCGGGCCTCTCCCGGCGCAGCCCGACACTCCATATTTTACCGGTTAAGCGTAAACAGATAATTATACTTGCTTGCATGCTTTAACTCATCCAGGATAATGCCGCCCACCGTATCCCGGTAGATGCCGACGGGAAGGCCAAACCATATTTTTCGATATTTTTCGACGGCCGACAATTCTCCCTGCAGCGCCCGCTGTATGCCGGTAGTATAGGATTCTACTCGCTGGTACTGCTCATTGCTGATCCCCCGTATGTCCTGCCCCGTCAACTCTTTGTAGATCCCCCGAAACATACGGTTATGCTCCCGTTCATCGTCGCGGATGGAAGCAATGATCGCAGCTTGCTCGGAGTTTGGGGCGAGCTTGATCAGTTCGTCATAGAAGAGCTCGTCATTTCGTTCTCCCTGAACCGCTTCTTTGATCATATCCAGGGCTTGCGGGGTAGAGGTGGCCCAAACGGGCTGAAAAGCGGCTCTGCTCCAATACGGGTTTACCCAATACATAATATTCAGGACCTCCCAATGATTTTGTAATCGTCAGGATTAGCATATGTGCGGAAGCCCAATTTGGTTTCATAAAAAAAGAAAACCGCCCAAAGGCGGTCGATGGAACAGGGTAGACGGGATAACGCGATAGTGGATGCTAAGCGGCTTTCGGCTCGGTCCTTCTTTCCAGAAGCGCAGCTCCTGCCCAGACAACGGCCGTAATAACTCCTGTGACGATAGCCGATCCGCCCGCGTGGAGAAGCAGCAGTGGAATCCATATGAGACTAAGAAAAAAATGCACTTTACGCATCCATTTATTTCGCACCCGCTTGATCAGCCACCCGTACCCGGCTAACGCCAAAAGGATCAAAAACGCGGCTAGTCCGGTAAATATTTTGTCGTCATGAAGTTTCGTGATCAGATAATAAGCGCCATGCACCAAAATGAGGACCAGTGCGGTCCAGCCCTTGAACTGGTGTACACGGTGCAGAAGCTTGCCCAGCTTTCGTACCGGAAGGGAGGTGGACTTGAGCTTCTTCTTGAAACCCATCCAGGAAAAACTGACCGCTCCGCATACGACCGCAATTGTCCCCAATAATTTAAAAGGTTCCAATTCTTCCTCTCTTTTTCATTATCGTATCAGCCAGTTATTAACGAATGATTAAGGCGGTCTCCCACTAAAAGGATCTTATGGTATTATGAAGGAGACGGTCACACAGTGTTCGGGAGGGGACTGAAATGATCATTGGTTCTTTACAAATGAATGTAGAAAAAAAGGATAAAATAAAAAACTTAAACACCATTGAGAAGCTAATCAATCAGTCGGTGGATTCGGTTGATTTGGTAGTTCTGCCTGAGCTGTTTTCAACAGGTTATTTTTTTGATTCGGCAAGCGAACTGATGGAGATCGCAGAAGAAATTCCTAACGGGTATACAACAAGAAGGCTTAGTGAAATTGCTAAAAATGCAAACTGTCATTTCGTTGGAGCCATTGCAGAACAGGACAACGGCCATCTTTATATTACCGCAATCGTAGTAGGGCCATCAGGTTATATGGGAAAGCAAAGAAAACGGCATCTTACGGATCATGAATCCAAAGTTTTTTCTTGTGGAACAAGCTCGGAAGTCTTTGATATCAATGGATGCAAGGTAGGAATTGTGATCTGTTTCGAAGGATGGTTCCCGGAAAGCGCAAGAGAATTAATGCTAAAAGGGGCGCAAATCATTTGTCATTCCGCATTAACCTGTCAGGAAAGAACCCTTGATATCATGAGAATCCGGGCGATAGAGAACAAAGTGTATCTGATTTTAGCCAATAGTATAAGCACAGAGTATCATAATAATGAGTCCATCACCTTTAGAGGAGATAGCAGAGTAATCGATTAAGATGGAAATATTTTAGTCAATGCCGGTCAAGATGAGAAACTAATTACTGTAGAAGTAAATGAAGAACATACGATTCACAAAGACTTGGAAGATTGTAAGGATTTGATTTCGGAAATTAAAAAACATACATACTACTAGGGGAGAACTTATTCCCAACATATCCATCACTTACACTTCCAGAATAATGGTAGTTTCGCGGATTATTTTCATCGGCTATGCTACTATTATTTTGTACTTTTCTTCATAACCTTTTCTTTTCCTCCGGATTTGGGTAGTCTGGAGGCTTTTTTTGATTGTTTAGGACCGAACAAGTATCAACTTGTCTGGTCCTTTTTTCATTATTGGCTAAAATCATCTGTAAGCATAATTCGATCAGCTGCAATCATGTTTTTGCATAACAATTTTGTTATGATGTATATCGTATATATTCATTTTACTTATGATAAAACCTGTTGTATCATCTGCTTATGGCAAGCGGAAAATCACTCAAGCAAGGCCAATCCGATTTGAATAAAGGGGGAACTATTGTGAAATATAAGGCTTGGATTCTATTAATATTAGCCAATCTATTTTGGTCTGGTAATATGATTTTCGGAAAATTCAGCTCAAATGAATTTCCTGCAGTGTGGACAGCTTTTCTAAGATGGGTTGTTGCATTGATTCTACTTATTCCCATTGCCCAAATTGTGGAGAAACCTTCGTGGCTTCAAATATGGAAAAAAAACCGGGGGATTATCATTTCGTTAGCTGTTTTAGCCATTGTCGTCTATAGCTATCTCATGTATGCTTCACTACAATTCACATCTGCAGCGAATGGCGCTTTAATTAACACTCTCACTCCAGCCTTGATTATGCTCTTTTCGTTGATATTCCTAAGGGAAAAAGTAAGTACCTTTCAGTTCATTGGATTAATCACTTCATTTATTGGTGTCCTGATTGTTTTGACTAAAGGAAACCTGCTTCAATTGTTCTTCACCCACTATAACAAGGGCGATGCACTCATGTTTTTGGCCGTGTTATGCTGGACAGCCTATTCATTGGTTGTAAAAAAAGCAAAGGGCATTCCGCCCATTACATTGGTAGCGATGATAGCGATTGTTGGTACTATTCTGTTGATTCCTTTTTTATTCATGCAACCACTTCAGTATAAGGAAGTAACTTCTTTCGGTATTATGGGGATTGTTTATTTGGGTGTGTTCCCGGCAGTCGGCTCGTTTATCTTTTGGAATCAAGGCATTAAGATGTTAGGAGCGGGTAAAGCTGGCATAACCATGAATTTGTTGCCTGTCTTTACAGCTATAATTTCGGTTATCTTGGGTCAGGGTCTGGTGATTTCACAAATTGTCGGGGGACTCCTTACGATTGCCGGTATGATATTAACTTCGATAAAACTGAAACAAGTTTCTCCCGAAAAGAGTATGGCGCCTCAGTTGAATGTATAATAACTCCTCAACAAAATGACCGAACAAGCATCTACTTGCTCGGTCATTTTCAGATTGTCGAGAAACCCATGTCTTTGAGACATTGGGTTTCTCTTTTTTCATTCGTAATGTGCTCAAAGACCTAAAAAAGAGGGGATCACCCCCGCTTTTCCAGGCGATCCAGGTGGATTGCCATCTTCTTCATGTTCGGCTTTGATGGCATACAATAAGGCGTATGTGCTACGTCTATTTCAAGTTCTCGTTATTCTCAAATAAAAAATGGTTCGCGATGTACATTTAATCTACAGCGTTGCATGTTATAATATCCTCATTAATGGAAGAAGAGGGAAAAAATGAATAAAGAGACATTTGAAAAAAAGCTATTCTATTTAGATGGCGTTAGGGGCCTCGCGGCATTTGCCGTGGTTATTTCGCACTACATTCAAGTATTTTATCCAGCTGCGTTAAATGGAAGACAACAACAAGCTCATTTTAAATGGGATATCTGGTACGGACATTCTCCGATTAATTTATTTTATAATGGACAATTTGCCGTTTGTTTGTTCTTTGTGCTAAGTGGATATGTGCTCAGTGTCAAAATGTTTGAAAATGAGCTCGATAATGAGACCTTTCTAAAATTGTTGCATTCCAGCGCCCTGCGAAGGTACATTCGGCTTGCCGTGCCGGCAGCGGTATCCGTATTGCTTGTGTATCTAGCTATTATTACGAATGCCTTTTATCTCCAAGATATATGGGGAACAACATGGACGGATATGAAAAAGAACTACTACGCTTTAGATACAAATATATATACCGTTATCAAGGCTGCTATTTTTGATCCGTTTTTCCGTTTTAAAGCACATCCATACAATCCGGTTCTTTGGACAATGAGCTATGAGCTATTGGGTTCTTTTTTGATTTTTGGTTTTCTTGCTTTATTTGGACGAGTAAAGAAAAGATGGATTGTGTATATGGTCTTATCCTTTGCTTTTATTCAAACCTATTTTGTCGCTTTTTTGTGGGGAATGCTGCTTGCCGATTTGCTCAAGCACAAATGGGTCCAAAGTATACTAATGAAAGTACTTGTGCTTTTAATGGGGATTTACTTAGGTTCGGCGCCTTATACTTCATTAATGGGGACTATGTACGAACCTATAGAAGTGTGGACAAAAAATTTTGACATCGACCCACGGCTTCTTGCACGAACCCTAGGTGCTGCTATGATTTTGTTTGCTCTGCTTCGTTCAAAATTGCTGCAATATGTGTTTGGATGGAAACCGTTTGTTTATTTAGGACAGATTTCATTTTCCCTTTACCTCATTCATTTCACTATCCTAAATACGTTCTCCGCGTTCCTGTTTAGTAAAGTAATTCATTATTTTAGTTATAATCGTGCCTATGCAATTACGTTTTTGGTTTCCATGGTGCCCTTATTTATTTTATCGTATTATTATATGAAATATATCGATCAAGGTGCATTAAAACTAGCTCGAAAAGTTGAAAAAAAGATGACCGAATAACCCAAAACGCAGAGTTGAAACCAACAATTCTGCGTTTTTTTGGTAGATTACCTACTTTTGTACGGAAAATACAGGTAAATAATTATAGAGACATAGGGGGAAATAGCAAAAATATAGCTCGTTCCAGACCTTCACGGTGAAGAACTTCAAAACAAGCTATTCACTGAGCGTGAACTTGTGAGAAGGATCTTGTCGAACAATGTAAGAGTCTCGTTTTACAAGAGAAATTTTTCGAAAAAGTGAAAGGGAAGTTAGGCCTTAGTGTATGGGAAGTAATGTAATTAAATGTCGTAGTATTGGTTATTTTGGAATTATATACCTTGTCATTTTATGTATGTTATGATAACAGCGTATTCAAAAATTATATGGAGAGGAAGTTAAGAGAATGACAAACAAATTTATGAGGATTATTGGTGCTGGTGCATTATCTATTTCACTTATTACTGGAGTTGCTAGTGCTGTTTCGGCAAATGACAATACAGCATCCAAAGAAGGAGATAAGGTCATTAATATTACTCCTTTTGCAATCCAACAAAGTGTACTAAATTGGGATTTAACAAATAATACTGTTGCAGACCCACATACTTCATGGACAGTACAGATTGGATATCCAAATATTAACATGTATTTAAAAAATACAGGGTCAAATTCTTTTAGAGTTGAAGTAAAGCATAATACTAAGGGTACAGTTATCTTTAATGAAACCATTGCAGCAGATGGAATAGGAAGAAACTACATAAATAATGATAGTAATCCACTTGTTCCTTCAGGTACATACACAGTGACTGTTTACGGTGGAACAGCTGTACCAAAAGGAACAGTTGTACTTAAAGCTTCTGACACTCCTTGGTAAACGTTATAATCTTGTAATGGGGCTGTCCCAATAGTCTAAATTGACTTGGGACACCCCCTGAAAATGACCGAACAAGCATCTACTTGCTCGGTCATTTTTATCGTGAATGGATTAGATCAGAAATTCTCCAGAACAATCTTTCCTACCGCTCTTCCGGTCTCTATTTTTTTATGGAGCCATTCCCGCTCCCATGCTTCAGACTGATCCGAATGCTGCCCAGCATGCATATGCAGCCGCGCGAGCAGACATCTCTATTATTTGTGAAGCAGCATTAGTGTAGACTAGCTGTAGGACGTACAATAATCTCACTAACGTCTACTTCAGCAGGCTGCTCGATGGCATACATGATTGCCCGCGCAATAGCGTTTGGTGAAATGGAGATTCGACGAAACTCCTTCATTTCCTCCCGGCCTTTTTCATCAGAGATACTCTCAGCTAGCTCTGATTCCGTAACTCCCGGCGATACAAGTGTCACGCGGATATCACCGCCTACCTCTTGCCGTAATCCTTCAGTGATGGCTCTAACGGCAAACTTAGTTGCACAATAAACTGCTGCAGTTGGAGATACGGTGTATGCACCTATAGAGGCAATATTAATAAATTGACCAAATCCTTGCTTTTTCATAAGCGGAAGGCCTGCGGCGATGCCGTGAAGAACACCACGAATGTTAACGTCAATCATACGATTCCATTCATCAATCTTCAACGCTTCCAACGGTGAAAGAGGCATTACGCCAGCGTTATTCAAAATGACATCGACACGGCCAAATATTTTATGTGCAAAATCAATGAATGTTTGGACCTGTTTCTGATTCGTCACATCCAAGGTCTGGTACTCAACTGATCCTCCTTCTGAACGAATTGCTGCTGCAAGAGTTGCTAATCTCTCCGTACGTCTAGCTCCTATTACGACATTAGCGCCATTTTGAGCAAGTAGACGTGCCGTTGCCTCCCCGATTCCACTGCTTGCACCCGTAATTACGATAACTTTCCCTTTAATATTGGACATGTCTTTTTTCTCCTTCAAACGTGTTATTTTTCGAATGGGTAAAGCCATTCATCCACAGTTCAGATTGATTTGGGAGGTTTCAAAGCATTGCACTCAAAAGCATGATTACACTCAGTACCGCGAAGACAACTTGAGATCCTGAATAGAACGCTTTTCCCACCGAAGCGTTTGATTATTTCCAGTAACGAGTGAGAGCAAAATGCTAGGTATACCTGAAATTCTAATCCACAGCATGCCTTGGTTTTAATCAGGTGAGGAAATTTTAAATGATATAAAGGAATTTATAATGCTCTTTCCAGAATCTCTTGGCTAATGTCCAATGTAAGATCATGAGTTTCCGAAAGTGCTGTCATCCCATGAGTCTTTAACTGTTCGATGATAACCGGTATTTTATCCGCACCAATGTTATAGTCGGACAGTCGTGTCTTTGCCCCTAGACTTTCAAAGAATTCCCTCGTTTTTTGTATGGCTGAATTTATCCGGTCATCTTCGCTTCCTTCCGTTATGTGCCAGACTCGTTCGGCATACTGCAAAAGTTTCGCGCGCTTTTTCTCGCGGCGAACCTCCAGTAACGGAGGCAGTATAACAGCCAATGTTCGTCCATGGTCAATGCCGTATAAGGCGGTAAGTTCATGTCCGATCATGTGGGCCGCCCAGTCCTGCGGGACTCCTGCACAGATTAATCCGTTCAGCGCCAGTGTAGCACTCCAGACCAGGTTTGCGCGTGCATCGTAATTTTCCGGTTCGGCGATTGTAGTTTCACCTATTTCAATCAATGTTTGCAGAATGCCCTCTGATATGCGATCCTGTATTCTTCCTTCTACGGGATACGTGAGATATTGCTCCGTTGTGTGCACGAATGCGTCAATCACTCCGTTGGCCACTTGATTTTTGGGCAGCGTATAAGTAAGAGTCGGGTCTAATATTGAAAATGTAGGAAATGCTAATTCACTGAAAACGGGGTATTTCCCTTGTCCATAGCTGATTACACCACCGCTGTTCATTTCTGAACCGGTGGCAGGTAAAGTCAGCACGGTACCGAAAGGAACCGCGTGTCCTATGATATCCAAGCCAATGGGCGAAAAACCGTATTGCAGAAGATCGAGCGCATCCCCATCATAGGAGGCAGCAAGCGAAATGAATTTAGTTCCGTCAATGACAGAACCGCCGCCGATGGCAAGCAAAAAATCAATATGTTCACGGCGCACCATTTCTGCGGCTTTTATCAAGGTCTCATAATGAGGATTTGGTTCTATTCCGCCAAATTCATGAATTTTTCTGTTACCCAGTGCGCTTCTCACCTTATCGATAGTACCGTATTTTTTGGCACTTTCACCTCCATAGGTGATTAGAACATTTGCATCGGCTGGAACAAGCTGATCAATGCTGCTAAGTCTGTCCTTACCAAATAAAATGCGTGTTGGATTGTAAAAATCAAAATTAAACATGGTAACATCTCCTTTTCAGATTTATGAGTTTTTCTTTCTGTCAACGCTGGACATAGGATGACCATCTCACCATTTTATCTCTGAGATCCATGGTCTCGCCGTCAACCGTAAAGGTTCCGTTTCCGTTGTGATGGATTAGCCGGCATTCCTCTCGATCCGGATTAATCCAGGCTTTCACCACTTCCAGAATGATGAGATTGTATTTGTCAATCAAACCATCGTCGGCGATACGGCATTCCAGGTTCACCAGGCACTCAGCGACAAGCGGAGCATTTACTTTTTCGGCAGTTACCGATGTCAGACCGAAGCTTTTAAACTTGTCTGTGTCTGTACCGGAACAGTTGCCGATTCCAACAACCTTAGAAGCAAGATCTACCGTTGGAACGGCAAGCACACATTCCCCTGTACTGAGCAGAGTTTTGAAGCTTTGATCCCATGGACCGAGCATGCAGCCGATAAGCGGCTTGTCGCCATCTGCTATCACCATGTGATAGCTCATTGCCATCAGGTTGGGCTGGCCGTGGTCGGAGGTTGCTACCAATACGACCGGGCCTGGTTCAATGAATTGGTATGCTTTGGATAGTGGGAGTTCTTTCATTAACAATCAGCTCACTTTCTCGAAATTTCACCCAGACGACCGAGTACGGCATCCTTTTTCTATCCCACACACATATCATTCTTCTCGATAAAGAATCATCCTGGCATGGTAGAGGATCCCGTCCCGAAAATCGCCGTCGGCGGTGGACTCGGTATCATCCACATACTCGATATGGTCGCCTTACCCACATGCCAACATACGGGTGATGATTCATGTTGTTGGTTTTGTACCATTTCACGTCCTCCTTGGCTCTATTTCTTTTGGGGTCTTCTTCATTATGAAGTAAATGAAAGAATAGCCGGTAGCCGGAATCAGGCGGATTCTTGCCTAATTCTCCATTTTTCAATAAAATTAAATGACCATATGATTTATGGAGGTTGGAGATATGAGGTTGGACGAGAAGGAAGTAACGCTGCAACAGGAACTGGCGGCGCAAATCGAACGATATACTGGGATAGACGGAACTTTCTCTACGAATATTCCCTCGCTGCATTTCATTAGGGCATCCAACGAAACTGATCCGATTCATACCCTCTATGAGCCTTCGTTATGCATCGTCGCTCAAGGAACAAAGCTCGTTATACTGGGCAAAGAGAGTTATGTGTACGATCCATCCTGTTATCTAGTCGCTTCGGTGCAATTGCCCGTTTCCGGACAGGTGATCCAAGCTACGCCGGAATGCCCTTACCTGTGCCTGCGACTGGATTTCGATTCGAGTCAAATTATCGACTTGATCCGGGAAGTTGATATATCGCAGAACGTTCCATCAAGTACGAAACGGGCTCTTTATGTCAGCCAAACAACCACATCTCTTCTCGAAGCAACTGTCAGACTCGTTAACCTATTAGACACGCCACAAGACATTCCCGTGCTTGCGCCAATGATCATCCGAGAAATTCTTTACCGAATTCTTTTGGGGGAACAAGGTCATTCGATCAAACAATTTGCCATGACGGGTAGTCACGCGGATTGCATTGCTAAAGTTATTGAAATGATTGAACGGGATTTTGCCAAGCCGCTGCGAGTGGAAACACTTGCCGCCGCTGTGAACATGAGCACCTCCTCGTTGCATTATCATTTCAAAGAGGTAACGGCAATGAGTCCATTACAATTTCAGAAAAAAATCCGTCTGCAAGAGGCTCGACGGATACTGTTCTCCGGGGTGACGGAAGCCGCAAATGCGGCATTTTTAGTCGGATATGAAAGTCCCTCTCAGTTTAGCCGGGAATACGCCAGAATGTTCGGCCTTCCCCCAATTAGTGATATAAAACAATTTCGCAGTACGCTGCGCGCCGCTTCGAATTGAGGCAGAAAAACCCCTTCCGGTCAATTGTCGGAAGGGGTTGTCATAATACTGTTCGAACGCTACGGTCAAACCTCTATTTCGATCTTCGGTTCTTACGCTTCTATAATAGATTCTCGACCCGGCACTTGGCTGGAAGGAGAACTGACATATCTATGAGATAAGACCACTGCTCCCACCGCCAAAGTGATTCCCACCGCGGCGACCCAGGTAATTGAAACAGGATCAACATTGGAATTATTATCGCCGGAGACGGGGCAAAGAGCATGATCAGAATGAGTGCGGAAACATTAAAGCGATAACCCTCCGATCAGGGTACGGTGAATCCCCCATTTGTCCGATGTGTAGATTTTTAACGTGCTCGACATGTCTCTTCAATTCCTTTCCGATTCGTTTAATCTTCCCGATATAAAATCATGCCTGCGTGGTAGAGGACGCCATTCCGAAAATCCCCGTCAGCTGTAAATCCGGTATCGTCTACATAGTCGATATGATCACCATTAAGCATGTAGCGGCCTTGATAGGCGCTTTTCCGATTGCCGCGCGCCTCGTCGTAACGTCCGTTTGGCAAAAGCTCATGTCGGATGTATCCATCCTGGGTAACCCACATGCCTACATAAGATGCTTGTCCTGCCTTGTTTCTTTTCTCCATTTTGTTTTTCTCCTTTTACGATTGATTGTGAAGGCCTCGTCTTGAACCAAGTATGGAGCATATCGGGGCTGATACGGTAGCCGATTCGCGTAGAGTTATTGCACAATCCTCCAAAATCGAAAAATAAACCAAAAGAGATGGTGATGTTAGGAAAAGAAAGCTATTATTATAATCCAGCATCCTAACCGGAAGCGGCGAATGCCGGATTCCAAGTGGGCAATCAACAAAATGACCGAACAAGTACCTACTTGCTCGGTCATTTTTATCGTGAATGGATTAGATCAGAAATTCTCCAAAACAATCTTTCCTACCGCTCTTCCGGTCTCTATTTTTTCATGTGCTAGACGCAGGTTTGCCGCGTTGATTGGTTCCAGGCGTTCGGCCAGAGTCGTCTTCAGCTTGCCATTATCGATCAGTTCAGCCAGTTGATTCAGGATATCGTGTTGTTTGATGATATCTTTGGTCTGGAACATGGCACGGGTGAACATGAGCTCCCATACAAACGTGACACTTTTATAAAAAAGCAGATCCATATCCAAGCTTCCCGCCTGGGAGGCCTTCGCTACAGGAACGATTGAGCAAATCTTGCCCTGGGGGGCGATAACTTCTGCCAAATTCTCAAAATGCTGCACCGTATCATTCAGGCAAAATACATAATCCACGGACTCAAACCCAATTTCCTTGAGCTGCGGTGCAAAAGGGCTGTTGTGGTTGATTGTAAAATCCGCACCGTGATCTTTGGCCCACTGCACTGATTCCGGACGTGAAGCGGTGCCAATTACAGTTAGTCCCGCTAATTTGGCGAGCTGCGTAGCTATCGATCCTACTCCTCCTGCCGCACCGATAATGAGTATGCTTTCGTTTTCCTCAGAACTATGACTGATTCCCAAACGATCAAATAAGCCCTCCCAAGCCGTAAGCGAGGTCAGCGGAAGGGCGGCCGCTTGCGCGAAATCCAGGCTCTTCGGCTTGTTTCCCGCAATGCGTTCATCCACCAGGTGAAATTCACTGTTAACGCCTGGACGAGTGACACTGCCCGCATAGAACACCTCGTCTCCCGGCTTGAACAATTGGCATTCAGGCCCAACCTGCTCCACGATTCCAGATGCATCCCAACCCAAAATTTTGGGCGATTCTGCCTCATAGTTATTATTCTTGCGAATATCCAGGTCGGCTGGGTTGACTGAGACTGCTTTGACTTTGACAAGCAGATCGCGGCCTGTAGGCACCGGTTTTTCTATATGCAGATCAACAAGGCTTTCCGGATCGGATAAAGGGAGATACCGATAAGAGCCGACTGCTTTCATGTTTAGGGGATTGCTCATTTGTTCCTTCCTTTCCAATTGGTTTGTCGTACATACGAATTATATATTGTATACTTACATTAAATAAGTACGCATATTTTTATTATATAGTATTAAAAATCATACCATTGGAGGAGGACGCGCTATGGGAGATCGGAGAAACAAATACGGGGGTAAGCCAAACATGGAAAGCTGTCCTGTGGAAACCACCCTGGATGTCATCGGCGGCAAATGGAAAGGGATTATTCTCTATCAGCTCATTGGCGGAACGAAAAGGTTTAATGAATTCCGGCGTCTTAATCCGGGGATTACGCAGTTTATGCTCACATTGCAGCTCCGGGAGCTTGAGCGGGACGGCATCGTTCACAGAGAAGTGTATAAAGAGGTTCCGCCCAAAGTGGAATATTCGCTCACCGATTTTGGCAGGACGCTTGAGCCAATCATCGTATCTATGAAAAAATGGGGGGAGACTTATAAAATCAGACTTAAAGATATAAGAACAGAGCAAGAGGAGGATGCTTGAGCACTCAAGCGGGAGACCTGTCAAAATCAACGTCCTCAATAAACTCAATCACTTCACTGTTGGGACTGTAAACCAAGGCGTTTTTCACCACAAGCGGCGGTTCGCCAAGAGACATCTGACTCGGTTCCACACAGGCCTTTGCTCCATGAGCAATGGCTTTTTGATATGTATCGTCTACATCACTCACATAGAAGGCAAAGTGTAACAACGCACCGTAAGCTACCTCCTCCTCAGACGAAGCTTTTTTACCTTGGGCTGGAATGACGGCTTCATTATCAAAAACTTCAATGCAGGTTCTTCGATCGGGCGAAACGAGCATGGATGCTTCTTTGATATGAAAGGAAGGCAGACTCCAATAGTGCCCCACCTTAAATCCCAAGACTTCAGTATAAAAGCAATCGTCCCTTCATAATCTTTGGCCTGGATCGCCACATGTGAAAGACCTTTTACGCTCATTCAATATCTCTCCTTATCTGTAAGTTGTTAATAGTATAGAAATTTTAATGCGTTAAATACATAGGATAAGTAAGCGTATATTGATAAAATAGTTATGAAGTATAAGTTAATTCAATGGATATGGCTTAATTTAATTATATGATTGAATTTGGGAGGGCCTAAGGATATGGATCATCCAATCGATGATATTGATAGGAAGATTTTGCAGCTGCTTCAGTACAATGCGCGAATGTCCATTTCGCAAATCAGCAAGGAAATCAGCATGTCCCAGCCGTCGGTTAAAGAAAGGATTTTGAAGCTGGAGGATAAAAAGATCATTTCCGGGTATTCCACAGCAATAAATTTAAGCAATCTGAATCGGGGAACGACGACCTTTATCCTGTTAAAAACTGAACATTGCCAGGAGCTCGTTGACTTTTGCAGCAAAGCCAGGGAGGTAACCGATTTATATCGGATCAGCGGGGAATATAATTATCTGATTAAAGTCCAAACCGCATCGATCGAAGAGCTTGCCGAATTCCAAGACTCTCTTGCTAAACTCGGACCATCCAAATCTCATATCAGTATGAAAAATATTTTGGAAAACAGAGTTTTGCTCTAGGTAATTCCGACAAAACCGATCAAAATTATATTGACGAACATTATATGAACATGTAATATTCAATGTGCTGAAAAAAAGATGTTCAATAGATCAGAAAAAAAGAGAAGAGAGAGGGTTCATAACAATGAGAAAATTCAGCCTGACACTTCTGCTGGTACTGACCGTCATTTTGGTCGCCGCCTGCGGAACAAATGCTAACAACGGCAGTTCGCCTGCGGCTTCTCCGTCGCAGAGCGCGGATACCGGAAGCGGGGAACAATCCAGCCTGGACGCAATCAAAGCAAGCGGTGTATTGCGGATCGGCACGGAAGGAACTTACGCTCCCTTCACTTATCATGATGCCAGCGGCAAGCTTACCGGATTTGACGTGGAGATAGCAGAGGAAGTTGCCAAACGCCTTGGGGTGAAAGCCGAGTTCGTCGAAACTCAATGGGACGGCATTTTTGCCGGAATGGACGCCAAGCGGTTTGACGCTATTTTTAATGAAGTATCCATTACGGACGAGCGCAAAGTGAAATACGACTTCTCCGATCCATACATCGTCTCCAAGGCTGTGCTGATCGTCAAGAGCGACAATAACACGATCCAGTCATTTGCAGACCTTAAAGGTAAAAAGGCCGCTCAGTCCCTAACGAGCAATCTGGCGGATATCGCAAGGGAGAATGGAGCTGAAATCGTCTCCACCGAGGGTTTTAACCAGGCGATCGATCTGCTGGCTTCCGGACGCGTGGATGCCACGGTCAACGACGGATTATCTTATTTGGACCTCAAGAAGCAGAAGCCGGGCGCTCCGATCAAAAAGGTCGACGAACAGGCGAACGGTTCGCAAAGCGCCGCCGCTTTCCTTAAAGGCAATGATGAACTGGTCAAAGCGGTCAATGACGCGCTGGCTTCAATGAAGAGCGATGGAACCTACTTGAAAATCTCCGAGAAATATTTCGGTGAGGATGTATCCCAATAACACATGAATCAAAGGTCTATTATGGCCCAAAGTTCAAGAAGGATGTCTGATTTATGGATGACCGTAAAATCCAAATCGTGATCGATTCTTTGCTGCCCCTGCTTAAAGCCGGGGTGGCTTTTACCATTCCGTTGACGCTGGTTTCATTCGCTCTAGGTTTGCTGCTGGCGGTTGCCACGGCGCTGGTCCGTCTGTCGTCATGGAAAGTTCCGGTTCTGATCGCCCGCTTCTATGTATGGATCATCCGCGGTACGCCGCTGCTGGTTCAGTTGTTCATTATTTTTTATGGACTGCCGAGCATCGGAATAACGCTGGAGCCGTTTACGGCAGCGGTGATCGGGTTTACGCTCAGTGTAGGGGCGTACGGCTCGGAAATCGTGCGTGCGGCCATCCTGTCTATCCATAAAGGGCAGTGGGAGGCGGCTCATTCGGTCGGTATGACGCGTATCCAGGCGCTGCGGCGAATTATTCTGCCCCAGGCCGCGCGTGTGTCCGTCCCACCGCTGACGAACTCGTTCATCAGCCTGGTGAAGGATACGTCGCTGGCGGCAACGATCACCTATGTGGAAATGTTCCGCACAGCGCAGCAAATCGCGGCCGTTACCTATGAACCGCTGCTCGTATACAGTGAAGCAGCAGTCTTTTATCTGGTATTTTGTACTGTCCTGACGGTGCTGCAAGATTATCTGGAAAAACGTTTGTCCCGCTACTCCGCGGGCTAAAGGAGAAATAATATATGATACGACTGTCTGGCCTACATAAATCGTTCGGCCCGCTTCAAGTGCTTAAAGGCGTGGATGTGACGCTGGAGGAAGGCAAGGTGCTGGTCATTATCGGCCCGTCGGGCTCAGGCAAGACAACGCTGCTGCGCTGCTTCAATCTGCTAGAGATTCCGGACAAGGGGAACATTTCGCTAGGCGGAATATCGCTAAGCTTTGACGGGAAGAAGCTCCCGCAGAAGGATGTCCTGGCTCTGCGGAAAAAAACAGGAATGGTTTTTCAGTCCTATAATCTGTTTCCGCATATGACGGCCCTCGGGAATGTCATGGAAGGACAGGTCACCGTCCAAAAGTTATCCAAGGAGGAAGCGCGCAAGCGGGCTTTGGAGCTGCTGGTTAAAGTGGGGCTTGCGGATAAGGCGGACTCATATCCCCATCAGCTCTCCGGGGGCCAGCAGCAGCGGGTGGCCATTGCCCGGGCGATGGCCACGGAGCCGGAACTCCTGTTATTCGACGAGCCGACCTCGGCGCTTGATCCCGAACTTGTTGGGGAAGTGCTGAAAGTCATCAAGGAGCTGGCATCCGAAGGCATGACCATGGTAATCGTAACCCATGAAATGAAATTTGCCGCCGATGTCGCGGACACGCTGATTATGATGGACGGGGGAGTTATTACGGAACAAGGAACGCCGGACCAAGTGCTAAACCATTCATCCAATCCCCGGACCGTGCAGTTTCTGAACCGGTTTGTGGGCGATGCGCGTCCGACAGTCTAAGCGGCGTGTTTACTGCTGCATATCCCATAATAGACCGAATGAAAAAATGATGCCCAAGCCGGGCATCATTTTTTGTTCTAATACAATTTTACCGATTGTTTTTCCAGATTCGATTTTTAATGGGCAAGTTTCAAGTTCGCAGCATTAATCGGCGATATTTTCTCGTGTGAAAACTAAAGAATACCATGTAAATATTTGTGAATATTTGAAAAATACCACAACAATTAGCGGATATCTGTGTCTATAATTAAGTAGGAAAGGGGGACCCAAATCGACATCTGTCGCACAAATCATTGAGAGGTGAATTATGAAAAAGCTCGTTATGGCTCTTGCCTGTATAACGTTTCTGTTTTTGTTTGCAAGTGTGAGCGTTGGACAGGCCAATGCAGATGCTGCCATTCGTCTTTACTTAGACAACCAATTGCTTCAGCCGGAAGTTCCACCCCGTTTGGTAGGGAACACTACAATGGTTCCATTGCGGGTCGTGTCGGAGGAGCTTGGCGCAAAGGTGTCTTGGAACCAGGCTGACAAGCAGATAACCGTGAAAAAGGACGAACTGGTGCTTCAGCTTTACATTAATAAAACCAAAGCCTTTGTTAACGGAGATTCTTATCTATTGGAGACGGCTCCTTTGCTGGTAAAGGGAAATACGTTGATCCCGGTTCGTTTTGTCAGTGAAAATCTGGGACTGAAGGTTATCTGGGATAAATCAACTCGCTCTGTCAGTCTCATCAATATAGGGGAAGTCTCCGGTTCGGGGAATCTTCCTGATAAAGCATCTTCGCCATCGCCGGCAGATGACGGAACTAACGGGAATCTTCCGGTAGTCAACCGGATTGAACGGAGCGAAGATGGGCTGAAGATTGCGGCAGAGGGAGGCAGCATCAAACCTGGCATTAGTAACTTGTCCGATCCTGAGCGGCTTGTAATCGATGTTCCGGGAGCAACCCTGGATCAAATGATGAATGGGGAGAACATGGTACAGAACGGAGAAATTCCTGTCGAGGATTCGTACATAAACAAGATCCGGTATAATCTCTTCCAGGGCAATCCTTCCGGCGTCAGGATCACAATCGACCTGAAGCAAAAAGTACAGTACAATTTGCTGGAAAGCCAAGAATTGGGAGAATGGACATTACAATTAAGTCCAATGGATACAGGTACGAAGCAGTATCGGGTTGTTCTTGATGCTGGTCACGGGGGAACAGACCCAGGAAATACGTCGGTCGGAGGACGCTTCGAGAAGGAATTTAATCTTGCTATAGTTTTGAAGCTGGCCAAAGTTCTGGAGGAAGACCCCAATATTTCTGTCTTTTTGACCAGACAAGACGACACTGCTGTAAAACGGGCAGATCGTGCAACTTTTGCCAATAATCTTAAAGCCGATATATTCATCTCTATTCATGGCAATAGTTATACGAGGCAGTCTGCTTCCGGAACGGAAACTTTCTATACGCGAGATGACAGCAAGGAGCTGGCTGATGTGCTTCATCGGTATATTGTACCGGCTACCGGTTTTATTGACCGGAATGTACGCAAGTCGAACTTTCAGGTGACCAGGGAGACAGTTATGCCCGCGGTACTGTGTGAAATCGGTTTTATGTCCAACCCGCAGGAAGAGCGGACGATGTGGGATGAACAATTCCAATTGCGGGTGTCTGAAGCCATAGCAGCCGGTATTAAAGAATATCTGCAGGTTCCATGAGGAGGGGTTCACAATGCGTATAATTAAAACCATTGTGCTGTGCTTCGCCATTGGTTTGACCTTAAGCATAGCGGGTTGTGGGGATAAAAAAAACAGTACTGGCGGTTCTCACGATCCGGCAGTTTCTTCTCCCGCTACGGCGGCTCCTGAGGCTTCCCCCACTGAAGCTGCTGAGAAGGAAGAAGCGATTGCAACGTATTACGGGAACGCTGATGCGACTGGTCTCGTCCAAAAGGAAACGGTTATTCGTTATTCCAGGGAAACGGATAAATATCTGGCTGCTTTGAATGCTCTTAAAACAAGCCCGGAGGATAAGGTTGTTTCGTTATGTGCTAACACTACCTTCCTGTCTGCCGAACTGAACTCCGGCAAATTGACTGTTGATCTGCACTTGCCGGACGAGGATCGGCTGGGGGCCTCCGGAGAAGAATTGTTTCTGAAAGCTTTGCGTAATACATTGTTCCAATTTAAAGAGGTCGAAACCTTTGAGGTGCTGGTGGATGGAAAACAAGTCGAATCACTGATGGGGCATTTTGATTTGCCTTCTCCGTTTACACGCAGCGAGTATTAAAGGGCTTTTTACACTTGATGCGCTGTTAATTTGGGAGAGAATAGGAGTAAAAGGTCTTTCGAACTATTAAAGAGAAAAGGACTGAAAAGAGTTAGACGTTCAGACACTGCTGTTCTGCCTCCCGGTGATTCTCATGGCGGGATTCATTCAAGGATTAACAAGCTTCGGTTTCGCCCTCGTTTCCATGCCACTGCTCACTCTATGGCTGCCGTTGCAGGAGACGGTGCCGCTGGTTGTTATGCTCAGCGTGATTACCAACATCGCAATTTTAGCAGGCGCTTATAAGGATGCCGCTGTCCGCAAAATCTGGGTGCTTGTGTTGTCCAGCATCGCTGCGGCGCCGCTGGGCGCCTGGCTCCTGCTGGTAGTGGACGCTTCCGTGCTGAAAGTGGCGACGGGCCTGCTCGTTCTAGCTTATTCCGCGCTGCTGCTCACTGGTAAATCCTTTCCTGTGCGTAACGAGCGATTTGCGTTTGTCCCGGTAGGCATAGCCAGCGGTTTGCTTAACGGTAGCATTTCCATGAGCGGTCCCCCGGTTGCCCTGTTCCTAAGCGGACAGGGAACGGGTAAAGCCGCTTTCAGGGCAAATTTGACGGCTTACGCTGCTATTTTGAATATTATCACCATCGTCTCGTTTTCCCAGGGCGGTCTTCTGAACGGAAACGTCATGTCCGTCTTCGGATGGACGGTACCGGTCCTGTTGGCCGGCGTTTGGTTGGGCATTAAAGCGGTAAGACGGTTGAACAGATTTAGTGTCGCAGTCCTCCACCTCTAAGCCAACAGCGAAGGTGGGGGTTAGACACGTCTGCTTTACCAAACATACGTTCTTGTGTTATGCTAGACTCATAAACCTTGCGATGGAGGCGTATCTCATGAAGGTGGTTAAAACACTCAAACATCCGATTACGTCTCACCACCGCATGCTGGATGCGACTCTCCATGTATATCAAGAGGCGCTGTCTTTCTTGATTACGGTCATTCAAGAGCAGTTTATGTCCTTGGCATCGTTATCCACTCAAGCGGTGGTGACGGCGGTAGAACGGCTGACTCACCGTACCAGACAAAATCCGAATCCGTTCTACGCCGAGTTTGATCAACGCTTTTATAAGTTTCCTTCGTACTTCCGCAGAAGTGCCATTGCCGAAGCGTTTGGTATTGTAAAAAGCCATCATTCCCGTTTTCAGCTTTGGCAAGCCGAGCGGCAACGTGCCCAGCAAGAAGGAAAACGCTTTTCGAAGAAACCGCCGACACTCCAAGCTCAGCATCAGGCATTCCCTTGCTTGTACAAAGGCAATATGTTCATTCGAACCTCCGATCGGGCAGCCAACATCAAAGTATTTCATCAAGGCGATTGGGTCTGGCTCCCCATTACCTTTAAAGGGCAAGACCTATTCAAACGTAACGTATGGAGCATGAAAGAATGCAACCCCACATTGGTTCGAACAGGAAAACGCTATGCCCTACATATCGCCTATGAAGGGGATGCGAAGTTGACTCAGCCGGAACGTTCCAAGCAGCGGGTGTGTGCCGTTGATTTAGGATTAACAAATTCCGCAGTCTGTTCCGTGATGGACGCTAATGGCACTGTCTTGGCGAGGAGATTTATCAACCAAGCCAAAGAAAAAGACCGGATGCGTCAAATCACAGGCAAACTGAAACAAGCCCAGCGTCAATCCGGTATAGGGGTAAAACCGAATTTCTGGCGGCGGATGAACGGCTTACAGACGCATATCGTCCATGATACCGCGCATCAAATCCTCGCCTTTGCCCAAAAGCACAGCGCAGATGTCATTGTTATGGAGTTTTTAGGGAAGATGCGTCTGCCTAAAGGAACGTGGGGAGCCAAGCGGCTTCGAGCCAAACTCCAGTTTTGGGCCAAACGGCGCATCCAAACGAAAGTGACCGAAATGGCGCATTTTATGGGGATGCGAGTTTCTCTAGTCAATCCGGCAAATACAAGTGCACTTGCGTTTGATGGCAGTGGATTTGTAAATCGAAACACAAAGCGTGATGTTGCTGTATTCGCAACAGGCAAAATGTATCACGCGGACCTTAATGCCTCGTATAACATCGGCGCACGATACGTGCTGCGTAGCATACAAAAAGCCACATCTGAAAAGACGTGGTTGTCCTTGGAGGCAAAAGACCCTTCATTGGCAAAACGAACGTATTGGACGTTGGCTTCCCTCATTCGGGTGCAACAGGCACTGAGCCTTCAATTATGAAGCTCGCAGCGTGTGCAACCCTGTATCGATGCCAACAGAAGCCCCCACTTCAGGCGTAAGCTAAGTGGGGGAGAGTTCACTGAAGCCGCATTCAAAAGGCTGACTCTATGGCTGCTTATTTTCTCCGGTTTATGGACAGTCATCAGCGCAATCAGGTGATTTTGCAGGGCCTTAAGCAGCGGGAAAGCCCTGAACCAAACAACGTCTCTTCGGCGAAAAAGGCCGGGGGACGTTGTTTATTGATTCAATGCTTTTTGGTTCCTGAGATGAGCTTGGTCCCTTGCTGTTGCCGCTTAAGCCTTCAGCACATCATGGTCCACATATCGCGTGCCGTTCAGCTCGCTGATGACGTTAATCGCCACCTTCGCGCCGTCGCCCGCCGTAATGACGGCATGCACGCTGACACCGGCAACGGTGCCGGCCGCCCAGATGCCATCGATGTTGGTCTTGCCGGCCGCATCCACGGCGACGACCGTCTTGATTCTCGGCTCCGTACCGTCCTTCGTTACCACTCCCGCTTTGGCGGCCAGATCCGTCAGCACGCCGGTCGCCAGAATAACATGCTTCGCTTCATAGGCCGCGCCGCTTTCGGTTTCAATGGTAAAGCCTTCGCCGCTTTTAGCGATGGAAACGGCCTGCTCCGCGATCAGCTCGGCCCCGAACTTGATCGCCTGTTTGTGTCCGGTTTCCACCAGGTCGGGTCCGCCAATTTCGGAAATGCCGTAATAATTCTCATACCAACCTCTGCGGGTCATCCCTTTGTCGTTGTCGATAAGCAGCGTTTTCTTCCCCGCCTTGGCGGCGAACAGCGCGGCGCTTGCGCCGGCGGGACCGGCGCCGATTACTGCGATTTCGTACATGATAGGACCTCCTAAAAGTTTTGTGGAGCTTTGCTTCCTGAGACTCTGCGCAGCAAAACTCGCATCGAAAGCATATATTCGCTATATATTATAGCGCTATCTATGATTTATTTGCCAATGCCTGCAGGCAGGGGAGCGTTACCCGGAAGGCCGTGCCCTCGCCCGGAGCGCTCGTTACGCCGATTTCCCCGCCATGCGCTTCGGTTATCGATTTGGTGATCGACAGCCCGAGCCCCGAACCGCCATACTTGCGGGCCCGGGAGGGATCGCTGCGGTAAAACCGGTCGAATACATGGGAGAGATGCTCCGCAGGAATGCCGGCGCCGTTATCCCGTACCGTCAGCTCCACGCGGGAGCCGGCAGGCCGCAGGGCGATGGAGATTTTTCCCGACTGCGGGTCCGTATGCTGCACCGCGTTCTGGAACAGATTCAGAACAACCTGCTTGATCTTGTCAGGATCGTACAGCCCTCTAATGCCGCGGGAGAGAGAAAATTCGACTTCCCGTTCTCCGGCAAGCATCACCAGATGAGGCCGCATCTCTTCGATGACTTCGTCCAAATCGAGCTCTTTGGCCCGAAGCTGCGGAGCGCCGTCCATCCGGGCGAGGAGCAGCAGATCCTCCACCAGCTTGTTGATGCGCTTCGATTCTCCGTGCATGGTGTTCAGGGCTTTGTACAGCTGTTCCCGGTTCTCCGCCGCACCCCGCAGCAGCACTTCGAGAAAACCGTGGATCGAGGTCAGCGGCGTCCGCAGCTCGTGGGAAGCGTCGGCGGCAAACCGGCGCATCTGCTCCTTGGCCTCCCGTTCACTGCGGAAGGAACTTTCCAGCCGCTCCAGCATGCCGTTGAACGAGGAAGACAACTGGTCGATTTCGGTCTGTCCCTGCGCGGACGCAAACCGGACATCGAGATTTCCCGCATCGATAATCTGCGCGGTCTTGCGCATATTGGACAGCGGGACAAGAGCCTTGCGGAGGGCGGGCAAGTAGAGCAGCAGACCGCCCGCCAGAGCCGCCGCGGACAGCGCCGCGTAAGTCAGCAGCTGGCGCATTATAACGTCGCGCAGCGGGGCCGTATCCGCAGTCATTTGAAGAACACCCAGCGGATGGTTTGGAGGGCCGATGGTCATGAAGACAGCCAGATGCTCAGTCCCGTCTTCGGAGGTCAGGATCCTGTAGTAATCCGCCTCTCTGCCCGCGGGATGCTGAAGCAGCAGCTCGTATTCCTCGTCCTCCATCCGGGGAGCGGGCGAGTCGGCCAGCGTCTCCGCCTGCAGATCGGTAAAGGCGCCGTCCGGGCTAAACAGGGCGAGCGTTGTCCGGGCGTCCAGCAGCAGCGGACGCCGTCCCGGGGTGTGCCTGTCGCTGCCTGCGGCGCTTCCGGGGCTGGCGCTCGTCCCGTCGTTGCCGCTCAGCCCCGGACTGCCATTCGTCGTCCCGCCGCCGCTCAGCCCCAGGCTGCCGCTCGCCGCTCCATCGCCGCCCTGCCCCAGGCTGCCGCTCGCCGCCCCATCGCCGCCTTGCCCTGAGCTGGCGCCTGTCGCCCAGGCGCTGCTCTGTCCAGCGCCGCCGTCCGGCGCTTCGGCGCTTGCCTCGCCGGCATAGCCGCCGCTCCCTGTGCTCCCGGCTTCCGCCGGGGGAGTCTCCGCGCCGGAGCCGGGGAACAGCACGCCGCCGCTCTCCTGGCGGCTCCGGGCGAGCTCGAAGATCAGCTCGCGGGGAACCGATTGGATCTGCGAGTGCATGGCCTCCGCCCGGTTCGTGTAGAGGAAATTGCGCATGATCACGTATTGAAGCACTCCGATGAGCAGGAGAAGTCCCGAGAGAATCAGCAGCGAGATGGCGAGCAGCCGCCCCCGAAGCGAACGGGGAGGATGCAGCCGCCGCCGGATAGCTGACCAGCCGGGGATCATAGGAGATCCACCCGGTAGCCCGCCCCGCGCAGCGTGCGGATGATGCGGTGCTCCTTATCGCCCAGCTTCTCGCGGAGGGAACGAATGTAGACCTCCACAATGTTTTCTTCCCCTCCGAAGTCGTATCCCCAGACCTTGTCAAGGATCATCGGCTTGCTCAGCACAAGTCCGTGGTTGATGACCATGTACTGCAGCAGCTCGTACTCCGTCGGCGAAAGCTCAAGCACGGCATCCCTGAAGCGGATTTCCTTTCTCCGGCCGTCGATCCGGAAGGGGCCGCAGCGTACCTCGCCAAGAAGTCCCGGGAACCGGTTACGGAGCCGCGCCTGAATGCGCGCGAGCAGCTCTTCGAAGCTGAATGGCTTGACCATATAATCGTCGGCCCCAAGGGACAGGCCCTTGACGCGGTCATCGACCTCATCCTTGGCCGTCAGCATAATAACGGCGATGTCCGGCTCTTCGTCCCGGAGAACCCGGCAGACTTCAAAACCGTCCATTCCGGGCATCATAATATCGAGAATGGCAACATGGGGTTTGAATTCGGCGGCGATTTCAAGAGCCGACAGTCCGTCCGGCGCCGTTCTTATGTCAAAGCCCTCATTTATAAGTCCCAGTTCCAGGAACTGGAGGATGTGAGGCTCATCGTCCACCAGCAGCAGACGGATGCCTATGTGAGCTTTCATGGTTATCCCTCCATGCCTACTTTACCCAAAAACGGTGTTTTTTCATTATGCCATACCAACTTGAATGTTTGCTGAAAATTACCTTAATCATTTCATGCCTAATCGTCTTTCATCGGTGTTCAAATTGGTTAATCTAAAGTATAGGGAGAAAATATCGCTCCTCTTCTCCGTCATGGCGGACAGGCGTATTATGGTGCCTTAGGAAGCGATTGCAAACAAAGGAGGACGGCGATTGCTCATGCGATGACGGCAAGCCGAAAACGTGAACTTTTTTTTATTTAGGAAAGGGTTTTGACGATGGGTATCGAAAACTTATTATATAGGATTTAGAGTCGGAATCCATTCATCCCCCGTTTGGTCCGGCCGATCCAATCCATTCCAGCCTTCCCCGTTTGCAAGACTTTTTTAACTGCCTTTCTTCTCAAAAAGTTCTGAATCACCGGTTTAAAACGGCCCGTCATCCAGTAAAATGCAATAGGAACTCTTTTCAGCGCTGTCTTTGCTTCGCACCAATCATTTTATCCCATTTATTGAAGAAGCTTTACTACCCCAAGTCAAGGAGGCTCTTCCAAATGAAGAAAAAAGAAATGGTAGCCATGCTTCTGGCAGGTGGTCAAGGCAAACGATTGAAGGGCTTGACCAAATCTATTGCCAAACCCGCGGTCTATTTTGGGGGCACCTACCGGATCATCGATTTTCCCCTTAGCAACTGCACAAATTCGGGGATTGATACGGTTGGCGTATTGACTCAATACGAACCCCTTGTGCTGAGCTCCTACATCGGCATCGGCAGCGACTGGGATCTCAACCGCAAGAACGGCGGGGTGTTCGTACTGCCGCCGCATGAACGCGAAGACGGCAGCAGCTGGTATCGGGGAACGGCTGATGCGATTTACCGGAACCTTAAATTTGTCGATCAATTCGACCCTGAGCATGTGCTCATTCTGTCGGGTGACCATATATACAAAATGAATTATAACGCCATGCTTGAATACCATAAGGAAAAGAAAGCCGACTGCACCATCTCGGTCATTGACGTTCCCATCGAGGACGCCAGCCGATTCGGCATACTTAACACGGAAGAGAACCTGAAAATTTACGAATTCGAAGAAAAACCCGCAAAGCCCAAGAGCACGCTGGCTTCGATGGGGGTCTATATTTTCAAATGGGAAGTTCTGCGCCGCGCTCTGCTGGAGGATGGGGAGGATGCGCTTTCTTCCCACGATTTCGGCAAAGATATCATCCCGGCATTGTTATCCAAAGGCAAGTCGATGTACGCCTATCCGTTCGAAGGGTACTGGAGAGATGTCGGCACCGTGAACAGTCTTTGGGAAGCCAATATGGATCTGCTGAGCGACAACCCGCCGCTTAACCTGAATGACCCGTCCTGGAGAATATATACCCGAAATCCGAACCAGCCTGCGCAGTATGTGGCGCCGGGAGCTAAAGTGTCGGGCTCCATCATCAACGAGGGCTGCATTGTCCGCGGGGAAGTGAAGCATTCCGTGCTCTTTTACGGCGTCGAGGTGGGCGAGGGAAGCGTCATCACGGATTCCGTCATCATGCCCAAGGTCAAAATCGGCAAAAATGTGCGCATCCACAAAGCCATTATCAACGAAAACACGGTGATCGAAGATTATTTGGAAATCGGCACGGACCGGGAGAACGAGGATGAGATCCTGCTCATCGACAACCGCAGCAAGAAGCGCAAATCGGTTCCGGCCAAGACCATTTAATCATAATAGAGGACGGTGAATCTGATGAAACAGCTCATGGGAGTAATCAATCTGGATCATGAATTGGACAATTTAAACGAACTAACCTATTTCCGCTGCGGCGCAGCCGTACCTTTTGCCAGCCGCTATCGTCTGATTGATTTTGTTCTCTCCAATATGATGCGCGCCGAACTGGAGAGCGTGGGGCTGTTTGTCCGCCGTAAGTACCGCTCCCTGATGGATCATCTGGGCGACGGAAAATCATGGGATATGAACCGCAAGCACGGCGGCCTGTTTATTTTGCCTCCCGACTGGAACGATCCGACGGACACTTCTCTTGGGGACCTGCAGCATTTTCACAACAATCTGGACTTCTTCAAACGTGCGTCGGCTAAATACATTGTGCATTCCGGAAGCCAGCATATCAATACGATTGACTTTCAGGAGCTGTACAGCTATCATCTGCAAAAAGGCGCCGACGTCACGCTGGTCTACAAAAAAATCGACCAGCTCGAGCCGGAGCATGATCCCTGCTTGCGCCTTGAGGTGGATGGCGAAGGCAATGTGACGAATATACATCACGAGAAGAATCATCCGAACATCTATCTGGATATGTTTATCATGGAAAAAGAGCTGTTCCTCGAACAGGTGGAATACTGCATCGCCCACGGAGAAAGCTTCTTCTTCCGGGATGCGATCCAGAAGAGACGGGATAAGCTCAAGATAGCCGCTTTTGAATATACAGGTTATCACGCTGTCATTAACTCCCTAGCCAGTTATTACAAGAACAGCATGGAACTGCTAAACCAAGAGGAATACACCGACCTGTTCCGAGACAATCAGGTTCAGACCAAAATTAAGTACGAAGCCCCGACCCACTATCTCGAAAGCGCCAATGTCAGCAATTCGCTGGTAGCGAACGGCTGCATCATCGCGGGCACGGTGGAGAACAGCGTTATTTTTCGGGGCGTTCAAATCCGCAAAGGGGCAAGGGTTGTGAACTCCGTCGTCATGCAGAAATGCATTATCGAAGAGAATGCCGTCATTGAGAACGTCATTTTGGACAAAGACGTGCAGCTGAGTCGGGAGCGGATTCTAGTCGGCGACAGCAAGCGTCCGTTTGTCATTGCCAAGAGCAGCAAAATGTAGGGTCGCAATACATCAGTGTCAGGAGGAACCTGCTTGTTGTTTACCGATAAAGAAGCGTTCAAGGAAGCATTTGTCGATGATTTGGTCGGGAAGCTGGGCAAGCCGCTGGAAGAAGCCTCAATTGCCGATGTTTACCATATTCTCGGAAGTATGGTCCGAGCACAGGCAGGAAAGAACTGGGCGAATACCAATCTGAAATACAAGGCTGGCAAGGAAAAGCAGGTCTATTATTTCTCGATGGAATTTCTGATCGGCCGGCTGCTGGGCAATAATCTGCTGAATATGGGCGTTCTGGAGATGGTGAGGGACGGGCTTTCGGAGCTGGGCTTTTCCCTGCAGGATGTCGAGGAGGAGGAGGCTGACGCGGGTCTGGGCAATGGCGGTCTGGGACGGCTTGCAGCCTGTTTTCTCGATTCGCTGGCTTCCCTGCAGTATGCGGGCCACGGCTGCGGCATCCGTTACAAATACGGCCTGTTCGAGCAGAAGATTGTGGACGGTTATCAAGTGGAGCTGCCCGATTATTGGCTGCAAAAGGATAATGTGTGGGAAGTCCGGCGGGAAGACAAGAGTGTGGAGGTCCGGTTCTGGGGACGCGTCGAGATCGACAAGGTGGGCGACAAGCTAGTGTTCCGGCACAAGGATTACGAGGCGGTGCGCGCGGTTCCGTATGATGTGCCGATTATCGGCGCCGACCGGCGGCATGTCAATACGCTGCGCAACTGGAGCGCCGAGTCGATTCTCCGGCCGGACAGCGCCTTGGGCCTGGAGCCGGGCACGGACTATCATAAATTCCTTGAGTATAAACGTTCCGTGGAGTCCATCTCCGAATTTCTGTACCCGGACGATTCCGAGTATGAGGGTAAGCTGCTGCGTCTGAAACAGCAGTATTTCCTCTGCAGCGCCGGTCTGCAAAGTATACTGCGAACCTTCGGAAAGCTGGGGCTTCCTCTGTCCGAGCTTCCAGGCAAGGTGGCACTGCACATCAACGATACGCATCCCACTCTCGTCATTCCGGAGCTGATGCGGATTCTGATGGATGAGAGGGGCCTGGAATGGGATGAGGCCTGGAATATAACGACCCGCATGGTCTCCTATACGAACCATACGATTCTTAGCGAAGCGCTGGAGAAGTGGCCGGTGAACATGGTCCGTGAATTGGTGCCCCGGGTGTATCTCATCATCGAGGAGATTAACACAAGGTTCTGCGCCGAGCTGATGAGACGCTATCCGGGCGACCAAAACCGGATTTCGCAAATGGCGATTATTTATGACGATCAGGTCCGGATGGCGCATCTGGCCATTGTCGGCAGCCACAGCGTCAACGGCGTGGCCGCGCTGCATACGGATATTTTGCGCAAACGGGAAATGAAACTGTTCGACGAAACGTACCCGCACCGGTTCAACAACAAGACCAACGGCATTACCCACCGGCGGTGGCTGATGCATGCCAACAGGGATTTGGCGGGTTTAATCACCGATGCGATCGGCTCGCGCTGGATGACCCATCCGCAGGAAATGATCGGCCTCATCAAATACTGCGAGGATTCCTCGTTCCAACAAAAGATAGCCGAGATCAAGCGGAAGAACAAGCTTCGTCTGGCGGAATACATCAAGAGCCGGCATAATGTCATGGTCGACCCGGATTCCATCTTCGATGTACAGGTCAAGCGGCTGCATGCCTACAAGCGCCAGCTGCTTAATATTCTGCATATCATGCATCTCTACAATCAGATCAAGGCAAGTCCGGGGATTGATATCGTGCCGCGCACGTTTATCTTCGCCGCCAAAGCGGCTCCAAGCTATCACTTAGCGAAGCGGATCATCAAGCTGATCAATACCGTGGCCGACATCGTCAATAGGGATTCCGACGTCAACGGCAAGATCCGTATCTTCTTTCTGGAGAACTATTCGGTGTCGCTGGCGGAGAAGATCATCCCGGCGGCCGATGTCAGCGAGCAGATCTCGACGGCGAGTAAGGAAGCGTCGGGCACCGGAAATATGAAGTTCATGATGAACGGCGCGCTGACCATCGGGACGATGGACGGAGCCAATGTTGAGATGAACGAAATGATCGGCAACGAGAATATGTTCCTGTTCGGCCTGCGCGCCGAGCAGGTCATGGATTATTACCAGTACGGCGGGTACAATGCGCACGGCATGTACAATAGCGACAGCCGGGTGAAGGAAGTGCTGGATCAGCTCATTACACCGGGGCCGATCTGCTGCTTCCATCAGGATTTCGAGCATATTTACCATTCGCTGCTCGACAATAACGACGAATTTTTCGTGCTGAAGGATTTTCCGAGCTACGTCGAGACGCATGTGGAAATCGACCGCGCCTACCGCAACCGCAGCGGATGGCTGAAGAAATCCATCATCAATATCGGCCACTCCGGCAAATTCTCCAGCGACAATACGATCAGCCGCTACGCCTCCGAAATCTGGAACATCCGGCAGGTACCGCTGTAAACGATTTGGTGGAAGAACATAACGAAATGAAGGATAACGGCAAACGGCTGCGCCCCGAATCGGGGCGCAGCCGTTATTTTTTGGCGTATGGAGGAATTGTTAAGAAATACGATGCGGCTGGCGAATGCGAAGAGGTCAGAGAACCTCGGAGACCATGGCCGCAAAGCGCTCCACAAACCGGCGTTCCTCATCGCTGAACCGGTGCTTGAGCGGGCTGTCTACATCAAGCACACCCATCAACTTGCCGTCCTTGATCAGCGGAACGACAATCTCGCTGTTGGATGCGGCGTCGCAGGCGATATGTCCCGGAAAGGCGTGCACATCATCCACGACGAGCGTCCGGCGCTCGTTCGCCGCCGTGCCGCATACTCCGCGGCCAATCGGGATGCGGATGCAGGCCGGCAGTCCCTGAAACGGACCGAGTACAAGTTCATTCCCGTCATACAGGTAGAAGCCGGCCCAGTTCGTATCCGTAAGCGAGAACTTGAGCAGCGCCGCGGCGTTGGCCAAATTCGCGATTGCATTCGGTTCGTCTTTCATCAAGGCCCCAAGCTGAGCCAGCACGGCTTCAAACCGTTCGCTGCGCGTTCCGTCATAAGGCATTGCCTGAAACATGGAGCATCACCTTTCTGTATATGAAGTCAGTCTTGAATAAGTAAACTGTTGTAACTATCAACATAGTACAGCGATGAAGCCGCCGTCAAGCTTTGGCGCAGGATTGTCAAAATTTAAGTTTTTAGTTTATCAAAATACGGCTCGTTTCCTGCTCAATGAGTGTTTCCCGCTGCTGCCCTAAGGGTAATGAATTCATAAATAATGGAAGGCTTATAGGCCGGAAGGAGTGAAACATGCGAGCCGATGTACAGAATATGTTCATAGGGATCCACATGCTTTATTACGCCCGCGAGCGGGACCTGACGGTAGCCGATATGCAGAATGAGCTGGAGAAATACGGGTACCGTATAGGCGAGCGGGAGGTTAAGCATGAACTGGAGCGTTTGACGCAGGACAATTTTCTGACAGCCCACGGCGAGGAGTTCAGCATTACGGGGACGGGAATCGAGGAGTTTAAGGAAATTCTGGCCAAGCTGGAATTGGTGTGCGGCGAGGTTCTGGAGCCAGTGAAGGCTGCGGGAATGACAGGCTGAAGCCAAGGAAGCGGGCGCTGCCCGGACGATGGCGGAGTGGACATTATGATAATATAGCGTCAGTAATGGAAGGTGAGGGTGTCTTTCATTACTGACGCTATTTTTGTTGATATTGGAAATAGGATATAATGGACGGGTTCAGAAGGGGGCGAGGGGATGAAGGAGCATAGCGGAACAGCGCCGGTATTGACCGGCCGCAGGCTGACGCTGCGTGCTTTGAGACAGGAAGACGCCGAAGCGCTGCTTCCCTGCTGGTCGTACCCGGAAGCGGCCGTCTGGCTCGGAATCAAGCCGCTCGCCTCAAAGGTGGAAGCGGAGGAGTTGATCCGGCTGCTCCTTGTGATGGAGCACGAGGAGGAGAGCCTGCGCTGGAGCATCACGCTGCCTAGCGGGAAAGTGATCGGAAGCTGCGGCTTTAACAGCTGGCAGCTAGCGGGGGCCTTCCGGGGTGAGGTGGGCTTCGAGCTGTCGCCCGCTTATTGGGGCCGAGGCTACATGCGCGAAGCGCTGACACTGGTCCTCGGCTACGGCTTCGAGGAGATGGGGCTCAACCGCGTCGAGGCCCAGTGTCATCCGGCCAACCTCCGGTCGGCCCGGCTGCTGGCTTCTCTCGGCTTTCGCCGCGAAGGGACGCTGCGCGAATATCGCCATACCCCGTCGGGCTACCAGGACGTAGACTTGTATGCGCTCCTGCGCAGGGAATGGTAAGAGCTATAGATTCACATACCCACCCAATCGCTCTGTGAACGCCTGGTGCAGACAATTTGTACAAAAATGTCTTTCAAAGTGTGGACACTCCGCAAAATCGGCACATACGAGGCGAACAAGCCCGAATCCCTTGTTTTTGTCCATATATTGGGGTGACTAATAGGCATCCATCAACATATGGATATCTGCTTTCAGAGCGTCCCTTCTGCTCTGATGTCCACCTTTTAAAAGACATTTTCTAGAAAATGTCTCCCTGGAACGGACGAAATGGACGCTGATTTCCTGTATAGCTGTAGGAGCGAATGTAAAGCATGATTTCAACAAAAAAGCGGCTGCGCCGCCCTTTCAAAGGGGGGCTGCAGCCGCTTATTTGCGGTTAGCCGGTGGGAACGGATAGCTGTATCGCCTATTTCCGCGGAAGCGGAGACAGCTTCTCAGCCTGGAGTCCCATCTTCTTCAGCAGAACGATCATCTGCTCCTTCTCTTCGTCATTCAGACCACTGAAGGCGAGATGGATGCGTTCCGAATATTTCGGGTACATGTCGTTCATCAGGCGCTCGCCCTCGGGCGTCAGTTCTGCAAAAATAACGCGTCGGTCGGTCGGGCATGGCTTGCGCTGCAAATAGCCGCGCTCTTCGAGCTTGTCGATGACGTAAGTAACGTTTCCGCTTTGGAGCAGCAGTTTGGCGCCGATCTGCTGGATAGGTTGCGGTCCTTTATAGTAGAGCACTTCCATAACGGCAAAGGCCGTCGGATTGAACCCTTCGATTTTGCTTCCGATTACGGCATGTTCATTGATACTCTTGAACGACTTGGCGAACACCCGGTACAAGTGCAGCGTCAGCTGGGTATCGCGTTCATAGGATTGTATCATGCATCTCTCACCCTTTTTTTTCAATTCTTCGTGCGGGCCGCCCGCAGGGTTGAACAATCTCATCCTGAAAGCACGGGTCACCTGTGCAGCGAACCAGTATATATCCATACAATACGTTAAAAAATTGAAGAAAAACATGTGATTTGTCACAATGAGCAACTTTTAATAATTAAAAATCAAAATGCTTTCGTTCGCTGTACCGAAAAGAGAATCGGCCTGTGCGTGTAGAGTCGACTACACCCCGGGACCGATGCTGAATGGCTCCTGTCAGCCTTAATATGGAAATATAATCAAAAAGGACAATAGGAGTGGAAAGACAATGAAAGAACGGAGCAATCTAAGTGGGCCAAAAGGCAAGCTGAAGCTGGGCCGCCCGCTGACGCTGCTGCTAACAGCGCAGTTCATATCGAATATCGGCGATTGGCTGCACATGCTAGCACTGCTGACGATGGTCGGCCTGAAGTGGAACGCCACGCCCTGGGAGATTACGGCTATCTCGCTGTGCATGGCCGCTCCCATGCTGCTGGGCGGGCCATTCGCCGGAGTGGCGGCTGACCGGCTGAACCGCAAAGCGCTGATGATCGTATCGGATGTGGTTCGCGCAGTTATCGTCGCCTCGCTCATCTTCGTCGGTTCGCTGGCTCAAGTCTACATCCTGCTGCTGCTCAAAGGATCGATGGATGTCATCTTCTCGCCGGCCAAAAGCGGCAAGCTTAAAGAGCTGGTTCCCGCTTCGCAAATGGATGCCGCGGTTAGCTTAAGCTCCTCCATTGAGCAAATCACGAAAATAATCGGGCCCGCCCTCGGGGGTCTGCTTGTGGCGATGTTCGGCATCAACGCCTGCTATCTGATTGACGCTGTGACGTTCCTCGTATCCGCTGCGATTCTGGTCTTCCTGCCAAAGGGACGGAGAGCGAATTCTCTGGACGAGGCGGAAGGACACTCCGGAAACCGGCCGTCCTTTCGCCGCGATATAGTCGCAGGTCTTAAGATCATTGCCGGTATGCCCGCCGTGCTGAGCGGCATTCTTATGCTCGTATCCGTGCTGCTGGTGCTGAATATTGCCGATTCGCAGCTAGTGACGCTGTTCCGGATTATTCCCGGCGTCAGCGGCGATCTGCTGGGCTGGTGCGTAGGGGCAGGCGGGATCGGCACGCTGATCGCTGCACTGTTGACCGGACGGATGGGCGGTTCCCGGCATCCGCTTCTATTTATGGGCATTGGCGCGGTATTGATGGGAGCGGTATTCGCCGGTGCGGCTGTGGCGACCGCTAACGGTAAGCCGGGGACGGTGATTTACATCCTTTTGTTCTCCGCCTTTCTGCTGGCGGGAGCCGGAGCGGGGCTTGTCTTCATTCCGTTTCAGTCGATGCTGCAAAAGCGGACCCCCGAAGCCTATACCGGCCGGGTTTTCGGAACAGTCAACAGTCTGGCCAGCGCGTCCGTCATTTTGGGACCGGTGGCCGGCGGGGCGCTCGTTACGGCGTCGGGTCCGGTAGCCGCCTTTATCGTCTCAGGACTGCTTACCCTGCTGTTGGGTGCGGCGATGCTGGCACTCCGGGGCTATATCGACCGAAAGGATCAAGCGGCTGTCGCCGGAAACGCCAAAGAGAAGGCGGCTGCGTACTCGTGAGGAGCTGCTGCAAAAGCCGGAAGCAAGTGGTAAGATGGGTATTGTTGTCAGGCCGAGTACGGCGCTGACCTTTATCATTTATACGTAATTGGGAGATGGAACTGTTGGAAGACAAAGAAACGGAACGGGAGTTGCAGGAGCGGGAAGATATTGTACTGGACGTTTCCATTGCCGAGGCGGGATATGAGGAAGGCGATATTCGTATCGCGGATATTTCGTTCACCGTCCGGCGCGGTCAGCTGCTTGGATTGATCGGTCCGAACGGAGCCGGCAAAAGCACGACAATCAAGACGCTGCTAGGGCTGCTGAAGCATGCGAAAGCGAAGGTGGAGATCGGCGGCTTAGGCGGCGGTTCTTACGCCTATGTGCCGGAGCAGCCGGTCTTTTACGAGGATTTGACGCTGTGGGAGCATCTGGACCTGTCGGCTGCCGCCTACGGACTGGAATACGAGCAATTCAAGGAGGCGGCGCAGCGTCTGCTCCGTCAGTTCGGCATGGAGCATGTGCGCGACGATCTGCCGGCGGGCTTCTCCAAAGGGATGAAGCAGAAAATGATGCTGATGCTCGGCTTTCTCGCCCAGCCTGACCTCTATATCGTGGACGAGCCGTTCATCGGTCTCGATCCCCGCGCGACCAAGGACTTTCTGAAGCTGCTGGAGACGGAGCGGCGGCGCGGAGCCGGTGTGCTGATGTCGACGCATGTGCTGGATACGGCGGAAAAGATTTGCGACTCCTTTGTGCTCGTATCCGCCGGAAAGGTGGCAGCATCTGGGACGCTTGAGCATATCCGCGCGGCGGCGGGGCTGCCGGAAGCTTCGCTGTTCGACTGCTTCGACGCGCTGGCATGATGGGGGAGGGAAAGCTTGCCATGAACACAATGATGGATAACCGAGCGGGCTATGATACTCCTTCTCCAAGGCGGCTGCTGCAAAGGCGGCTGGCCCGCCACTGGAAGGAACAATGGGGTATCATTCGCACCGCCGCGGACTGGACGGTGTTTCTGTACCTCATCATTCCGGGGGCGCTGCTGGGCGGAAGGTACTATTACGGATTCTGGAATGAGCCGCTTCCGACATGGAGCACGCTCCTGCCCTATGCCCTCCTGCCGGCGCTGCTCGCCTTACTGATGCAGGGCGGCATTCTGCTGCTGCTGCATGAAGGAGACCTGCTGTTCCTGCGGCAGCGCAAGGAATGGATGCGGACGGTTATGCTGGGCGGAATCTTGTACAGCCTGTCGGTCACGGCGCTGAAAATAACGGCAGGATTTCTGATTCTACTGCCTTTTCTCGTCCGGGCCTACGGGCTAAGCGGAGCGAACGCGGGAGCGCTGCTGGCCCTGAGCCTGTGCTGCGGGACATGCGTCAAGCTGCTCGCGCACATGGTAAGAGTACAGAAGCAGGGCTGGCGCAGATGGCTGTGGATGCTGCTTGCCTCATGGCTGCCGTGCGGGCTGTTCATCCGCGCCGCCGCGGCCTGGAGCTTTCACCCGGCGCTGCTGCTGCTTGCAGCCGCCGGGTATGCGGCGGTTGCGGCAGCCGCGCTGCGGGCAAGACTGAAGCTGCGCGGCACGTTCCTTGGCGATGTCCGCGAGGACTTCAAGCAGAGGATGAAGATTGCCGGACTGCTGCTCAGAGGCGTCATTGACAAGCCTCGTCCGACCCGGCATAAGCCGTGGATCTTCCGTAAATCCCGGCCGCTGCTGCGATCCGTCACTCCCGAAAGCAGGCTGGCCGATGCGTCAATCAAGGCGTTTGTGCGCCATCCAGGACATTTGAAGCTGTATCTACAGTTTACCGGAGTGGGCGCCATCGCAGTTCTGATTGTGCCGGGAATGCTGAAATGGGCCGTCTGCGTTGTGCTGATCTGCATGATGGCCTCATGGCTGGTCTCGTACTGGAAGATATTTTCCGGTGATGAGTTTATTGCGCTGCTCCCGTTCACCAAAGAACGGAAAGCCGACGCGGGGAGCCGTGCGGTTCCGATTCTTCTGCTTCCGTTCTCTCTGCTGTGTTCGGCGGCCGCTGCGGTGCCGCTGTACGGCTGGTGGGGGCTGGCGGTGTTCATACCAGCTGGAGCGTTGATCGGCATCATGGCGGCAAAAGCGTTTACGGCTTTTCTTCTGGTCAGATAATTCAAGAAAAACCAGCGTGAACGCCGGGGGTTCGTACGGGTTCACGCTGGTTTTATTTTACAAAACTATTTGTTTCACTCCGGATTTTACCGGGTAAGTGGGAATTACTTTTAAAATTAAGGATTAACGCCTTCAGGCTTCCGGCCGTGCGGCATGCATCCCGGCCGTATATCCCGTTGAGAAAGCCGCAGTGATGTTATAACCGCCCGTATATCCGTGTATATCCAGGATTTCGCCGCAGAAATACAGACCCGGCATCAGCTTTGACTGCATGGTTCCGGGATCGATTTCCTTCAAATGAACGCCGCCCCCCGTAACAAACGCTTCCTCCAAAGTACGGGTACCGTGAACAGTAACCGGCATGCGCTTCATCAGGGCGGCGAGCGCCGCAAGACTGCTTTTGGAGAGATGAGGCACGGTAAGGTCGCCGTCAATTCCCGCCTTGGACAGCAGAAGCGGAATGAGCCGTTCCGGCAGCAGTCCCTTCAGCGCGTTGCGGACGGCCTTTTTGGACTCAGATTCCAGCTTGTTCCGCAGCTCTGCTTCCATTTCATTTGGACTGTGGTCCGGGAACAGATCGATAGACAGCTCCACCGCCGGTTGTCCTGTCCTGCGCTGCACCTGCCGCAGAAACTGGCTGCAGCGCAGCGCAACCGGACCGGATAGCCCGAAGTGGGTAAAAATCATGTCGCCCCTGTGGGAGATCAGCTTTTTGCCTTTTTCATTCCAGACGGTAAGCGATACATCGCGCAGAGAGAGCCCCTGCAGCTCGCCGGACCTGATCCAGTCCTCGCGCGATACAATCGGCACCTCCGTCGGGTACAGCTCCGTTACCGTATGCCCCGCCGCTTCGGCCCATGCATATCCATCGCCGGTGGAGCCGGTATGCGGGACCGATTTGCCTCCTGTCGCGATAATAACCGCCCGGGCGGTGAGCTTTTTCCCCGAAGCCAGTAGAACGCCGTGAACGCAGTCCTTCCCATACATCACTTCCCGGACCGGACTGTCCGTTATGACCTGAACGCCGAGGCTCTTGACTCTTCCGACCAATGCGGAGACGACACTGGAAGCTTTATCGGAAACGGGAAACATTCGGCCGTTATCTTCTTCCTTTAACTTAATGCCCAAATTTTCAAAAAAGGCGACGATGGAACGATTGTCGAAATGCCCGAGCGCGCTGTACAGAAAACGTCCATTGCCCGGTATATTGGCGATCAGCTCAGCTGTTTCCTTCATATTCGTCACATTGCAGCGGCCGCCGCCGGAGATGCCCAGCTTGCGTCCGAGCTTGGTTCCCTTGTCGATCAGCAGCACGGACGCCCCATGCTCCGCTGCGGCAACGCTTGCCATCAGACCGGAGGGTCCGCCGCCGATGACGATAACATCGAATTCACTCATGATATGGCTCCTTTTGCAAATGACAGGGCTGCGGTTGATTCAGGTCTCATCATACCATTACCGCCCCTGCACGGGCCAGTCCAGCCCATAAAGGTATTCTTTCATTGTCAGATTGCACCAATTGCTTTAATCTAAGTCTGCACATAAAATTAACCGGGCCCGGATGGATGGTGATTACAATTACAACCGCGATAAAAGATATCATACTGCAAATTGCCGCTGCCTCATCTTTTTTGCTGTTGTTTCAATGGAGACTGAATCAAAGCCATCCCGCGCGCAGAAATCTTAAATTTCCGAATGACCAGACCTTCCTTGCGTTGTGCTGTGCGCTTAGCCTTATACTTTGCTCTGCGCTGTCCGGCAGCCTGTTCGGGATTATCAATCTGAACTGGGCTGTGGTTCCGGCGTTTATCGGCATGCTGTATGGAAGCTTGCGCTCCCGTATTTTTCTCGGGGTGCTGCTGCTGGCGTGCACCATTGTGTTCCACTATCCGTTCACACCGCTCCATATTCTGCTCGATTCGAATATTTTAATATTTCCGCTCGTATTCAGTCTGGCCAAACGATTCAAGCAAGGAACGGATCTGGAGAAAATTTCGATTATGTGGGGTCTGCTGGCGTCGTGCACGCTGTTCAGAGTGCTTACGCCTCTGCTCGACGGCAAGAGCTACTCTGTACTTCAGCCAAATGAAATCGCACTCATTTTGTGCATGCTGTTCTTCAGATTCCTGTTCGGAGGCTTCATGATTTATTGGCTGGAATCGGCTCTGGACAAGCTTGAAGTCGAGGAACGCATAGCCCATATGTCCGAGAGATTCAGATGGGAAACCGATAATCTTCAGCAGATTACCAATATGGTGCCCCTAAGTATCTTTTCCATTGACGACAATTACAAGATTACCAGCATCAACGATACGATGATGAAGAAATTGCAGGCCCGGCTGCCGAATATAAAAAGGAGCGATGTTCTGTTTCTTCCCGTATTCGACCTGATACATAAGCTGAAACTTAACGAGGATAAGGAACTGGACCGTCTCCTGGAGATTATTGTGCTTAAGCAAAGGTTCATGGAGAAGGTCAATTGCTTAGGGAGAGTCCTGCATATTCTTGCAGCTCCCCTGGTTCCGCAAGAGCCCGGCCAGATCGGAGGGATGGTTCTCGTTATTCAAGACGTGACGGAGGAAGAGATGATTCGAAGCGAACTGGATCATGTCGAGCGCTTGACGCTGGTCGGCCAGATGGCGGCGGGAATTACCCACGAAATTCGCAATCCGATGGCGGTGGTGCGCGGCTTCCTTCAATTGATGAGGGAGAAGAGCACACCGGATATGGATTCTTATTACCAGATTGTCATGGATGAGCTGGACCGGGCCAACAGCATTATCACCGATTTTCTGTCACTGGCGCAGAGCGGTATTTCCAGCAAAGAGGACAGCAACCTTCACGATGTGATTGAAGAGCTGGCGCCGCTGCTGTGGGCCGATGCGAATCTTCGCGGGCAAATTGTCGAGCTCAAGCTGTGCGATTCCCTGCCGGTTCTGCGGCTCAATGTTAAGGAGATCAAGCAGCTGGTGCTGAACCTGGGACGCAATGCAATGGAAGCGATGGATCCGAAGGGCGTGCTGACGCTGGAAACCCGCTGTGAGTCGGGAAAGGTTGAACTGCTGGTAAGAGATACGGGCAGCGGAATGTCGGAGACGGAGCTGGAGAAAATGTTCATTCCTTTCTTTACCACCAAAGACCAGGGGACCGGGCTGGGCCTTCCGCTATGCCTCAGCATCGTCGAGCGGCACGGCGGTGCGATCTCCGTCGATTCCAGCGCCGGTGCCGGTACGGTCTTTATAGTGTCTTTTCCATACGAAACTAAGGAGAAAGCAACCTATGCCGAAGCTTAGAAGGGCGGCCGTTTGAAGCCGGATGTCTGCCAGCGGCAAGCAAAAGCCAGAACTGCGCGGTCCCTTCCGCTTGCTTTCGGAGGGTAGGAATGTATAATAAAGTTAACGAATGAACTGTTAAAAAGTTCATAGACAAAACTATTTAAGCGTAGAGGAGAGTGCGAAAGCGATGTCCATGTCTTTTGACCAATATATGAAGGATACCATTCAACCGATGCGCGACGATCTGACCAGCATTGGCTTTAAAGAGCTGAGAACTCCGGAGGAAGTGGAAGCCGCACTGCCAACCGCGAAGGGAACCTCCCTTGTCGTCGTTAACTCCGTGTGCGGATGCGCCGCCGGACAATGCCGTCCCGGTGTGGCCGAGGCGCTGCAGCATGACATCAAGCCGGATCATCTCTTTACCGTCTTTGCCGGACAGGAGAAGGAAGCCACTGCAAAAGCCCGCGAATATTTCGCTCCTTACCCGCCTTCCTCGCCTTCCATCGCTCTGATGAAGGATGGGGAGCTTGTGCATTTTATTGAGCGTCACGGGGTAGAGAACCGTTCGGCTGTGGAAATCGCAGCAGAGCTGAAGGATGTCTTTGACCGCTATTGTCAATAAAACGAGGAGCTTTGCCTGCCTTTTCATCCCGCGGCGCCGGTTTTTCCGGTGCCGCGGGATTATTTTTGGATTTCAGCATGATGAAACGGAGTTGAGCTGCTGTGAGCCTGCAGGAAGATATCATTGCCGCACTCGGTGTAAAGCCGGCGATTGATGCGGAGGCGGAAGTAAGGAAGAGAGTCGATTTTCTGAAAGCGTATATTGTGGAATCGGGAGCCAAAGGACTGCTGATCGCGATAAGCGGGGGCGTGGACAGCGCGGTGGCCGCAGGTCTGTGCAAACGCGCGACGGACGAGCTGAGTGCTGAACGGGGCAGGGATTATTTGACGCTCGGAGTGTTCCAGCCTTACGGGGAGCAGGAGGATATTGGAGACAGCTACGCGGTGGCCCAAACGTTGGGGCTTATAACGGTGGAGACGAATATCGAGGATACCGTTGACGAGATTGCGCTTGAAACGGAATATGCGCTGAAGGCAATGGGGCAGTACCGCCATTTGACGCACAAAGGAAAAGGCAACATCAAAGCGAGAACGCGGATGGTAATCCAGTATGCGCTCTCTTTTGAGAATAACCTGCTCGTGGTTGGTACAGACCACGCATCCGAGGCGATTACCGGCTTTTACACCAAATGGGGCGACGGAGCCGTGGATATAGCGCCGCTCCGTTCCCTGAACAAACGCCAGGTGCGCCAGCTGGCCTCTTATCTCGGCGTGCCCGCCGAAATCATCGGCAAGGAACCGACTGCCGGATTGTGGCCCGGGCAGACGGATGAAGCCGAGCTTGGCGTTACGTATGAGGAGAACAGCGATTACCTGGAGGGAAAGCCGGTAAGGCCCGAAGCGGCGGAGCTGCTGGAGAAATTCTATCGCGAAACGGCGCATAAGCGGGGCGCCATCCCCGGCATCTAATGTGAACAATATGCCGGGTTAACCGCACCGCAGCGGCAGTTCAGCGTTCGGATTGGCAGGCCGCCGCAGAGCGGTATTCCTACAGAGGCTTCAGGATTGCAGTACCCGGTCAATAAAGGCCTCGGTCGCGAACAGTGCCTGCTCCAATTGCGGGGTAGGCCCGGTGAACGGATGGACCGTTCCGAAGGTATGATCTCCTTCCGGAATTTGAATCCAGTCGATATCTGGTCTGACGGCGATCAGCTTCTCGGACCCCTGCCGCAGACGGGCGACGTCCTTGCTTCCCTGAATGAGCGCAACCGGGAATGCCGCCGTCCGCATCCGTTCAATAATATTGTAGCGCTCTTTCTGATGCTCCAAATCCTCCAGAATGACGGCGTCCAGAGGCATTTGCTGGCCGGTCCGCCCGTTCAGGACATAAGCGCGGCCTTTTTCACGCATGTCCCGTTTCTGTTCTTCCGTGAACAGATCCAGATCGGTAACGCCGTTCCAGGAGATGACACCGGCGGTATCGCCCGGATGGTCCAGTGCGTACAGCAGGCAGTCGCCTCCGCCCCGGCTGTGTCCCAGGAGGAAGAGCGGAAGCCCGCCAAGCTTCGGATGCTGGCTGAGATAGGAGAGCAGCACTTCCAGATCTTTGAGCTCACGATGATAGGTATTGCGCGCGAATTTATCGAGCTCGGTGAAATTCTGGAGATCCTCGCCGATTCCGCCATGGGAGAAATTGAAGGTGACGACCTCGTGCTTCCCGCTCAGCGATTCCGCGGCATAAGGGAACATTCCCCAATCCTTGAAGCCTTTATAACCGTGAGCGATTACAATCAGACTGGCTGCCGCTCCCCGGGAAGGGAAACGCGTACAGCGCAGAACGGCGTCATCACCTGCGGGTATTTTAAAATTGATGCTTCGACTCATCAGAAAATGTCCCCTCTCGTAAGCGAATGGCTGGTCCATTCAGGTGCCGAAGGCACCGCTATGGCGGCATGGACTTCGGCTCGTTTTTCTTTTAAGATAGCAGAAAGCCTGCCTCAACACTATACTATTATACCATTCCCCATATGAATTTACGGAAAAAGAAGATTTGAGGAGCGTGTACCCTTGATCTATGGAATCGGGCACGATGTGCTGGAAATCGAACGAATTGCCGTTCTGCTGAAGGGGCGGCTCGGCGGCAGGTTCGCGCGCCGCATTCTGACCGGGGGCGAGCTTTGCCTCGCCGGAAGCCGGGGCGGCCTTACGGCCGAATTCGCCGCCGGGCGGTTTGCCGCCAAGGAAGCCGTCGCCAAGGCGCTCGGGAGCGGCATCGGCGCCGCGGTCGGATTTGCGGATATCGAAATCCTCCCCGGGGAGAGCGGCAGACCGGAGGCTGTCCTTTCGGAAGAAGCCTGGACGCGGCTGAATCTGCCGGGAGGATATCCGTACGCCATCCATCTTACGATTACGCATACCCGCGGTCTGGCGTCGGCCTTCGCCGTCGTTGAGCAGCGGGCGAAAGATTAACGGCGCAGTGTTTTGCCAAAGAATTTGACATCAAGGAGCGTGAGCATGGCACTGGAGGAACGGCAGGACATGGAGCGGCGGCAGGATATGGAATTCTTCAGCCGCCATTTGCTTGAGTGGTACCACGAGCAGAAGCGGGACTTGCCGTGGCGGCGCTCCCGCGATCCGTATCATATCTGGGTATCGGAAATTATGCTGCAGCAGACCCGGGTGGATACGGTCATCCCGTATTTCAACCGTTTTATCGGACGTTTCCCGACGATCGAGTCTTTGGCCGAAGCGTCCGAGGAAGAGGTGCTGAAATGCTGGGAAGGGCTCGGTTATTACTCCAGAGCCCGCAATCTGCAGCATGCCGCAAGGCAGGTGAAGGAGACTTACGGAGGGAAGGTGCCGGACGACCGGGATGCAGTGTTTGGCCTTAAAGGGGTAGGGCCCTACACGGCCGGTGCGATTCTCAGCATCGCCTTTAACCGGCCGGAGCCGGCAGTGGACGGGAATGTGATGCGGGTGCTCTCCCGCTTCTTTCTGCTCGAAGACGATATTGCCAAGGCCAAGACCCGTGTGAAAATGGAAGGCTTGGCGCAGGCACTTATTCCGTCCGGCGAGGCGTCCCACTTCAATCAGGCTCTGATGGAGCACGGAGCGCTTGTCTGCACCCCGAAATCGCCGCGCTGCCTCGTCTGCCCGGTGATGGAGCGCTGCGCCGGGCGGCTTGCGGGCCGCGAGACGGAGCTGCCCGTCAAGACCAAGGCCAAGCCGCCGCGCCCGGAAACGCGGCTGGCGGCCCTGGTGGAGGGCCGCGGCGAGCGCGCGGGCCGGGTGCTTGTGCGGCAGCGGCCGTCCAGCGGGCTTCTGGCCCGCATGTGGGAGCTGCCGCACTGGCCGGCGCCGGAGGCTCCCGGCGCCGGAGCTGCGCGGCCGGGGGACGCGGCCGCGATGGACCGGCTGCGCCGGTCCCTGGGCGAGGCCGGGATCTCCGCCCGGCCGGAGGAGCATTTTATGGCTGCCGAGCACACGTTCAGCCATATCCATTGGACCCTGCAGGTGTACCGCTGCAGGGAGGAGACGCTTCCGCTGCCGGTGGCTGCGGAAGCGCGCGGGCCGTACGCCGCGCAGCGTACGGCCGAAGGGGCGACGGCGCTATCTCCGGGCGCGTCCGTTGAGGAGCCCGAGCTGTTCGCCGACGAAGCCGGGCATGACGGGGAGCGGGCGGAAATGCGCTGGATCGGGCGCGAAGACATGGCGAAATACGCTTTTCCGAACGTCTTCCTTAAGCTGCTGAACGCTTATTTCGATCAAAGAGACGGCGCGGATTCGGCTGAATAAGAGAACTAAGCAAATGCAAAAAGGGATTGCCCGCGGGCAATCCCTTTTTAAATGTTAACTGCGCAAGGGCAACTTGCTGCTGCCGTCACACGAACTGCGGCTAAGCCGCAGCCGGTTTACTTCGCGCTTTCGTAGAGTTTGCCGACGGCATCCCAGTTCACAACGTTCCAGAACGCTTTGATGTAGTCGGGGCGTTTGTTTTGGTATTTCAGGTAGTAGGCGTGCTCCCATACGTCCAGTCCGAGCAGCGGAGTCGCGCCTTCCATAATAGGGCTGTCCTGGTTAGGCGTGCTCGTAACAGCCAGTTTGCCGTCCTTGATCGAGAGCCAGGCCCAGCCGCTGCCGAAGCGGGTCGTTGCCGCAGCAGCGAAGTCTTCCTTGAATTTCTCAAAGCCGCCCAGTTCGCTGTCGATGGCTTCAGCCAGTGCGCCTGTCGGTGCGCCGCCGCCGTTTGGTCCGATTGTTTCCCAGAACAAGGAGTGGTTGGCATGCCCGCCGCCGTTGTTGCGAACTGCAGTGCGGATTGCTTCCGGTACCGCGTCCAGATTGGAAATGAGCTCTTCAAGACCTTTTCCTTGCAGTTCGGGTGCCTTTTCCAGTGCGGCATTGAGGTTGGTCACGTACGTATTGTGGTGTCTGTCGTGGTGAATCTCCATCGTCGTTGCGTCGATGTGCGGTTCGAGTGCGTCATTTGGATATGGAAGTGCCGGTAATTCAAAAGCCATGGAAAAATCCCTCCTGATTTCAAATGGAATTTGTATACATCATATTAAACCGTATCTGAATCGAGAATGCAACACTAAACAAACAAAAATGTTTATAAAGTGAAATGCCCTGCATCCGCCGACTCATGCCCGCCATAATTTGTGTAAACTCGGTGTTAACTCTGTTAATATTTCCTGATATAAGAAACTTATACCCTAAATATTTCCTAAATGATGAACAATTTGCATATAGCGCGATGTATACGCTTTATATCAAGCGCTTTCACTAGAAAAGTAATGATATCGCCCGAATTATGTGTTTTAATAGAGACAAAAGCAGGTATTCCTCGTTAATTGATGCTTTTTTCGCCCTCCGGATTATAAAGGGAACTCCTTCTTTTTGTAAAATCCAAAGCCAAAGAAAAGGGAGACTGTAAAGAATGCACGTTCGTTCCTTTCAATTAAGCGACGTAAGTCCAGTGACTGAACTGTTGCAAGCCGCTTTATCCGAAGAATGTTACGAGAACACCATGGAACCCTTCTCCAGACAGCTTTCTTGGGATTCGGATCTCATTGTTGTTGCGGAAGAAGAAGGGGAGATTGTCGGAGCGCTTATTGGCACGATTGAGAAAAATTATGGTTGTTATTTCCGTATTGCCATCCATCCCGATTATCGCCGCAGAGGAATCGGCAGAGGTCTTGTATCGGCTATGGAGAGCAGATTTCAAGCGCGCAAGGTCAACGGTATTTACGTTGTCGGCGATGAGCATAATGCGGCCGCCCTCCCGCTGTACGAAGCGATGGGTTATGGCGAGAACCATATCTTTAAATCGGTGCGTAAGCTGAGCATCGTTGGACAATAAAGAGTAGGCCAATCTGCATTACGAAAGCGGAAACATTAACCAGACTACACCAGCATCATATGGAGCCGGAAGTTGGCTCCTTTCCTTACTTGGCATATCATCCTGAACGTTGCAAACGTGCGGGAGATATGCTTTTCTATTGTTAGGAGTTAGGAGTCATTCATATACCGGATCAGGGGTGGATTATGGAGCGGAAATTGGAAGAGGGAGGCTTGCCTTACCGCAAACGAAGCGACCGGACTTCCAGACTGAAGAAATACCGTTCCCTCCGGAGAAGAAAATGGATCGCGGAATTCAAAGACTGGTTGATTATGGCGGTTGTCGTATTCTCGGTCATATCGCTGCTGAATCTGTTCGTGTTCAATATCTCCATGGTTAAAGGCCATTCAATGCAGCCGACACTGTATGAAGGCGAACGGCTGTTTATCAATAAAATAACGCTTGCGTTTAGGGACCCAAGGCGCGGCGATATTGTCGTGCTGCATGATCCGAGCAACGGGCCGGACCGGAAGGAGTATCTGGTCAAGCGGGTCGTCGGCATCCCCGGCGATATTGTGGAAGTACGGGAGCACAAGCTGTACGTCAACGGCAAGCCGGCCGCCGAGCCGTATGTGGATACGGCTATCGAGGATGCGGATTTCTCGCCGGTTCCCGTCGGCAGGGGATTTTATTTCGTTATGGGCGACAATCGCCATGCCGGCGCCAGCAAGGACAGCCGTTTTTTCGGGGCCGTTCCCTTGAAGATGATCGTTGGCAGAGCCGCCTTTATCTGGTGGCCGCTTTCGAAAGCAAATACATTATAATGGAGTCTTGGCAATACCAATAGCAAAGGAGGCGGAAGGTTGAACAACATGAAATCTGCATCTTATTCGCCCCCGTCCTCAAGGTGGGAAGAATTAAAGAAGGAAATCAAGGAGGCGGCGCCGTCGCTGGGCATTGACGAAATTGGATTTGCGACGGCGGAGCCGTTTCTTTTTTTGAAGGATCTGCTGCAGGAGCACCGGGACAAGGGCTATGATTCGGGCTTTGAGGAGCCGGATCTGGACAAGCGGACAATTCCGGTGCTGCCGGAAGGGCCGCCGAAGTCCATTATCGCCATTGCGGTGGCCTATCCGTCCAAAATGGACAATCCCCCAAAATCCGAGCCCGGTGAGCGCAGGGGCATTCTGGCGAGATCGGCCTGGGGCCGCGACTATCATCTCGTGCTGCGCGAGGCGCTGGAGCGTCTGGAAGCCTTTATCCGGCAGCGGGTGCCGGACGCGTTGCTGGAGAGCATGGTGGATACCGGCGTTCTGGTCGACCGGGCAGTCGCTCAGCGTGCGGGAATCGGCTTCAGCGGCAAAAACTGCTCGATCATTTCTCCGAAATGGGGCTCGTGGATTTATTTGGGTGAAATGGTCACTGACATCCCATTCCCGCCTGATACGCCTGTGACGGAAGGCTGCGGCACCTGCACCAAATGCATTGACGCCTGTCCGACGGGCGCGCTGGTGGGACCCGGAGAGCTGAACGCTCAGGCCTGTGTCTCATATCTGACGCAGACGAAAGGCTTTCTGGACGAAACGTATATGTCCAAGATCGGCAACCGTCTCTACGGCTGCGATACGTGCCAAATCGTCTGCCCTCACAACCGGGGGAAGAACTGGGACCACCATCCCGAGCTTCTGCCCGATCCCGAGCAGGCGAAGCCGCTGCTTCTGCCGATTCTTGACCTCAGCAACCGGGAGTTCAAGGAGAAGTTCGGAAGCAGCGCCGCTGCCTGGAGGGGCAAAAAGCCGATCCAGCGCAACGCGGTCATTGCACTCGGCAACTTCAAGGATGCTTCCGCCGTGCCGAAGCTGACGGAAGTGCTGCTCCGGGACCCGCGTCCGGAGCTGCGCGGCGCGGCCGCATGGTCGCTTGGCGTGATAGGCGGCGAAGCGGCGCTTGCGGCCGTGGAGCGTGCGCTTGAGAACGAACGGGATGACGAGGTCGTCCGGCGCCTGAACCGGTCCCGGGGCAAGCTGGCAGGGCATGCGGAGGCTTGAAAATAAAGAGCTCGGACAGGAGCGGATATTCCAATTGCTGTCCAGTTCCCGAAATGCTATGATAGATTCGCGCGCGATAAATTAGGCGTGCCATAATACAACTCAGAGGTGGGTTTTTAATGGATATTGCTCTTCCGATTATTACACTGGTCGTGGGGCTGATCGGCGGCTTCTTCATTGGTGTATATTATCTGCGCAAGCAAATGACCAGCATGCAGAACGATCCGGAAATGCTGCAAAAGGTTGCCAAGCAGATGGGATATAATTTGAACAGTAAGCAAATGCAGCGCGCCCAGCAAATGATGAAGAATCAGAACATGGGGGGACGCGGTCCTGCCGGTGGCAAAGGGCAAAAAAGAAAGAGCAAGTAACCGGCCCGCTTCTCAGGTTGTTAGCGGGACGGCATGAATGGAGGAAGTTTCATGGGCGGCATCAAGGATTATGTGAACGAAACCGTATCGGCTAACCGTGAGAAGATAGAATACCATGTTCAGAAAATATTGGAGCTGATCGGGGAGGATACCGGACGGGAAGGGCTGCTGGAGACTCCGGCGCGGGTAACGCGGATGTACGAGGAGATTTTCGGCGGCTATTCCATCGATCCGAAAGAGGCGCTTGGCGTTACCTTTGACGAGTCTCATGAAGAGCTCGTCATCGTCAAGGACATTGTCTATTACAGCCAGTGCGAACACCATATGGCGCCTTTCTTCGGCAAGGTGCATATCGGGTACATTCCGAGCGGACGCATCGCCGGACTCAGCAAGCTGGCGCGGCTTACGGAAGCCGTGACGCGCCGCCTGCAGGTGCAGGAGCGCATCACCTCGCAAATCGCCGATATCATGACCGAAGTGCTTCATCCGCATGGCGTCATGGTCGTCGTCGAAGGCGAGCATCTATGCATGTGCGCCCGGGGCGTCAAGAAGCCGGGCAGCAAGACGGTCACCTCGGCTGTCAGAGGGACTTTCCGTAAGAACCCTGCAGCCCGGGCGGAATTTTTGTCGTTAATTAAAGAATAACGGACGTATGCAGCGAACCGGCCCCCTGTTGATTTCAGGGGGCCGGTTTATTTTTTAGGGATGGAGTATTTCTTTATAAGTAACGGGGTCCCCGCAAAGTATTTGGAATGATCTTCGAAGTTAAGGCTTCACTTTGTGGGGTGGTTTTTAGTATGGCTTCCAGGCGAGCTTGCTTGCCGCGGTATATCTTTCGGATACATAAGGCCAGTTTACAACTTTCCACCAGTCCTGAATATAATCGCTGCGCTTGTTCTGATGCTTCAGGTAGTAGGCATGCTCCCAGACATCGAGGGCGAGCAGCGGGATGACGTCCCATTGGGACAAGTTCTGGTGCTTCTCCGCCGTCAGGATCTCCAGTCTGCGGCTGCGCGGGCTCCAGACGAGAATGGCCCAACCTCCGCCCTCTACCTTGTCGGCGGCTTCGCTGAACTGCTTCTTGAAGGCGTTAAAGCTTCCGAAGTCCCGCTCAATGGCCGCAAGCAAAGCTCCGGTTGGGCGGCCTCCGCCCTGCGGAGACATTTCGTCCCAGAATATCGTATGCAGATAATGGCCGGCGCCGTGAAAGGCGAGTTCCCGCTCCCAATGCTTGACCAGTTCGAAATCTCCGCTCTTTCGGGCGTCAGCCAGCTTTTTCTCCGCCTTGTTCAGGCCGTCCACATAGCTCTTATGATGGATGTCGTGATGAATCCGCATCGTCTTCTCGTCGATGTACGGTTCAAGGGCGTTGTAAGGATACGGCAGAGGGGGGAGCTTATGCCCTCCGATCGGCACGGAAGGCAGGTCGCGGTGGGCGGAAGCAAGCTCCGGGTCCTGCGCAGCCGTGCCGACGGCAGATAGCCCTAGCGACGCATCGGCCTCATAATCCCGCAAGGCTCCGAAATGGTTGACGGGATGACCCAGCCCGCCAAGAACGCCGAGAAAATATTCCGTCTCGCGGATAACATGAGGCAGAAAGGCCTCCGCCGCCTCTGCCCTCAGGTCCGGGTTCTGCTCTTTCAAGGCTTGCAGCTGACGGATAAATTCCCGGGATTGTTCGACGGATACCGCCGCCAGTCTATTAATCTCGGCGGAATCCACGCTCCCGGCCGCCGCAGGCGAAAGCGCCGCCTCCAGCAGGCTCCGGGCGCTATGCTCCGTAGCGCCGAAGACGGCGTTCCATTCATCCAGCAGCTTGACGTAAGGCTCCTCCAGTTCGGGAACGGCGAGCTTGATCAGTGCTGCGTTCTCCTTCTCCTGATTTTTCCAGAATGCAATTTCATTCAATACGTGCACCGCCGTCGGTGGCCCATATACATACTGCATGACGTACAGCCCTCCCGTAATATGTCTTTTCCCTATAGAGTATGAAGGATGAGGGTTGTACTATGTGAGACTTAGCTCTACTGCTGCTTCTCCCTCTGGGCTTTGGCCGACGGGACATTGCTCAAGAAGGCGGACACCCGGCGCAGATATTCGCGTGGATGCTCGCGGAACAGCAGCTCGTGATGGCTGTCTTTGACGATCCAGGAATCGGAATACCGATTGGTCTGATTGGCGGCCAGCGCTTCGGCGATTGGATAAGGCGCTTTTTCATCCGACGTTCCATGCATGAACAAAGTCGGGAAAGGATAATCCTCCGCCTTCACCTTGCCGTATGGAATCTGATTCAGTCCGGTCCCGTTCAGCACAGGGAAGAGCAGCTCCATAATTTCAAGCGAAGGATGGCGCGGAAGGTCGATATTTTGCCGGATGTTGTGATACAGCGTATCGGGCTCCAGCAGGAAGGTGCTGTCCAGAATCATCGCGTCCACATCCTTGGTAACGAGCCCTGCCTGCAAGGCGGTGCCTGCGCCCATGGAGAATCCCCATACGACGATCTCCTTCGCTCCGCGCTGCTTCGCGAGCTGGATGGCGCCGAGCAGCTCGCGGGATTCTTTTTTGCCGCCTGTTGCCACATCTTTATTGCTTTGGGAAGCGAAGCCGTAGTCGAACATAATGACATTGAAATTCAGACGGTGCGCAAAATGGGCGAGATCGTACATCGGAACCCACGATTCCTCGCGGTTGGCGCCATAGCCGTGGCTGAATACGATCGTCTTGGCCGATTTGTCGGCGGGAATGTACCAGCCCTGAATGTTGCGGCTGCCGTCGCTTGCCGGAAAGGTTACGTCCTCATATTTCAGTCCCTTGGCCAGCATCGGATTGGAGAACACCGGAGCGACCGTCGGATTGGACAGCACCCAGGTAATATAAGCGTGCAGCGAGATGAAACAGAATGTTAAAAAAAAGAAAACGGACAACAGCAGCGCCACAATCACATGCTTTATGCGAATCATCCGCAGGGACAGCTGCGGCTGTTGATCGGACGGACGGTCCAGCGGCCTTGGGGAGACCGGCGTGCCGGCGCGAGATGTTGCAAGATCCATAAGGTCCCCTCCTAAAAGTTTTGCGAGTGCAAAAGCTACAGTTATTCTTCAGCAAAACTCGCTTCAGAAGCATAGGCTAAGTTTTGCGAGTGCAGACAGCTGTGAATTCTTCAGCAAAACTCGCTTCAGAAGCATAGGCTAAGTTTTGCGAGTGCAGACAGCTGTGAATTTTTCAGCAAAACTCGCTCCGAAAATAGTGGATTCGTTTGCACTCCTAGGTTTAATCGTAGGGTTCTGTTAATGCAAAGTCAATGAATGTGCCCCATTTGTAATGCAACTGTAAACTGAGTCGCAGGACCTGCCTCGAGATGAAGATACTGGACTTTTCACAGACTTTTGCTAAGATAGAAATGACTATAAATATTGTAACCGTGTTTCATTTGATGAAACACGAAGGGGAGATATCCGTGGACGACGACCGTAAGCTAACGGTGCGCGCCGTGGAGCGTGCGCTTGATATTCTGCTGTGTTTTACAAGAGACAGCGATCTGAGCCTGACCGAAATTGCCGCGAGCATCGGCCTGCACAAAAGCACGGTGCACCGGCTGCTCACGACGCTTGAGGACCGAGGCTTCATTACCCGCAATCCGGCGACGGAAAAATACCGGCTCGGCATCCGGGTCTGGGAGCTCTCGACCCATCTGCCGGTTTCGGAGAACCCGGGAACGCTGCTGCTGCCGGCGATGGAACGCCTGCGTGACCGGCTTGGGGAGACGGTCAGCTTATATTTGCGGGACGGCTTTGAGCGGGTGCGCATCCAGGCGGTGCAGAGCAATCAGGCGATCCGGCGCGTGGCGCAGATCGGCGCAAGGCTGCCGCTGACCGTGGGGGCATCCAGCAAGGTGCTGGCCGCCTACGCTCCGCCGGAAGTCCAACAGGAGCTGCTTGAAGGCGAGGACTGGCCCCCGGCTATTGACCGCAAGCGTTATGCGGATCAATTGAAAGAAGTGCTGCTTGCCGGCTATGCGACCAGCTTTGAGGAACGCGAGCCGGGAGCGGCCGCCGTGGCCGTACCCGTTATCGGGCGGAGCGGCGAAATCGCCGCCGCCTTGTCGCTGTCCGGGCCGGTCAACAGGCTTGCCCGCGAGACGCTGGTCGAATATGCAGGCGTGCTGAAGGAAGCGGCGGCGGAAATGGGGCTTATGGTGCCCTGACTCATCTAATATAAAAACCGGTGGCAGTAATGGACGTGAACGCGGGGTCCTGAACTGCCGCCGGTTTTTTTTAATCCGGACATGCGCTCGGCAGTTATATTTTCATAGATGAGCAGTGCGATATAGTACATTTGCGGCATGGGAATTATACATAAATTGGAATACAATGATTGAATTGCATATGGATTATGATAGGGAGGTTATGATGAAAAGGTTAGCTTATTGGTGCTCCATCGTTTTAGTGACGGTTCTATTTTCTAACTACGCATACGCCGACGAGAGCTTGCCCCCAAGCCTTGGTTCCACGGATATCCTTTCAGCCGATGATCATGCGGCCGTTCTGGTTGACCGTACAGCGGGGAAAGTGCTATTAGCCGATTTACAAGCAAATAAATTTACGAGTCTTTCAGACGATGCTTCTCCCGTGCTTGACGTGGAGGTGGTTAAACAGCCTGAGAAGATTGTGCTGCTGAAGAAAACAAACCGGAATACGATCT
>NZ_JAAKGU010000008.1:0-257313 GCF_011043685.1 Paenibacillus apii | reverse complement strand
GGGACAGCTCCCTTTTGTATTCCTATTTTATTTTGACGGCTTATCGGGATTTAACACGAGACTGCGGACGATCGAACCCATTAACGGTACATTTTCCTCGATGCGCAAACCCGCTTTTTCGATATTTTGCAGCGTTCTGCGGTTGATGTTGGCGCCCGAAATGCGGACAGTGACCGGATTAAGAACATCCATGACTAATCCAAGCAGCGGCTGCTCGCTGCGCATATGCTCGAGCAGAAGCACTTTCCCGTCCGGCTTGCACACTCTTCGGATTTCCTTTAAGCCGGCTATCGGGTCCGGCACCGAGCAGAAGACACAGGTCGCAACCACATAATCGAATGAATTATCGGGAAAGTCCAAATGCTGGGCATCCATCTCCAGGAGAGTTACCGGAAAAGGAGTGTGGAGCGCTTTTTGTTTGGCATATCTAAGCATGCCCGGACTGAAATCTATTCCGGTAACGCCTGCGGCACGGGGCGGATAATAGGACAAGTTCGCTCCGGTTCCAACACCAACCTCCAGCACCTCGCCTTCAGCCTTGCTGAGCAAATCGGCCCGCCATTCTTTTTTGATCATCCGTTCCATTACATCGAAGATCCCCGATATCCGGTCATATCGTTTTCTGATGATGTCTGTCCGGTTTGTCTTCATACTTTATGACCACTCCTAATCTTCGTCGAGAAAGAATCCTACGAGTTTGTTATGGTAGGAAGTGCTGATCCGAAAGGAATCTTGGCCAGGTGGAGACGCCGCATGATCTGGTTCAGTGCGCCCCGGGACGTCAACCTTATTCCCCGTAATTTGGGAATGGATTTCCGGCTGCGACGGTTCGGGAGACGATGGTTCAATAGACGAAGGCATTGGCGACGTCGCCCAATGATTTGAAAATGGCAGGGGCATCGTGCCCCCGGCCAGTTGCGAAATCCAGTTCGTGAGCAAATGCTTCGTAAACGGATGATTGAACCAATCCAGCTGTTCCTCGGTAAGATGCTCCGGCAGAGGAATGAGGATATGCGGCTTTTCCTTTAGGGATGCCCGATTGAGCGATTCGATCAAGAGCTGCGATATTTTGTTGCTGAAGGTTCGATCACCGGTTTGTTTTAGTTGTTCCAAATAATCAAGAACCGCCTGCGGGGTATTTTCCGGCAAAGTAATGGTTATCGTATGGAATTGCGGTAACGATGAGTCCATTCCTGGACCACCTACTCTGCAGAAGCGGCCACTTGTTCATTTTTATATTGAAGGTAGACAGCCAGTAATTTGTAATATGCCCTTGCAATCATCCAGATCGAATCCTTCGTTCCGACAAAGCGAAGCGGGTAGCCTTCTTCCTGTTCGTTAATCTTCTCAAGGTAAGGTTTAAGCAGCAGGGAACCGCCGCCGATTTGGTAGGAGACACGGATGTCGGGTACCTTGTTCCATGAGCTCCGGATCAGTTTATATTCTTCACGGGCGATTTTGACCAATACTTCATCCACGATGGACTGAATGCTGAACCGTTTGCCTCTGAACCAGACCACATTGCGTTCCTCTTTGTTGACCGAAGTAATGACTTCGACCAGCTGCTGCCGGTTCAAGAACCGGTATCCGATCTCGTGCTGGACCCGTTCGATGATTTCATCCAGATAGGGGGAGACCCCTTCCTTGATTCCATCCGAATAAATGTTATCCACGGTTCCGTCCTCATGAATAATCGCGGCATCGGTAGACAGCCCGCCAATATCATTAATGAGTACTGTCATCCGCGTCAATTCCTCGTTGCGGACCGACCCGTCCTCATTCGTCGTCAGATCGATTAACGCAACATGACCTTCGATATTCACCAGCACTTCTTCGAATGTTAATTTTACCACTTTTCCACCGATTTCCGGAGTCGTTTTGAACCGTATTTCATGAGCATTTTCTATTAGCTTAGCTTTAAACGTTTTGCGCTTTCCCCGCTTCGCTTCACTTAACGGCAGCCCCGTTGAAAGATAATAGATTGCTTCGATGATTCCATCCTTGTCGTGCAAGGCTTGAGCGGCGTCATAGGCGAGTGCGGTCAGCAGCATAATGACGGGTTGATCGGCCTCCGATTTTTCACTGACCGTCGTGAGTTCGTCATTATGAGCGTATCCTCCGGCCAGATTGCCGACAGCATAAATTCCCCGCCCGTGCTTAAGTGCACCCGAAATGATCTCAACGTGGAGACCGTCCAGGGGACGCTTTTCAAATTCCACAATGTCCCGGGATGGACCGATTTCGGCGATTACATTCGGAATATAGATTTCCTGATCCAGCCCTTGAACATAGGCTTTTAGCGCATCGTTGCCGATATCTACCGCGGCTTGCCTGATACTCATGTCAATATCCTCCCTTAATGGCTTGTCCTACTGCTTATTATCCAAAGAGACGGCAGTTTCACCAAAAAAGTTCCGCTTTACATAGTCGAGTGCAAGGCTGTTTTCGCGCTGCTCCGCATGGCGGTCTTGAGAGTCTTGAGGCGGGATGATGTTCTCAGAGCGGAGCTCGGGCGGGTGGTTCCGGTTAGCAGCATGGGTATACAAATCAAAAAATCTCAAAATTCCAATGGCAACTGTAACCAAGGTAAGAAGGATGAAGAGGAGAAGAAAAAAAGAAATGGAATCTGCAAACCATTTGTTGAAAAGCAAGACGGTTCATCTCCTTCGATACCGGATTTTTACATATTTCTATACTTAATTTACCAGTTAATTATGTTGAATTTATGTAGATTTTTAGTAGATAGCCCGGCATTATTTCATGTTCATCATCGAGTGGCTTGGATGCTTAGGATCTGGAAGAGAAGGGCCGGATGTAATGCCCGCGGTATAAAGGATGAGGAATGCGGCGACAGTAAGAAACATAAGGGAAGGGGTCCGAAATATCCAGTTGGAGCGTTTCAGTAAGGGTTCCTCGATTTGGCCTTGGAGCATAAGCGTGTGAACAAATTGGAGGAAACCGCAAACGGCCATAAAAATAAAGATCACCCGATTCCACTCGGACGAAGGCAGCATCACCATTAGCATCGCTCCCATCAAGCCGGCCATCATGCCGGATAATGCTCCGTTCAGAAATGCTCCGACAGAGATTAGAGAGCCGATTATTCCTCCAGCAAGGATGCCGATCAGCACACTGGTCAACATGGAGAGGAAGAGATTTGCTGAAAATGCGGCGCCAACAATTGTCCCTCCGCCAAAGCCGATAACCATCCCGCAAGCCATTGGTGTAATCATTGCAATAGTGCCCGTAATGGCAAAGCGGAACCGGTAGATAAAGCCAAGCGACCAGCAAGCCATAAAAGCGTAAAAGACAGCGGCAATGATCCATTTTGTTGACATGAGCAAAAACCCCCTGCTTGTTTATATTTTATCGTATGTGGCTTGGGTTAAAGCGCATGCCTGCCTTTTTCGAGGCTGACTCCAATCTAATAATCATTATTAATATATATTGATTCCACATCATTTCTACATATTTTTAAGTTAAAGTGGTATTAATTTAAAATTAAAAGCGGAGGTAAACGATGAAAAAAGGTATAGCGGTAGTAAGCATTACTTTAGTACTAAGCGCAGTCCTGGCCGGCTGCCAAATCGGGAATAAAGCGCCGGAGCCGGCGGCTCAAGATACCGGCACAGCATCGGTAGCCGTCCCTTGGGTGGGCACAAAGAACACGACGCGGATTAATACATCCGATCCAGTTGAGGCAGCCGTACTGGTATCACGGACCCTTTGGACAGCGGTATCTGACAGCAACAGACCGGCAAGCGTCGTGTTGACGGATGTTAGCAACTGGCAGATTGCGGCCGTGAGCACCGATTTGATTCACCATCCGAGCAATGGTCCGGTTCTATTCTTCGAGAAGGACAAGGTACCTGAAGCTACGCTCGCGGAAATAAAGCGTTTGAAGCCGATTGGCGCGGAAACCAACGATAACATCCAAATTGTCATTGTGGGTCCCGTCTCGGCCGGTGTTGAAGAACAGATAAAAGCGCTCGATATGAAGACGGATAAAATCGAAGGAGATGAGCCGGCCGCTGTCGCCCAGGCGATCGATACGTATTATGCCAAAGTGGCGGGTGAACTGCCGCAGGCTGTGGTCGTCGGCTCCATGGACAGTCCGGAATACACGCTGCCTGCGGTAAACTGGATCGCCCATATGCCTGAACCGCTGCTGTACGTCAAGAAGGACGAAATTCCTGCCCCGACCGTAGAGGCGTTGAAGAATCGCGGGGGCAATGCGGCTATTTATCTGATCGGACCCGAATCGGCTGTGTCCGTAGATGTGGAGAATGAGCTGAAATCCTATGGAACGGTAACCCGTATTTCCGGTAATGATCCGTATGCCAACTCGATTGCTTTTGCCCGGTTTAAAGACGAAGGCACGAAGTTTGGCTGGGGAATTACCACGCCTGGGCATAACCTCTCGTTTCTGACTCAGGAAGACCCTATGCTGGCCATTGCAGCGGCTCCGTTCTCGCATCTTGGCAAGCATGCTCCGCTGATTTTCACCAATAAGGACGGCATGCCGGATTCGGTTATGGAATATGCAATGACTCTTCAACCGAAATTCCAGGATTCTCCGGCGGAAGGCCCGTACAATCACGCCTGGATCACAGGCGACAGCTCGGCCATTTCAAATACTGCGCAAAGCGAAATCGATGATATGCTGGAAATTTCGCCGGCCTCGGGCGGCAATCCGCACACAGGGCATTAATCCACCCCAAACTCTCTTTACAAAACAAGCTGACACCAGTTAACGCCGGATCGTCAGCTTGTTTTTTTATACTTGGAATATTGCGATCCTGACCAAAGTACATCATTACCTCAACTTTTCAACATATTTTCTCCATACTCCTTTCTTAGAATAAAAGTATAACGTTTGACCCTGAAATGAAGAGATTGAAATCAGATAAAGTAAAGTGAGGTAATCACGATGAGCTGCTGCGGAAATCATAACGATGGAAACCAACATAACAGCAACAATAATGAGGAACACGGAAAGAGCAAGAAACATAGCCTTTTGATGAAATTATGCTGTATCGTCCCGATTGTTCTAGTGGCTGTTCTGATGATTGCAAATACTGTGAAAGGAGCATCCGGCAATTTATTGACTTACGGCCTGCTTCTGCTCTGTCCCCTGTCCCACCTCGTACTCATGCCTCTGATGATGCGGAATAGGAAGCATTGAGGAACACCACAGATTGATCAATAGAGAACAAAGAAGGTGGGGGTTATGTCGAAACTTCAAGTGTTGATTGTTGATGATGAATGGAATATGAGGAACCTGCTTCGGATTTATTTGATGAAGGAGGGTTTCCAGATTAAGGAGGCGGCTACGGGCCTTGAGGCGTTGTCCATGGTCAAGAAGCATTCTTTCGATATCATTTTACTGGATGTCATGATGCCCGATATGGATGGCTGGCAGGTATGCAAGGTGATCAGAGAAACCGAGACGGTCCCAATCTTAATGCTGACGGCGCGAACGGAAACCAAGGATAAAATCCATGGCCTCGGGATCGGAGCAGACGATTATTTAACCAAACCCTTTGATTCCGAAGAGCTCCTGGCCCGGATGTACTCTTTAATCCGCCGGTCCACGATTACACAGACTTCGCAGCCTCAGCAGCTTGCACTGGAATTTCCGCAAATGACGATATTCCCTGATGCGCGGGAGATTCGAATTCAGGCGGAGCTTGTGGATTTTACACCGAAGGAGTTCGATCTCCTTGTTCTATTGGCCCAGTGCCGCCAGCGCGCGTTCAGCAGGGAGGAGCTCGTTGAAAGGCTGTGGGGATTTGATTATGAGGGTGAGGTCCGGGTGGTGGATACCCATATCAAGAACATCCGTGAAAAGCTCCAGAAGGCGGGGATGACATACAACCCGATTCAAACGGTATGGGGAGTTGGCTATAAATTTTTTGTATCCGGAGAACAAGAGTGAGGAGACGACTCACCGGGTTGCTCTGAAATCCGTTTTGCCGTGGAAATAGAATTGGGGAGGGAAGCGCATGAAAAAAATAGAGTGGCTGATTGCCGTGTTTTTTATAGGAATGGGTTTAACATGTATGAGCATTTCGGCGCTTTCTTTCCAGAGAGATTCTTTACTCCAGGTAAGCGGCTATATAAAAACATTCTTCATCTGTGCCATTGTGTTGATCGCTTTCCTGTTTATGTTTGTCCGATGGATTCGTGTTCGAAAAAAGCCTTGAACATAGTTTAGGAAACTTCACAGCATCGCCTCGTAAAGGCGGTGTTTTTATTTTTTTCCTAATATTCTCATATCTTTAAGTGCTATAATCATGAGATCGATATCTTTCTCTGGGAAAAAGGAGGATCGGAATTTGAGCGCTCTATTTGAAATACATAACTTGGCTAAATTGAATTGGGATACCGGGGAAGGGGCTTCCAAGTACATCTTTTCCGGTGTATCGGCCGAAATCGCCGGGCCGGAGCGGATTGCCCTTATCGGCGCTTCGGGACAAGGAAAAAGCACGCTGCTGCGGATCCTGGCTCTGCTGGACGCGCCGGATGAAGGCGACTTGCTGGTTAATGGGACTTCATATAAGAATATGAATGTGCGGCAGTGGAGAATGACCGTATCCTATGTCGCGCAGCAATCGGTAATGCTGCCTGGAAGCGTGGAGGATAACCTGCGAACGGTCAGCAGGCTTCACGGGAACGCCTATGACTCCAAGCTGGCGGAACAGCTCTTGCAGAAGCTTGGACTGGACTATCTGGATCTTGGTAAAACGGCGGAAGATTGTTCAGGAGGAGAGAAGCAGCGGATCTCTCTGATCCGGTCATTGCTGCTCCGGCCGCGTATTCTTTTGCTGGATGAAATTACGGCTTCGCTCGATATTAACAGCACGCAGAAGGTCGAATCGCTGCTGACAGATTGGCATTTGAAAGAGGGGACCTTGTTGATATGGGTGACCCATGATCTGGAGCAAGCCCGCCGAATCAGTAACCGAGCATGGGTGATGGGGAAGGGAGAACTGCAGGAACACAGCAGCGACACCTTGTTTGCTGAGCCTGCCGCCGTTTTAGCGAAAAAGTTCATACAATCCTTGAAAGGAAACCGCTAAATATGACATTAACCGCACTCAGTTTCACGCTGCTTTTTGTAATGGGAACGATGCTGGTCTCGATCTGGCAAAAGCTTGGCCTGGAAAAAGACATCGCGATTGGCACCGTACGCTCGGCGGTTCAGCTTCTGGCGGTCGGCTATGTGCTGCAGTTTATTTTTCATACCGGACATATTGTCTATATTCTCATCATTATTGTCACTATGATATGTGTAGCCTCATGGAACGCAGCCAAAAGAGGAAAGGGACTGCCGGGGCTGCTGTGGAGGATTGCGCTGGCCGTTGCCGCTTCGGAGATTATGATGATGGGTATTCTCCTCGGACTGCATATCGTCAAGGCTACGCCGCAGTATATTATTCCGATCAGCGGCATGACGATTGGGAACGCGATGGTGGTCTCCGGGCTGTTCATCAATCAGATCAAGCAGGAAATCAGGCGCAGCAAGGGAGAGATCGAGACACTGCTGTCGCTCGGCGCAACGGCCCAGCAGGCGATGCAGGAGGTCAGGGCAAGGGCTGTTAAATTCAGCATGATTCCTACAATTGACGGAATGAAAACCGTGGGCCTTGTGCAGCTTCCGGGGATGATGACCGGGATGATTATCGCCGGAGCAAATCCGATCGTTGCCGTGAGGTATCAGATTCTGATTGTTTTTTCCTTCACCGCATCTGCCGCGATTACAAGCATGCTGCTGAGTGTGCTGATTTACCGGCTCTTTTTCACGGCGGATTTACGTTTGAAGCTGTAATCCAAAAAATCTCCCCATTTCCAAATCGGAAGTGGGGAGTTGTTTTATTAGACGATTTTTCTGATCTTGATTTTTCTCATTTCCCAATGTGACCGATCGGGCCCAAGCATCCTCCCGTTAGCTGTCAGTTGATTTAAGCCGCGGCTCCAAAGTCGAATAGAAGTCTGTGAATCGAGTTCAAGCGATTTGCAGGCTTCTTTTTCGTTGCCATTCATAACAGCAGCAATAAGCCTAACGTTTCAACGAATGCCTATAACCTTAACAGGATGATTGACATAATTTACAACAAGACCACTTAAAAGGAGTTGCTACTTTGAACAACATTCCTGTTAAAGGATACTTTCTTAACCGAAGGGAGTCTTGCAACGAGCATTCCCATGATGTTTACATTACTTCTTGGGACGGTCGCCCGGTGTATCACGTTCACCCTTTTTCGGGTGTGACCTCTTATGATGATGGACATGTACATCAATATGCGGGTGTTACCGAGCCTGCTCCAACAGGTGTCCCTCACGTCCATCGTTATTTTACCATGACGTCGGTAAACCAGGGGCATACTCATGTCATCCAAGGGGTAACAGGTCCGGCAATTGATATTCCGGGTGGCGGGCATATCCATTACTTCGAAGGAGTTACGACGGTAAATGGCAGGAGACCGCATACGCATCATTACAAAGGTGGTACAGGTAAGGACAGCTAATCCGAATCGCTGAAACACCGCCGCTGCACGTTAGTTCAATTAACCGCCAAAGAGCTTCCGAATCGACCGGCGGCCCTTTGTACATAAAGAAGTAAATTTAACTCAGGAAGGGAACTTCTTGGCAAGCTGAATTCGTTTTGTGATTCCCAGCTTGGCGTAGATCGAGATGAGATGTTTTTTTACGGTGATTTCCGAGATATAGAGGGTCTTCGCCACCTCCGAATTGGAGCATCCGGCGAGAACGAGCCTTACGACTTCCTTTTCCCGCTTGGTTAGCAGCTGTTCACCGTCCACGGCCGATTCCGCAGCTTCCGCTTGGGCCGGTTCGGCTGGCGCCGCCGGCTTCTTAGGATCATTTCCCTGCCACGTAAGACCCGCGCGGTAAAATAACCGCTCCAGGAAGTCCTGAAGCTTCGCGCCCCTAGTGTCTACAGCATAAGTGGGTGTCGGAGTGACCCCGTCATAATTAACGTGAGTGGCTCCTTCAACGGTATGGAAGCCGAAGCCTCTATACACTTTCCTGCTGATTTCGCTCCCAAAGGGCGAACTAACAAGAATTCCGCCCCGGAACATATAGGAATAAATTAGATAAATGCCGGCCGTCCGGATCGCCGGGTTGAGCAGATCGGAGTAATACGTGCAGCGCATAAACCATCCTGCCGGCCGTTCGGGCAGCGTTTTCAGTTTGTCCTTTTCTTCCCCGGTTAGGGAGGCCAGGTACGGTGAACACAACGGGTCACTTTCCAGCCACGGAAGTGTGTCCGAGTGCATCGGGATGACAACGAACAGAGCAGCCGCTCTACCATTCTCATCGCGCAGAAGCTTGATCGAAGACGGGTCGAGAGCAAAGACCTCGGATAAATCCACCGGTTTGATATGCTTGCGAATTTCCTCGGCGCTGTATTCAATGGCATAAGTGGCCCCCGTTTCGGGATCGACACCAACCCCGCTGATGGGCTCAATATGATTTTCTCTCCAATTCGCAAAAGCTGCGGCGTCCGCAAGGGTAGATGGTGTAACCGTTTCCCAATAATAGGTCCGCTGCTGCTCCTGTCCGGACATGAGCGCCCTGGCCACCTCAATACCGGTATACCGGAATAATTCGCTGACTTCCCAATCCTTTTCCGCATAAGGCGCGGCTAACAATGAATTGGCATAATACTGGGCTGCGCGCTGCTTAAGCCTTTTAAACAGGCCGGGAGCCCGGTTTTGCAGCCGCAAGCGAATGTACTCGCGCAATAAATCGTGAAGCTGCCAGCCCCGCTCGGACTTGCGCACAAAAGAGAGGGAGATCAGCCGGTTAAAGGCTTTGGAGGATACCTCTTCGTCCATGATAAAAGTCAGAAGCTCATGATGAAAAAGTTGAAGCAGCGAAGCGGCATCCAGCAAGGTTCTTAATTCCGGGTCCGGAACCTCACGCAGCCACAGCTCAATAACATCGTCAAAATAATCGCTTCCATAGGCCGGACTGGAGGGAGAGTAAGCGGCTGCGGCCAGTGAAAGGGACAGGGGATGACCTTTGGTACGGTCCGAAAGCTTCTCCACAAGCACCGGATGATGAATGCCGCATTTCTGCAAATATTCGCTGCAATCCACCGGGTTTAAATAATGAAGCTCCAGTTGGCAAATGCGTTCACGCAATGCCGGAGATACGATCCATCTTCCTTTTAGCGGATGCCGGCCAGCAAATAATAACAGCGTTCTATTCGGGAGCCCCGGGAAAAAGATATCCCGCAGCCATGATTCCAGCTCCGGCATTTCCTCAAAGGTGTCGAAGGCAAGGACTAGCCAGCGCTCCGAGGTGATGCCTTGAATGAGCTTCATCAGCCCGTCCAGAAGAATGGGTGCCGAATGTACGGTGCTTGAAATCAGTGAAAGATGCTTGAATATCGCTTCGACAAGCCCTTGTTCTGTATGTATAAAGTCATTGCTGTCGATTAGGACGAAAAGGGCATCCATTTGCATGGACCATGAACGGCACAGCCGCAGATAAGTGCTCTTGCCAATCCCTCCGGTGCCGTACACATGCAGGATTCGGCAAGCCGTGTCACAGCTCTCTTGCAGAATATGGGTAAAGGTTCCTGTCTCCGTGCTTCGGCCTACAACAAATTCAAGCTCTCTTTCCTCAATGCCGGTTAGTTCGACGGTCAATCCCCACTCACCACCCTGTAATTCCTTTTATATCCAGTATAGCAGAAAAAGCCAATTCCTTCGAAAGTATATTATCCGGAAGGATAATATTTCTTATTTAATAATTATGATATCTTTACTCTGGCAAAAAATGAAGCAACGTTAACGTTATTGAAGGAGGATTTATAGCCCATATGGAGATTCTCACGAATGCATGTACCATCAGAGGCATCATCCAACTGACGAACGGAAAACCCGCAAAGCATGTCAAAGTGGCCGCGTATAACAAGAAATTCAGAAGCGAAAGCAAGCTTGGAGAAGGCTTCACGGATGATGAGGGGCATTACGAGATCTTCTATCCATCGTCTCCCGGCAGCAATGTCAATCTCCTGATCCGTTTGGTTGGAGCTGACGGCCGGCACAGAGCCGAATCCCAGGTTCTTATTCAGGCAGGGCCGGAGGAAGTCGTAAATTTAACCGTCGAACTTAAGCTTGATGAGGGGCAGTCGGAGTATGAACAGCTCTTGAGCAGCTTGACGGAACTTCTCCACAATGAGCAGCCGGGCAGCCTGAGCGAAGAGGACCTTCTGTATTTGTCAAAAGAAAGCAAAATAGAGCCGGACCCGATCCGTCATTATGTTCGGGCATGGACCGCTGCCAAGGAGCTTGACCTGCCGGAGGCGCTGCTCTACGGCTTATCCCGGAAAGAGGTTCCTTTGGAGCTGTACAGACTCTTATCCATCCCGGGAGAGAAGCTGCGCGCAGCACTGGAATCGGCGGAGGATGAGGGCTTGATCCCGCCATTTTCTAAAGAAGCGATCCCGCTGTTTCTTGAGAGGCTGCCGGAGCTTCTGTTATCCGGCGCGGAAGCGGGCCAATTGCTAAGGTCAGGAGTTAAGGAGGGCGGAATCGGTGATTTTCTGAAGGCTGCGGCATTAGGAAATTCAGCGCAAAACAGACTCCGTGAGCTGGTCCTAGGGTACACAGGCGACCCGGTATCATTATGGCGCCTGCTCAAAGAAGATCCCGAGTTATCCGGCCATGAAGCCCGAATCCGGCTGATCTTGCAGCTGAAGGAGCTGACGCAGGGAGATTTGCCTTTGGTGAATGCGATATTGAGCAAGCTGGATGAGGCGAATCCGGGCCATTCGGCAGAGCTGCACGAGCTTGCCTTGTGGAACGAGGAAGAGTGGCAAGAACTGCTCGATCAGGAGGAAATCGAAGCGGTGCATGCGGAGCGTGCCGTCCGAATTAAACCGGCTGTTGCACACGTGGCTGCCGAAGTCATTCAGACATTGGATCAAGTATTCCCCACACAGGCTGTTATACGAAATCTGAAGGCTGACGGCAATTTTGAGCTGCGGGATGAAGTGCTGGAATTCCTTCAGAACCACCCGGATTTTGATTTGAAGACTTCGTCCGTGGATACGTTCTTGAAGCAGTCGAAGAGTGGAGAGCAGCAGCGGGGCGTTATGGAACAGAGCGGACCAGTGCCGGCCGGCCGTTTGACCAACCGCTTGAAAAGTATGCAGCGCATCTTTCGGCTGACGCCCTCCTATGCTCCGATGAAGGTGCTCTTGGAGGATGGGATTCACTCTTCGCTCGGGATTGCCAGGTTTAGCAGGGAGTCTTTTGTATCCGGTTATGCGGATAAGGTTGGCGGAGTGGGAGCCGCCGGAGATATTTACAACAAAGCCGTATCCGTAACCTCTACGGCTTTGGCTGTGTTCGGGCAGATCCAGGAAGCGGCACGGTCGGTGCAATTCAGCGCCACTACGGCCAATTCGGCGGAGGCCATGGCCTTAACGGCATCGCTTCCGGATTGGAGCGAGATGTTCGGAGAGCTGGAATGGTGCGATTGCGAGCATTGCCGTACCGTATACAGTCCGGCGGCCTATCTGGTCGATCTTCTTCAAATGCTGTCCAAGACGCCATCTGCGGCAGGGGGGACCGCTCTTCAAACGCTGTTTGGACGCCGTCCGGATATCGGGCGGCTGGAACTGTCCTGCGAGAATACGAATATTACGCTGCCTTATATCGACTTGGTCAATGAGCTGCTGGAGAATGCCGTATCACCGGAAACGGCCGTTCCAGTGACCCAGACAACCGGTACCAGCGAAGAGCTTGGCGCCCAGCCGGAGCATGTGAATGCAGGCGCCTATAATCGGCTGTCTCAGAAGGTGTACCCGTTCCTGCTGCCGTTTTCCCTGTGGCATGAAGAAGCCCGTACCTATTTGGAGCAAATGAATATGCCCCGCGTGAAGCTAATGGAAGCCTTCCGGCCCTTGAACGCATCCGCGGAAATCCCCGGCACGGAGCTGGCTATTGCAGTTGAAACGCTGAAGCTCGATCCTGCGGATTGCAGCATTATCACAGGGCTTCGTCCAGAGGGCAAGCCGCTCCATTATATGTACGGTTTTGCGGAGAGCAATGTCGGGCTTGAAACCTGGGTTCAGGCGATGAGCAGAGCACCGCTGTTATTGGAACGGACGGGGTTGTCCTTTGCTGAGGTGGAAGAGCTGCTTGGCGCTTCCTATATTAATCCCACAGGAGAGCTGAGCCTCGATACAGACCCGTCCACTTGTTCGGTTCAATCGGCAGCCGTGCTGAACCTGTCCGAAGGGGCGCTTGACCGCATTCACCGGTTCGTCCGGCTGCTCCGCAAGCTGAAGAACTGGTCGATCAGCCAGCTGGACCATTTGCTGTCCGCGCTTGGCGGACAAATATTGGATGAGAGCTTTATCATCCGGCTGTCTGAAGTGTTCCGCTTGGCGGACGAACTGCAGGTTCCCGCGCAGGAGCTGGTCTATTGGTGGGGTAAAATCGAGACTACTCCCGCTTATGGGCAATCCGTCAGCCTGTATGAGCGCTTATTCCTGAATAAGACGGTGTCCCAGCAGGTTGATTCGGCCTTCCTGCTGCGTGAGCCGGAACGCGACGAATTGGCCGATACGACCGGCTACCTGGAGGAGCACCAATCGACGCTGCTTGCCGCCTTTCACTTATCCGGCGATGAGCTTCGTTTACTTATAGCCGCCTGCCTGCCTGACGACCGGCTGACGCTCGGCAATCTGTCGCTGCTGTACGCCCATACCGGGCTTGCAAAGGCGATGGGACTTTCCATCACCGATTACACGGGCTGGATCAAGCTTATTCCGGCGTCGCCTTTTACCGGAGGCGCCTCCAGCGTTCAAAACACGGCGAGGTATGTCAATCTGTGCCACCTTGTGTTAGAGGCCGGATTATCAGCCGGAGAACTGCTGTACATCCTCCGTCACGAAGGAAAAGAGGGGGCGCCTTCCGAGCCGGAGATTGCGGAATTGCTGACCGCTCTACGCAGCGAACTGAGCGAAATCGCGGGAGAGGCCGATTCCGCCGAGACTGTGGAAGCTTTAAGTCAATCGGCTGTGACCAGACGTCTCAGCGAATTTACGCAGCTGAATGCCGGGCTCATCATAAAGCTGACGACGGCTTGCCTTACGGTTCCCTCGGCTCCCGAAATCCCGCTGCTGGAAGCCTTTCTGGACCCGGCATTCGTAGGCAGTGAGGGACCGGTAACTCTGGAAGGCTTCCCCCGATTGTTCCAGTCGGTCCTGAAGCTGGCGAAAGCCGCCTCCTTGGCCGCAAAGCTCGGGCTTCAGGATGAAGAGATGAATTTCTTCATTACTAAGTCGGGCAGCCCCGGTTGGCCCGATTGGGACGCCATTCCGACAGAGCCTACAGAACTGCTGTTCATAGACGGCGGTTCAATCGCCAGAATCAAGCTGCTGGTTGACTGGCGGGATCGTTACGCCTCCGGCAGCAGCCGCTGGACGGAATTGTTTAAGCTGGTAGACAGCCGTTCATCGGAACCGGAGGTCCCGGAGGAGCTGTTTACAGGCTTGGCGGAGCTTACGGGCTGGGAGACGGACGACATCAAGCAATGGGCGGGGCTGCATCTGCTCCACCTTAACTACCCGCAGGATTACCGGGATGAGCGGTGGCTCCTGAGACTAGCGGAAGGGCTATCGCTGATGCAGCGGCTCAATGTTCCTGTTGTCGAAGCGAAGAGATGGACGGTCTCCGGCATAAGCGAGTACGAGACCCGGAGCATCAGGCGGGCACTCAAAGCGAAGTACGACGAGCAGCAATGGCTGTCCGTTGCTAAATCGCTGAAAAACCGCCTGCGCGAGCAGCAGCGCTCGGCGCTGATCGCGTATCTCAAGCATGATTTTTATTACACCAAACGGACCGAGGATTTATTCGCTTACTTTCTTATCGACGTGGAAATGGGGCCCATGCAGGAAACCTCCCGGATCAAGCAGGCGATCTCATCGGTACAGCTGTTTGTGCAGCGCTGCCTGATGAATCTGGAGCCGGAGGTTCACCTGTCGCATGAGGCTGCGGAAGACTGGAAGAAAATCCGGAATTACCGGATTTGGGAAGCCAACAGGAAGATATTCTTGTATCCGGAGAACTGGCTGGAGCCAGAGCTGCGCGACAATAAGTCTCCTTTTTTCACCGAGCTGCAAAAAGAGTTCATGGAAAACGAAGCGAAGCTCGAGCGCGCGGAAGCCTCCTTTATGAATTACATGGAGAAGCTGGACCGGGTGTCACGGCTCGATATCGCCGCCATGTTCCATCAATACGAGGATCACGGAAACGGAATTTTTACCGATATCCTTCATGTGTTTGGACGGACGCAGAACAGCCCGCATATTTACTACTACCGCCGGTTTGAGAACGGCCTGACATGGACCGCATGGGAGAAGGTCGACACGGATATTGAAGGAGAGCATCTGATTCCCGTTCTGTACAAAAGCCGGCTCTATCTCTTCTGGCCGATCTTCAAGGAAGTGGCCAAAACGCCGGATGTGCTGAGTCCATCAGGGGAGAAGCCGCAAAAGTTCCTGCAGGTCGGGCTCGCGTGGAGCGAATACCGCTTTGGAAGCTGGTCCCCCAAGACGGTGACGAACGCCAATCTCGATATGACGCAGCGGTACAATAAGGAAAATATCGCGTTTCACTCCTATATTGACGAGGAGAACAGCTTAATTATCGAAGCCATCATTCACTATAACGGGTATTCCCTGTATTCGAGGCTGTTTTATTTCAAGCTGAACAACCCGGATGGCCGAGTGAATGTGTATCCGGTATATTCCGGCATACTGGGCAAACGTTACCCGCTCCCGGATGCCACGGATGTATATAACAATGCCATCAGCCCCTTCAACGAAGGGTCGGGACGTGTCGTTATCCCCATTGATAACAATGACGGCGGATACAACAGGGAGGATGTGATTTATTACAACGACACTTTCAAAATCGTCTTCCCTCAAAACAACCTATGGTTTGACGGCAGCCGTCCCTTCTTCTATCAGGATGCAAAGCGCGTGCTGTTCGTGACTTCAACGCCGTATAAAACGTCCTTGCTCGAATATAACAGGCTGATGGCTGGCGGGTTCGGACTCTCGCTGAATTCGCCTTACGGGGGCAGCTATCTTTTGTTCCATACGGCATTTCATCCTTACGTGACCTCCTTCGTGGAGAAGCTCAACAATGTGGGGATTGACGGCCTCTTGAGCCCGCAAACGCAGAGCATGGAGAAGGAATTCTTTGAAGCGGAGTACCAGCCGTTGACCGAGCCGAACGATTACGGTTTTACCGGGTGCGTCAGCCGTCCGTTCCCGAAGGAAAATGTGGATTTTTCCGTGTATGGACCGTACTCCGTATATAACTGGGAAATCTTTTTCCATACGCCATTGCTTCTGGCCGACCGGCTCAGCAAAAATCAGCAGTTTGAAGAGGCCCAGCGGTGGTTCCACTATATCTTTGACCCGACGGATTCTTCACCGGAGACCAAAGGATACTGGAAACTTCTTCCTTTCCGGCAAAATGACGCTTCGACAACGCTGCGGGAGTATATGATGCTGCTCCACTATGAGGGGACGGACCCGGAGACGCTAAACCGGAAGCTGGAGTTCGAGAAGCTGATTGCCGCCTGGAAGAGCAATCCGTTCAACCCGCATCTGATTGCCCGCATCCGGATTTCTTCTTACCAGAAGCTCGTAGTTATGAAGTACTTGGATAACTTGATCGCCTGGGCTGACCAGCTGTTCCGTCAGGACACGATTGAAGCGATTAACGAGGCGACGCAGCTATATCTGCTTGCGCAGGAACTGCTTGGCGAACGCCCGCGCATTGGAAGCGCCCGTTCCAAGATGGGGAGCAAATCCTTTACAGACCTGCAACCAGAGCTGGATTCGTTCTCCAATGCGCTTGTCCAGCTGGAGAATTGGATGCCGAGCGCGGCATATGCATACGGCGGAGAGAGATTGGACGCAGGACTGCTGTCGCTGGGAAGCGCCTTGTATTTCAGTATCCCGCCGAACGATAAATTGCTAGGTTATTGGGATACCGTTGCTGACAGGCTCTATAAAATCCGCAACAGCATGAGCATTGACGGAACAGTCAGACAGCTGTCTCTGTTCCAGTCGCCTGTGGACCCCGGGCTGTTGACCCGGGCAGCGGCGGCCGGGCTGGACGTCGGCAGTGTGGTTGAGGAAGTGAACGCCAAGCTTCCTGAGTACCGGTACCAGACGATGGCGCATAAGGCGGAAGAGCTGTGCGGGGAAGTGAAGGCTTTTGGCTCGGCGTTGCTGACTGCTCTCGAGAAGCGGGACTCGGAGAAGCTGTCGATTCTCCGTTCAAGCCATGAGGTTTCCCTGCATCAAGCGGTCATCGATATCAAACGGAAGCAGGCGGCGGAGAGCCGGGAGTCGCTTGAAGCGCTGTACCGCCAGCGGGAGATGGTGATAGAGAGGGAGCTGTATTATAAGGAGCAGCCCTACACCATCCAAGAGGAAGATGAGCAATTGCAGAAGCTCGAAGAGGCCAACAAGCGGTCCGAGCAAATCATGCATTATGAAATCGCCGCACAGCTCGCTTCCCAGATCCCGAACGTCACCATCGGAACATCCGGCGTCGCGAGTCCTGTCCTGACGGCACAGCTCGGAGGAACCAACATTTCAACCGGTCTGCAAGCTTACGCCCGTTACCTGAATCATTTATCCAATCAGGACAACTATAAAGCGGGACGCAGCGGAACCCTAGCCGGGTACGAACGCCGCAATATGGAATGGAAGCATCAGGCCCAGATGGCCAATATGGAGCTTAAGCAGCTGGAAAAGCAGATTCTCGCAGCGGAAATCCGGTTGTCCATTACGGAGAAGGAGCTTAAGAATCAAGAGCTTCAAGTGCGCAATACGATGGAAGTCCATAAGGCGATGCAGAGTAAATTTACCAATTCGGAGCTGTATGACTGGATGGTTGCCCAGACCTCCGCGTTGTTTTTCCAGAGCTACCAGTTTGCCTACGATACGGCGAAGCGCGCGGAACGGGCGTTCCAATTCGAGCTCGGCACGGATAAAACCTATATCAAGTTCGGCCACTGGGACAGCATGAAAAAAGGCCTCCTGGCGGGCGAACGGCTGATGGGCGATTTGAAGCGTCTCAGCATGGCCTACCTGGAGCTGAACAAGCGCGAATATGAGATAACGAAGCATGTATCGGTTGCCCTGCTTGATCCGCTCGCTTTGGCCCGGCTGAAAGAGACCGGCGAATGTCTGATCGAGCTGCCGGAACGGCTTCTCGATATGGATTATCCCGGTCACTTCATGAGAAGAATCAAGTCCGTCGGCTTGTCCATTCCTTGCGTGACCGGTCCATACACCAGCGTCAACTGTACGTTGACCCTGCTGCAAAGCTCCATCCGCAAGAGCGCCCAACTGCTAGGCGGGAAATATGAACGGCAATCGGCCGAGGATGGACGTTTCCTGGATCAGTACGGGATCAATCAAGCCATTACAACGAGCAGCGCCCAGAATGACAGCGGCATGTTTGAAACGAATCTCCGGGATGAGCGGTATCTCCCGTTTGAAGGCGCCGGAGCGGTCAGCCGCTGGAAGCTGGTGCTGCCGAAGGCATGCAACAGCTTTGACACCGACACGGTTGCCGATGTGGTCATTCATCTCAGATACACGGCAAGAGAAGGCGGGGAAGGGCTGAAGACGGCCGTATTGAATGAAGTGGTCGAGGCTGTCTTGCAGGATAACCGCGTGCTGCTGTTTTCCTGCCGGACCCAGTTCCCGGCGGAATGGCACCGCTTTGTGCACCCGGCGGAAGCGCAGGACGGCCAACGCTTGGAGATCGGGCTTGCCGATCAAATGCTTCCATACCGGCAAAGAGGGAAGACGGTTGAGATCTCGGATGTGGAGCTGTTCGTGAAGTGGAAGAATGATGCGCGTTCATACGGAGATGGCAGTCCGCTGCGGCTTGGGCTGTATGCGCCGGGCCGGACGGATATGCTATCAGCCGAGCTGTTAAGCGATCCGGCGTTCGGCGGTGTTCCGCACGGCAGAGTGGAAGGAACGGCTTCCGGTCTAGGCGAGTGGACCATTGCCGCGGCGGAAGAGAACATTGCCGGGCTGGCTGAGCCTTACCGGGTCAGAGTTACCGATGGCAGCGTGACCCATGAACGGATCAACAGCCAGATGATCGAAGATCTGTGGCTTGTCATTCATTACAACGCCAAATAACTGCTTGCAGAAGCCATTAGACATGCGAGGCGGCCCTTAAAGGACCGCTTCGCATGTTTCATAAGAGAGGAGAGATTGCATGTCTGGATTGTCAGCCACGCCAGGAAGCGCGCCAGCTTCATCCGCCCCGAAGCCACCCGGAGGAGACCTGAAGCCGCCTGCCATATCCATGCCAAAAGGCGGAGGAGCCATGCGGGGAATCGGCGAAAAGTTCTCTGTGCAGCCAGCAACTGGTACAGCCTCCTTCAGTATCCCGGTCTACACCAGCCCCGGAAGAGCCGGCTTTGAACCGGACCTGAAGCTTTCTTACAGCTCCGGATCGGGAAACGGTATTTTTGGGCTGGGTTGGCAGCTGAATTTGCCATCCATTACACGTAAGACCGATAAAGGCCTGCCCCAATATAACGATGCGGAAGACTCGGATGTGTTTCTGCTGTCCGGCGCGGAGGATCTTGTTCCGCTAAAGGAGCCGCCGGAAGGAGCGGCCGCCACGGACGGCGATTATCGCATCCGGTATTATCGGCCGCGTACAGAGGGATTGTTCAGCCGGATCGAACGGTGGACCCGCTTGTCCAACGGTCAGGTGCATTGGCGGACGATCAGCCGGGAGAACATTACAGCGATTTACGGGCAGACACCAACCAGCCGGATTACCGAGCCCGGAACGGAAGACCGCATTTACTCCTGGCTCATCTGCGAAAGCTATGATTCCAAGGGTAATGCGATGGTTTACGAGTATGCGGAAGAAGACAGCCGGAACGTGGATTTGACGTTAGTCAGCGAGCGGAACCGGGAGCGGGGAACAGCCAGGTACCTGAAGCGTGTGAAGTATGGAAACCGGACTTCGCGGCTTATAGAACCGGATTTGTCCAAGACGGATTGGTTGTTTGAGGTTGTCTTCGACTATGACGAAGGCCATGTTGAAGAGATTGGACCTGCGTCTCCCGGGCTTGGGGAAGAACGGATGGTTGTTGCTTCTGTGACGCCGGAGCGGGCATGGTCCGTCAGGCCGGATGTGACCTCCTCCTACCGGGCGGGATTTGAGATCCGCACGTACCGGAGATGCCGCCGGATCTTGATATTTCACCGCTTCGAGGAGCTCGGACCGGAGCCTAGCCTGGTCCGTTCCACAACCTTCGAATACAATGACCTATCTGCATCCGCAACAGGCTCGCCCCTATCACCGGAAGAAGAGCTTTCGCATCCGGGAAGCACCCGCTTCGGCTCCATCCTGTGCACGGTAACCCAATCCGGGTATATTCGCGAGGAGGGAGTGGGAGAACGGGAAACAATCTTCGGACGTTATACGTATCTGTGCAAATCTCTGCCTCCGATTGAATTGGAGTACAGCCGGGCAGTCATTCAAGACGAATTGCGGGAGCTTCCGGAGAGCAGTCTGGAGAACCTTCCAGCCGGTTTAAGCGGTGCCTATCAATGGGTGGATTTGGAGGGTGAGGGAGTTTCGGGCATTTTAACCGAGCAAGCGGGAGGCTGGTTCTACAAACCGAATGAGGGGGAAGGACAGTTCGGCTCCCTGATGAAAGTGGCCTCCAAGCCTGCCTTTGGAGAGCTTGCCGGGGGCAGGCTTCAACTGCTGGATCTGGATGGCAACGGCCGTCTGGAGGCCGTTGCTTTCTCCGGGCCGACTCCCGGCTATCACGAACGTGCGGAGTCGGGGGAGTGGAGCCGGTTCCAGCCTTTTCTCCAGCTGCCTAACATCCGCTGGGATGACCCGAACCTGCATTTCGTCGATCTGGACGGCGACGGGCATGCCGACCTTCTTGTGATGGGCGAAGACGTATTCACCTGGTCTCCTTCCCTCGCCAAGAAAGGGTTTGGCGCAGCCAAGCAGGTCTATCCCGATTCGGTTCAGGACAGCGATCCTCGTCTCGTGACTGCGGACGGCGCGAAATCCGTCTTCCTTGCGGATATGAGCGGAGACGGACTCGCCGATCTTGTACGCATCCGAAACGGCGAGATCTGCTATTGGCCCAATTTGGGCTACGGGCGTTTTGGCGCGAAAATTACGATGGCCGATTGCCCATGGTTCGATCACCCTGACGCTTTCCGTCCAGACCGTCTTCGTCTCGCGGATATCGACGGTTCGGGATTAACCGATATCCTGTACCTGGGCCAGAATGATATCCACGTCTATTACAATCAGTCCGGCAACAGGTGGAGCGGGCCAAGAGCCATTACCGGGCTGCCTTCAGTGCACAGCCATGCTTCGGTTTCCGTTATCGACCTGCTTGGGAATGGCACCTCCTGCCTGGTCTGGTCATCCTCATTAGAGAATTCCATGGGCAGACCGATCTGTTATATTGACTTGACCGGCGGGCAGAAGCCGCAGTTACTCGTTCGGACAGCGAACAACCTCGGGGCTGAAACCCGGATTCATTACGCTTCATCTACGAAGTTTTATCTCGCTGCCCAGCAGGAAGGCAATCCGTGGGTGACGAAGCTGCCTTTTCCTGTTCATGTCGTCGAAAAAGTCGAGACATTCGACCGGATCAGCGGTAATCGTTTTGCCACAAGGTATGCGTACCGCCACGGTTACTTTGACGGATACGAGCGGGAATTCCGTGGCTTCGGGATGGTGGAGCAGTGGGACTCGGAAGCCTACGGCAGCTCGGGAGGGAATGCGGATTTCTTTCCCGAAGGAACGAACGAGTCATATGATTCCCATGTTCCCCCGGTCCTGACCCGTTCCTGGTATCATACCGGCGCCTATCTGGACCGTTACCGCCTGAGCGCCTACTTCGCCGAACACGAGTATTACCGCGAACCGGAAATGACGGAGGCCGGGGCGAGGCAGCTCCTTCTGGAAGAATTCGTTTTGCCGGAAGGATTATCGCCGGAAGAGGAGCGGGAGGCCTGCCGGGCGCTTAAAGGCATGCTGCTGAGGCAGGAAGTGTATGCTTTGGACGGCACTGATAAGGAGAGCCATCCTTATACCGTGACGGAGCATAATTATACAGTTAAGCTGCTGCAAGCCCGGCAGGGGGAGCAATCTGCGATATTTGTTACGCATTCCCGGGAACAAATCAGCTTCAACTATGAGCGGAATCCGCAAGATCCGCGAACGCTTCATTCCATCGTCATGGAAACAGATGACTACGGGAACGAAACGAAGCTCGCTGTCGTAAGCTACGGCCGCAGGCAGCCGGACCCGGAGCTTGCGCCACGGGATCAAATCGAGCAGAGCAGGATAACAGTGGTGCTAACAGATAACCTGTACACTACTCCCGTCACCGCTGCAGATGATTATCGTGCCCCGCTCCCAAGTGAAATTCGCAGCTACGAGCTGACTGGATTGCAGCTGCGGAGCGGCCAGCTCCGGTTTCAACTTGCCGATCTGGAGTTGGCATGGGCTGGTGCCGTCCCGATCGACTATGAGGTGGGCAGCGGGTCTTCACCAGACACGCTAACCTTGCGCATGATCGAGCATGTGAAGACGCTGTATCGCCGCGATGACTTGACGGGCCCTCTTCCTGCCGGGCAGCTTGAGGCCCTGGCGCTGCCTTACGGCAGCTATCGGCTCGCTTTCACCCCCGGATTGCTGGAAGCTGTTTACGGCAGGTGGGCCGAGGAAGCTATGCTTTTGGACGAGGGACGCTATGTCCGGCTCGAGGAAGAGTCCGGCTTCTGGATTCCGTCAGAGCAAGTCTATTATTCGCCCTCGTCGTCCGATGCTCCGGAGGAGGAGCTGGCCTATGCTTCAGCGCATTTCTTCCTTCCTGAGCGCTTTAGAGACCCCCTCCACCGGGAGGGGCGGAGCGCAGAGACCATCATAAGCTATGACCGCTACGATTTGCTGGTCACGGAAACCTGCGATCCGCTCGGCAGCCGCATGACCGTTGGGCTAAGGCCTACGGACCCGGCCATGGAGCCGGTTCCATCCGGTCACGATTACCGCGTGCTGAAGCCTGCGCTGGTCATGGACCCGAACCGCAACTGCTCGGCTGTCGTATATGATGCGCTCGGCATGGTCACAGGATCTGCCGTAATGGGCAAGCCGGAAGATCTGCCAAGTCAGGGGGATACCCTCGAAGGCTTTGCGGCGGAGTTAACGCAAGCAGAGGCGCTCAGGCAGTTGAAGTCGCCGCTTGCAGCTCCCCATGCCGTGCTCCAAAGAGCAACAAGCCGCATCATCTATGATTGGTTCGCTTATATGCGGACCATGGATCAGTCCGTTCCGGAGCCGCCTGTCGTATATACCCTGTCGCGGGTGACCCATGATTCCGATTTGGCTGCGGGTGAGCAAACGGCCCTGCATTACAGCTTTCTATATTCGGACGGCTTTGGCCGTGAGATTCAAAAGAAAATTCAGGCGGAGCCCGGTCAGGTCCCGTTAAGAGATCCGGCGTCGGGACACATCCTGACGGCAGGCGGCCAGCCTGTGCTGAGTGCGGAAGAGGTGTTTCCCCGCTGGGTGGGCTCTGGGTGGACGGTGTACAACAATAAAGGAAAGCCTGTTCGGCAATTTGAGCCTTTCTTTACGGACACCCCCAGCTTTGATCGCGATGTCCGAATCGGAGTAAGTCCCGTGAATTTCTACGACCCGGCAGGCCGTGTCGCAGCCGTGCTGTATCCGGACAGGACGTGGAAGAAGGAAGTCTACAGTCCGTGGAAGCAGACCTCGTGGGATGGAAGCGACACGCTGCTGCTGGACCCCGCGAATGATTCGGATGCCGGGGATTACTTCAGGCGATTGCCGGAGACGGAGTACCTGCCTACCTGGTACGGCCAGCGGGCAGAGGGACTGCTTGGACCCGATGAACAGGAAGCGGCTGTCAAAGCAAGCGTGCATGCGAATACGCCGGGGGCGCGTTATTTTGATTCCCTGGGGCGCACATTCCTTACTGTGGAGCACAACCGGTGCAAACGAAGCGATTCACCTCCAGACGCGCCGTCGGACGAGGAGTTTTTCGAAAGCCGCACAGTATACGATATTGAAGGGAATATCCGGGAAGTAATCGATGCCGCAGGGCGAACCGTCATGCACAGCGCCTATGATATGCTCGGCACCACAATATCCGAATCGAGCATGGAGGCAGGAGAGCGGTGGACCCTATATGACGTAGGAAAAAGACCGGTCCGCACATGGAGCAGCGGCAGCGTACAAAGCCGGACGGTTTACGACGTGCTGGGCCGCGCGATCGAAACTTATCATAGCGTAGGCGACAGTCCTACGGTTATGACAGGCCGCATCGTGTACGGCGAGTCCATGCCGGAACCGGAACGATTCAACCAGCGCGGAAAAAAAATCCTGTCTTACGATCAAGCCGGGCTGCTCCGAAACGACGAATACGACTTTAAAGGGAATCTGCTCCGCAGCAGGCGGGAGCTTGCCGCCGAATATAAAACGACGCTGAACTGGGCTTTAGACGTTTTGCTGGAGGCGGAAAGTTACGAGACTCGCACCCGTTACGACGCACTGAACCGGGCGATCCAGATCACGGCTCCCGATTCCAGCATCATCCGCCCGTCATATAATGAAGCCAATCTGTTAAACGCTGTTGAAGCGAATTTGCGCGGGGAGGAGCAGGACGGGGAAAGCACCTGGACCCCCTTTGTAGCCAACATTGATTACAATGCAAAAGGTCAGCGCACCCATATCTCCTACGGTAACGGAGTACAGTCTCTGCTCGAATATGATCCGTTCACGTTTCGTCTCATCGGGATGCGTACGATTCGGGATAAACTCATTTTTCCCGGGGACTGTCCGCAGCCGCCCCGGCCGGATTGGCCAGGCTGTGAATTGCAGCATCTGCATTACACCTACGATCCTGCCGGCAATATCATGTCCATACGGGACGATGCGCAGCAAGCCGTCTTTTTCCTTAACCGGAGGGTGGAGCCTTCATCCCGTTACACGTATGACGCTCTAAACCGGTTGGTTGAAGCGGCGGGGAGAGAACATCTCGGGCAGATTGGAGGATCGTCTGCCGGTCCGACCGCTCCCGATGCCTTGAGCGAATTCCATTCCCGGCTTGCCCATCCTTCCGATGGAAACGCGATGGGGACCTTTATCGAACGGTATGTGTACGATGCTGTCGGCAATCTGCTCAGCATGCAGCATCGCGGCAGTGATCCGGCGCACCCGGGATGGACCCGGAGCTTTGGCTATCAGGAGCAGAGTCTCCTGCAGGAAGACAAGGTAAGCAATCGGCTGAGCAGCACGGCTACCAGTGCATCGGCGGAGCTTTACAAGTACGAAGGCTCAGCTGGAATGCGCGGAAATATGACCTCTATGCCCCATTTGCCCTTCATGCAGTGGAACGAGCTGGATCAGCTTCGGGCGACATCAAGGCAGGCGGTATCTGCAGATAGCGGCGCCACGCCGGAAATCACGTGGTATACGTACGATGCCGGCGGTCAGCGGGTGCGGAAGGTAACGGAACGGTATGCCGCTCCCGGAGTGCAGCCAACCCGGTGGAAGGAGCGCATTTACCTGGGTCCTTTTGAAATTTACCGTGAATTCGCGGGGGATGGGGACACGATCGAGTTTGAGCGGGAATCTCTGCATATCATGGACGGTAAACAGCGAATGGCCTTGGTCGAAACGCGAACGGAAGGTGCGGAGGATCTACCCGCCCGGCTTATCCGTTATCAAATCGGGAATCATCTCGGCTCCGCCCATCTGGAGCTGGATCATACGGGGCAGATCATCACCTATGAAGAGTTTACGCCCTACGGAAGCACATCCTTTCAGTCGGTCCGAAATCAGAACGAGGCGCCCAAGCGGTATCGGTATACCGGAAAAGAACGGGACGAAGAAAGCGGGCTGCAATACCACGGTTCAAGATATTATGCCGCCTGGCTGGCGCGCTGGATCAGTTGCGACCCGAAGCTGTTGATTGACGGGTCCAATTTGTACCGATACGTATCCTCCAATCCGGTCAAGCTGATCGATCCGAACGGAACCAACGAGCTGAAGCCGCCAAATGTGAACATCGGGTTTCTGGGCGATCCCATCAATCAGAAGATGGGGGATTTATGGAGCAAGGCTGTCAACGAGGTATTAGGAAAGGAGTTTCAGGGAAAGGCCCCGAACGAACTGATGAAGCTGTTCCGCGACAAAGTGGAGCATTTGAAAAATACGAAAGGCATGGGCTCTAACCGGCAGCAGGGAACAGCGATAAATTACGCGCGGGAAACCTACTCAAAGGTTCGAACGGTCTTCGGGAAGCTGGCGAAGGAAGCCGGTATTGCGATGGACGGCGTGCAGGTTCACCATTTCGGAGGAGGCTTGGCGGAAATGCCTCATGATGCGCTGGATGCAAGCGGATTGATTATGACGACGGGCCAGGCGGGAGTTAAAGGCACCGGTCATTTCCGTTTGCATGAGCTGGAGGCCAAATTTGCCGACATGTATAAGAAATTGATGCAAAATAAAGGTCTGGCCTCAAAATTGGGATCAGCGGTTGAGAAAGGGGCCGACGCTTTGAAGCCCGTGGCGGGGCTTGCAGCCAAGACGGGCAGCGTGCTTAAAAAAGGTGCCGAGGCGCTCGAACCGCTGGCAAAAGTCGCTTCAAAAGCAGGCAAAGTGATGCCTGTCGTCGCTGCGGCATTTGTTGCCGGCGACGCCTACGCAGCCACTACAGCCCAAACGGGCAGCGAGCGATTCCATAAGAGCGCCGATACCGTGGCCGGTCTGGCCGGATTTGCCGGACCTGTCGGTATGGCCTTCTCCGCAGGCTACGGTGCAGGCGGTTTGATCAACGACGGACTGCAAGCGGTTGGCGCGGATCTCTCCAAGGGATTGTCCGCTATTGACGAGACGGCTTCTAAGCTGTGGACCGATCCGTCCAAACCAGCCCACACGCAGACCATCGGCTGGAAAATGGCGGAATTATTTGAATAGAAGAGTAACGCCGTAAACCAAAAAAATCCGCGCTGAGCGCGGATTTTTTTAAAAAGATAAGAATTTTCAGTTTCACGGTCGTACATGGCCTAATAGAGGAGGGTGGAAGTTTAATTAACTCATCGACCGTTTCGTTTCCACATAGAGCACCTGGATAAATTTTTTCGTGTTGATCCGCACCTGGGATTGGGAAGGTTCCACTTCATTTTGCAGTTCCAGCATCCGTTTACGGATTTCGGTGAAATCGAAAAATTTTGAAGCATAATTCTCGAATTTTGGATGTGAGTAATCGGTTAAGCCGAGGGAGGCCACATGGGTCAGCGTCTGAAAAATGGCCCGGCGCACCCGCTGCTCCGAGGCTTTGATTTCCTTGTTCAGCTCAGCGGAGGACGTCCGGTGGCCAAGTCTTTTTGCGGCGATGCTTCTAAAAATATCTTTAAGTGAAGGGAACGTAAAGGAAGACTCGCCGCTTTCCAAATCCAGCTGATACAGAACCTCCAGCATCTCTAATACGTCTTTGCTTCCCGCTTCCCCGATCATTCCCAGTTCAGACAGCATAAAATGGCCGGACGTCACGATCTTGTTCTCGGCATCCGCTGGCTGCTGGTTCTTCGCAGAGCTTACGATCTGCAAGCCTTGAATTGTTCTCTGAATGTCGCTCATCGACTTTTGCAGCCGCAGATGGTCCATTACTTTTCGAATGACCTCCAGAATCTCAAGACGGTTAATCGGTTTGGTGATATAGTACTCCACCCCCAGCGAGTAAGCCTCGCCAATCATATCCTTCGATTCAATTTGCGAGATCATAATAATTTTGCCGTTGAAGTCCTGGCCTATTGCCCGAATCGTCTGAATGCCGTCCCGAATCGGCATCAATAAATCAATCATCAGAACATCGACTTTCTTCAGCTCAAGCAGATCATGACTTAGATTCGAGCCGTCTGCGAGTTCGCCGACAACTTCTCCCAGGCCGTAGTCTTCAATGATATCAGCCAACATGGAGCGAACTCCCTCATCGTCATCTACGATAAAAAAACGCATGCTGTCATCCTTTCTGGGTTAACGGATCGATCGGAAACAGCAGAGTAAATACCGTTTCTCCGGTTTCCGGGTCATCCTGCAATTCAATCTCCCCCTGAAGCTCCGTGACGACCTCCCGGATATAGTACAGTCCTATTCCAGTAGAGGGTTTTCCCGAAATATCATACTTTGACGTGTATCCCGGTGTAAAGACCCGCTTTTTTTTCTTATCTGGAATGCCCGGCCCGTTATCGCGGACCTGAATTTCAATCTTATCGTCTGTACGGCGGGCCGAAATGGCAATGGCCCCTTCCTTGGGAATGGCCTCCACCGCATTTGCCGTCAGATTGTTCATTAAAGATAACAGGGTGTACACGTGCAGGGGAGGAAACGTATTGTTCAGCCGGATGCTGAATTGAATCGTTTTGCCTAAAGATTCTGCGTATTTATCATTCGTCCGGACAATGAGCCGCGTGATATCCGCAAGATCCATATAGTCCGCCGTTCCTTCGTCTGCGATCAGCTTGGAAAGTCCGGCGTAGATTCGCTGATTGTCTTTTTTGATTTCATGGACCTGTCCTGAAATACTGAGCGCTTTCCGCGCTAAAGGGTCCAACTCATCCAGAGAATGAACTTGCTGCAGTTGACGGTACAATTCGTAGCCATCTCTCGTAATATCTTCCGCGAATTGCAGCGTTTTTTTCAATTGAACCGATTCTTCATATAAATTCGACACAAGCAGTAGAATACGTTCCTTTTCTTTGCGCTGCTGCTCTTCGCCCAAGACGGACTGGCGCAACTGAATGAGATTGAAGAAGCCGAGCACAAAAAAACTGCGAATGACCGCGATGACCAGCAGCTTGCCCAATACCGCTAAATTGATCTGGCCCATTTCATTAGTGTGCCGAACGGCGAACTCAACCAGATTGGCAAAGATTTCGGTAAAGATGCTTAGAACCCCGACCCGTACCGGCCGGTAAGGAACCTGGTTTAACCGAAGGAGCTGGAATAATGCCGCATACGCCAGGTAATAAAAGAATGCCGGAAAATGCTTCAGATACAGCGTTTCGAAGGAAACATCCCCCGGAATCAAAGAGTCCAAAATGACGCGGAAGGCGACAACGACTATACCGACCAGGAATCCGGATAAGGCAGGAGGGATTCTTTGAATCCATAACAGGAAAAAGAAAAATATGGGAATCCCCAGGCTTACCCGAAATTCATCATGAAAAGGAAAGAATTTTAGCTCCCCGGCCAGGGGAACCACAATCAGCATAAGGACAAACGCAGCGATATTGGTTTTCAATACGAAACACTTCCAAATCTGAAAAAATGATATTTATAGGATGGTTCATATTGTAGCATCAAATGGGCCGCTTTTATGCAATTTTAGAACATGTCAGTTTAAATTACATGATTTAATTTTTTTGTTGTCCATTTTTGTAGATTTCAGTAGATGCAGGTTTACGATGTAAACATTAATGTGACTTATGATAACATCTTGACGATTTAAGGAGTGATTCAATGAAAAGAATAGGACTGGCCTGGCAAATACTGATCGGACTTGCATTAGGGATTACGGCAGGAGCATTGTTTTACGGGAATCCATCCATTGAAAAGTTTCTAATGCCTGTTGGCGATATCTTTATCCGGCTGATCAAAATGATCGTCATTCCCATCGTCGTGTCTTCGCTTATTGTCGGCGTGGCGGGAACCGGGAGCGTTAAGCAGCTCGGCAAATTGGGCGGAAAAACGATCCTCTATTTTGAAATTGTGACGACTGTTGCCATCATCGTCGGACTGGCCGCAGCCAATCTGCTGCATCCGGGATCGGGGGTGGATATGTCTCATCTGGCCAAAACCGATGTTCATAAATACATGAATTCCGCAGAAGCAGTCAGCAGCCACAGCTTTGCCGACACCTTTGTCAACATCGTTCCAAGCAATATTGTCGATGCTCTGGCGAGAGGGGATATGCTGGCCATCATCTTTTTCTCCGTTATGTTTGGTCTTGGCGTTGCTGCCATTGGAGATAAAGGCAAGCCGGTGCTCCAGTTTTTTCATGGGGTCATGGAGGCGATGTTCCAGCTCACCAATCAAATTATGAAATTCGCTCCGTTTGGCGTCTTTGCGTTAATCGGCGTAACCGTATCGAAATTCGGGATCGCTTCTCTAATCCCGCTGGGTAAGCTTGTATTTGCTGTCTACCTATCCATGGCGTTCTTCATCATCGTGGTGCTCGGAATCATCGCCAAACTGTGCGGGACAAGCATTTTTACCATCGTCAAGCTGCTTAAGGATGAGCTGATTCTTGCCTATTCCACCGCTAGCTCAGAGACCGTCATGCCCAAAATCATCGAGAAAATGGAAAAGTTCGGATGTCCCAAAGCGATTACCTCTTTCGTCGTTCCCACCGGCTATTCGTTTAATCTGGACGGGTCTACGTTGTATCAGGCTCTAGCGGCGCTGTTCATTGCGCAAATGTACGGAATCGACATGTCCCTGACCGCCCAAATTACGTTGATGCTCGTACTAATGGTTACCTCCAAAGGGATCGCGGGCGTTCCTGGCGTCTCGTTTGTTGTTCTGCTTGCAACACTCGGTTCTGTGGGAATTCCCCCGGAAGGACTGGCCTTTATTGCCGGAATCGACCGGATTATGGATATGGCGCGGACGGTCGTTAATGTGCTGGGCAACAGCCTGGCCACCGTGGTTATTTCAAAATGGGAAGGCAAGTTTGACGCCGAGCAGGCGAAGAAGTATTTGAAGTCCAAAGAAACTGCCCAAGACGCCGCCTAAATTGAAGGAGGTAAAGGAGAACCGTGATGAGTCCACAAATCCTTGAGAAAACGAAGGAACCCCAGGAAGGCGTTCTTCAAAGAACACAGCAAGTCATACAGGAAGCCCTTCAAATCATGGGCTGCGATGAATCCTGTTACGATCTATTGAAGGAGCCCCTTCGAATATTAACGGTTCGCATTCCTGTCAAAATGGATAACGGGCAAATTAAAGTGTTTACCGGGTATCGCGCTCAGCATAATGATGCGGTCGGTCCGACCAAAGGCGGCGTCCGGTTTCATCCTGACGTTACGGAAGAGGAAGTCAAGGCGCTCTCCATGTGGATGAGCATGAAATGCGGCATCACCAATCTGCCGTACGGAGGCGGCAAAGGCGGTGTAAGGTGCGATCCGCGGTCCATGTCCCCCCGGGAGCTTGAGCTGTTAAGCCGCGGATATGTGCGGGCCGTCAGCCAGATTGTCGGTCCGACCAAAGACATCCCGGCTCCTGACGTCTACACCAATTCTCAAGTGATGGCCTGGATGATGGATGAATACAGCCGGATTCGTGAATTCGACTCTCCCGGCTTCATTACCGGCAAGCCTCTGGTGCTCGGCGGATCGCAGGGAAGAGAATCATCGACGGCACTTGGTGTAACCATCGTTCTGAAGGAAGCTTGCAAAGTTCTTGGAATCGCGGTTGAAGACTCCAGGGTAATTATCCAGGGATTCGGAAACGCAGGCAGCTTTCTGGCCAAATTTCTGTATGATGCCGGGGCGAGAATCGTCGGAATTTCCGATGCTTATGGAGCCTTGTACGATCCGGATGGACTGGATATTGACGATTTGCTGGACAGACGGGACTCCTTTGGAACGGTTACGCATTTATTCCAAAGCCGGATCACCAATGAAGAATTATTGGTTCAGCCATGTGATATTTTAATTCCTGCCGCGATTGAGAACCAGATTACCGAAGCCAACGCGGACCATATCCAGGCAAAAATCGTCATCGAGGCAGCGAATGGGCCGACAACGGCGCATGCCACGAAAGTGTTGACCGAAAGAGGGATTTTGATCGTTCCGGACGTTTTGGCGAGTGCGGGAGGAGTCGTTGTATCCTATTTTGAGTGGGTACAGAACAATCAGGGGTACTATTGGGAGGAGAATGAAATCATCCACAAGCTGCAAAACATTCTGATTTCCTCTTTCTATTCGATTTACGAGACTTCCCGGAAAGAGAAGGTCGATATGAGATTGGCCGCTTATATCGTCGGGTTGAAGAAAATGGTCGATGCGGCGAAATGGAGAGGATGGATATAAACAGCAGAATTCATCGGTTAAAATGGAGGCTGCCTAGGGTGAAAATCGGACTGCGGACACTCAAAACGGCAGTTGGCGTCAGCCTCTCCGTCATGGTGTCCCAGCTATTGCAGCTGCAGTATTTTTCTTCGTCCGGTATCCTTACGCTTCTGTGCATTCAGAAATCGCGCCGTAAATCCATACAAGCGGCGGTAAGCCGGTTTTTCGCTTGTCTCATCAGCATGTTCTTCGCGAGCGGTGTCTTCTTCATCTTTGGATATTATCCGTATTCGTTTCTGATTCTAATGCTGCTCTTTATCCCGCTATGTGTCCGGCTTCGGATTCAGGAGGGGATCGCCAGCAGCTCGGTCATCGTGATGCATGTCTATATGCATAAGGAGGCGTCTCTTGCGTTTTTTGCCAACGAGTTTCTCGTAATTCTGGTAGGCCTCGGCACGGCGCTGATCATCAACGCCTATATGCCGAACATCGAGCGGCAGCTGAATCGCTGTAAGGATGAGGTCGAGCTGCTGTTTCAGGCTCAATTGCAGGAAATCGCCGCTTATTTGAGGGATGGGAACAGGCCATGTGATGTCAAGGCCATGCAGCGGCTTTCGGATGTGTTTAAAAGGGCCAAATCGCTGGTACTGCTCTATAACGAGAACCATATTCTTGGCAAGGATGAAGTGTATTCGCCTTATTTTGAGAAGAGAGAACAGCAGTACGACGCGCTTACCCGGATGATACCATACTTATCCCGGATTACCGTTCAAATGGAGCAGCGGGAGAGAATCGGAGAATTCCTGTTTACCCTGAGCGCACGTCTTCGCCAGTCCGGATGGAGTCCTGATCTCCATGAAGATTTATGCAAAATAAGACAGTATCACAAGCTTCTTCCCATGCCGGAGTCACGCAAGGAATTTGAAGACCGTGCAAGCTTGTTCGTCGTGGCCAATGAATTGGAGCTCTTCCTAAAAGCCGTATAACACATCACTAGAGGCATGTCTATGTCCCGAATCCGGGGAATAGGCATGCTTTTTTTTTCTTCCACCTCTATTTCGATAGGAAGGAATATACTTTTTTTGAAATCAATTGAACCTTTTACTCTCTTGGTTCGTACTATATCATGTTGTTCTATATAAAGGAGGTACTTCCATGAAGAAAAGGTTGGTTTGGCTACTAACGGCCGTAATTGCACTGACTCCGCTTGTCCCAACGGAGGCGATAGCGTCCAGCAGCAAAGTGGTCGATACGAATCAGGCACTGGAGAAGTTCGCTTCTGAAAAGGCGGCTTTGTTAACCAAAAATTACGGTACGGTCAGCGTCCAGTATGCATTGATTGATCACGGCGAGATTAAGGTGTCGGGACAGACGGGGGTAAACGATAAGGCAGGGAAAATCCCGCTTAGCAAGGATACCCTGTATGGCATTGGATCGACGAGCAAAATGTTTACGGCTGCCGCTGTCATGAAATTGGTAGACGAAGGGAAGATCAACTTAGACACCCCTTTGGTGCAGTACATAAGTGATTTCAAGATGAAGGATGAACGATATAAGCAAATTACCCCGCGTATGCTGCTGAATCATTCCTCTGGCCTGCAAGGCAGCAGCCTAAGAAATTCTTTTCTGTTCAATGATCCAGACACCTATGTTCACGATACGCTGCTGGAACAACTGTCTACCCAGAGCTTAAAAGCGGACCCGGGCGCCTTCTCCGTGTATTGCAATGATGGATTCACACTGGCCGAGATTCTTGTTGAGAGAGTTAGCGGCATAGATTTTACCGCATTCATCCATCAATATTTTACTGGACCGCTAGAAATGAAACATACGAAGACACCGCAGGACGTACTGGAACCAGGCAAGCTCGCCGCTCTTTATTATCCGCCTTTTGAGAAGCAGCTGCCGAATGAAACGGTCAACGCCATTGGAGCGGGCGGAATTTATTCCACCGCAGAAGATCTGGTACAATTCTCAGAAATATTCACGGGACAGAAGGACGGTATTCTCTCGGACGAGGCGGTCCGTGCAATGGAGCAGGAGGAATACAAAAAAGGGCTATGGCCCCAAGATGCCGACAACTCGATTGACTTTGGGCTTGGCTGGGACAGCGTAAGGTTGTTTCCGTTTAACGATTATGGAATAAAGGGTTTAAGCAAAGGCGGAGATACGATTTTGTATCATGCTTCTTTTGTTGTCCTTCCCGAGCAGAACATGGCTGCGGCAGTGCTGTCGTCGGGCGGCAGCAGCTCGCTCAACGAGTTGCTGGCGAATGAGCTGCTTCTTCAGGCAATGAAAGAAAAGGGCGCGATCAAAGACATCAAATCCGAGAAATCATTCGGCACGCCGGTTAAAGCCGATATGCCAAACGACGTCATGAAGTACGCGGGCTATTATGGTACCCTCAACCAACTGGCTAAAATCGATATTAAGGACGGGGTTCTGTCCATATCGGTGCCGAGCATGCCTGGATATCCGGAGCAGAAGTTTGTGTATACATCGGAGGGGGCTTTTGTTAACCAGGAAGGCAGTGCCAAGGCTCGTTTTGTAACGGAAAAAAATGGACGCACCTACCTCTGGGTCAGAGAATATACGGCCATTCCGGGTTTGGGACAACTGGCCTTATCTCATTATTTAGCTGAGAAGCTCGAATCCAACCCAATATCCACAGAGACAGCAGAGGCATGGGCGAAGCGGGAAGGCAAAACCTATTACCCAGTAAGCGAGAAGTTCAGTTCGGTCATTTACATGATTATGCCGACGCTTAAGATCACCCGGGCTGACGATCTGCAGGGCTATTTAATGGATAAAAAAATTACTGGTCCGAATACGGCAGTGAGCCAGCATCAAATTCCTGCGATCGGAAGCCGGGATACGGCTGAATACCGTTTTTATACAAAAGACGGGATCGAGTACCTTGAAGCCGCTGGAAGCTTGTATGTCAGTGAGGATATCATAAAGCCGCTATTTGCGGGGAAACATTCAGCGGTTACTGTGCAAGCCGATGGCAACGCCAGATGGTACAGAGTTCCCTCTTCCGCCGCCGGTAAGAAGATGACTGTCGCAACACCGGCGAAAGGCGCTTATGCGGTGTATGACGCTCAGGGAAAATGCGTGAGCTACACCGTAATCAGCCGCAATAATAAAGTGGTTTTGCCTGAAAATGGAACGATTGTATTTGCAGGCGATGCCGGCACTGTATTCCGCATTACATTAGAGAAGTAGTTTGCTTACGGACTGAACATACTTTTGGAAAATAGAATGAATTTGGCTTAGAAAGCCGCCGTCCCCGAAATGCAGCGATTGGTTTCGGGTAACGGCGGTTTTTCTGTTGCTGTGATTGGTCAGGCTATATCCCTTCTAAACGTTTGGTAACCAAAAAGCTTCTTTCCCGTATAAAGTAACAACATGATTAACTAAAAAAGAAGCAGAGGTAATGAATCGTATGGCAATGAATCGTATAGATGAGGAATTTACAAATTATTCTGATACAAGGTATCGGCTCGCTGAGCAGAAGGCCGCTCATTATTTTTCATCTCTACACCGGCAGGTGAAGGAGAAGACGTATGTCCCCGTCCTGACCAAAGATATTGAAGTATGGAAACGAAACCATGTTCGTCATCGTTCCTGGTGGTCTTACTTTTCGCGGGGAAAGCAAAAACCGGACACCCGGGATTATCACCGATATCTAGGATGGCTAAATTATACGGGCAAACTGGACGATTATCTGGATCGCAGCGTTTCGTATATTTACATGAGAGATCTCGGCAAAGCCTTGGATTCTCCAGGCACGAAGGATCGGATTCGGCAGATGGTTACCGGCATCAAAACCCATTTGCTTCATTCGGGCAGAACGAACCAGGGAGACCAGCCTGAGTTTATGAGCTTGGCCGGTTTTTATAGGTGGGCCCAGAAGGAAGGCGTCGAAACCGCCGCCATTTGGGTAATCGACAAACTTAAGAGCGTCTCCGTCCATATTCCGAAAGAGCTGAATGCCGAGCAAGCCCAGCGCAAACTGATCAAGATCATTGTAGGGGTTGTTCTGCATGTGATTGAAGAGATGGGGGAGGAGACGCCGCCTGGGGAACGTTCAAGGAGACTGGATGAAGCCATCCGGCTAGGGTATTCCTACGGACTGACCTATCCTTTTATTGACGATCTGCTCGATTCCCAGCTCTTGACCGCTGGGGAGAAAGAACGGTATTCCCGTATGATCCGAACCGCGCTTCTCACCGGGATCGTGCCGGAGCTTGGCGGGTGGACTGGAGAAAATGTGGAATTCATTCGATACGTCCATTCCGAGCTCCGTGATGCTTTTGAATTTATTAAGGGCCTTCAGCGACCGGAGACGGTGAGCACCTTTTTTGAGCAGTCGTATGTGTTCTTTCAATCTCAGGATATCGACCGCGATAAGGATCTGTCCTGCGCCAATTACACCAATGAAGAGCTGTATATCCCCGTCATCTTAAAATCCGCATCCTCCCGGCTGATCGTCCGTTCCGTAATCCATGCTGAAGTGGATGAAGGCTTTGATCATCGCACGTTTTACTATGGCATCTACAACCAGCTGGCCGACGACTTTGCGGATATGTTCGACGATATGGAGGGCGGCGCGGTAACGCCCTATACGTATTATTTAAAGTACCGTAACCAGCGCCCGGATTTGATCAACCCTTACGAATTATACTGGACGGTCATCTGCCATCTGATCCAAAACGTCTACCGCTCCGACGCCAAGACTCGTGAGGTGATTCTGGATCGTGCCATCAATGGCCTGAAACGCTGCAAAGAACGCTTGGGCGATGACAAGTATAACGAAATCATGGACATTTTTGCTTCCGGCGATCCCGAATTTCATCATCTCGTGGGTAAGATGGTCCGAAAGGCAGAGGACGTGGATTTCTTCGATAAGCTGCTGCGGGACCAGATGAATGCCTTTTTGAAAAAAGATCAGCAGGAAAAGGAAGATTTTCAGGCTGCGGTTAGGACAGTCCGCGATCAAATCAACAGTCTGCTGCCCATAGGGCAGAATAACGAGACTCAGCCGGTGAAAGATACGCTCGCCGATGCCGCGAATTACAGTCTCGAAGGGGACGGGAAGCGGCTGCGGCCGATTTTGACCTGGGTTATGGGCGTTAACGAATATGGACTGAATGCTTCGGCCATCGCACCACTGCTGAGATCACTCGAATACATGCATACCGCATCCCTGATCTTCGACGATCTGCCGTCCCAGGATAATGCGTCTACCCGCCGAGGACGTTCAACCCTGCATGAGGTGTATGACAGCGCAACAGCGGAATTAACCGGCCTGTTTCTGATCCAGAGGGCGATCAAAGAACAAGCGTCGCTTGACCGGTTCGATGCAAAGGCTGTGCTTACTTTGATGCATTATTCGGCGGGGAAGGCGGAAGAAATCTGCAGGGGACAGGCGATGGATCTGCAATCCAAAGGCAAAGCATTGTCGCTTGCAGAGTTGAACATGCTGTGCTTTTACAAAACCGGCGCTGCCTTTGAAGCCTCGCTGGTGATGCCTGCTATACTTGCTCAAGTGGAAGATGATGAAATCGAGGCTTTGAAGACATTCGCCTATCATGCGGGCATTGCCTTTCAGATTAAGGATGATTTGCTTGATGTAGAAGGAGATCTGCTCGTACTTGGCAAACCTACCCGTCAGGATACCCAAAACAACAGTTCGACCTTTGTATCCGTCCTTGGACTGGGTGGCGCCAGAAAAGAGATGTGGGAGCATTATTGCCTGGCGGTTGAAGCTTTGAGAGAGGTGCCCCGGAATACCGCGTTTTTGAAGCATTTGCTGGATTATTTGGTGAACCGGGACCGTTAAAAGGTTTTCCATACCTGAAATGCAATGAAGAGGAAAGCATTTTAATGCTTGAAAATGAAGTGTTGGCCTAATTGCCAGCACTTTTTTATTTTTGTTACAAAGGAAATGATGGAGCTCAATTTCTAAAATGCAAACGGGCAAACTCAATTCACTCATAACCTATAGATTTGATATGGTTAAGAAAATATGTACTACTGGACAATTTCCAAAAATGAAGAATTTAAAGACAAGAACATGAATCTTTGAGGGACGCTGTCGTGGCTTTTTTGTTTTAGGACATTAGTTATTATTTTTGCAGCACTTGACAAGACAATATCTCAAGCGGCAAAACATTTCTGAATTATGTTCAAAGCTACTCAAATCTGAAAGAGTACCTTTGTTCCAATCTGGCTCAGGAGAACTTTCCGTCCTTAAATTATTAAAGACTAAAACTTAGCAGGTAGGAAGTCCAATCTGCTTCATTTTCGTAGAACGGGGGGGACATATCAGTCTATTGTAATTTGTATGTAATTTAATAGTAAAATATATCATTTATAGTAGAAAAACCTATTTATTTGTGAGATACTATCCCTAATATTCCATATGTTACCTTATTGGTCATTTGAAAAAATAAAAATAAATAGATCAAAGAGTTTTACATGCTTAAAGAAATAGTCCACATCTTGAAAGAACTCAGAGTAAATAATCTGTTGGTATTTCATGATGTTAGCTATAAAAAAGCTAAAGAAAAGTGTGATATTAAATTGAAGATTGAGTCTGTTACTGTTACTTCAGTATTTAAAAACATCTAAAATCTAATTAAGGTGGTGCTGTCCTTGAAACAATTATTAACTCCTAAGAAAAAAATTTTTTTTATGATTGGAATAATCTCTATCATAGTGATTGCTTATAGTTCAACATCTTTTGCAACTATCTTTGCCGGAGGAAGAAGTTCAGCCAACTTTAATGCGTATTATGATTCATCCGTTGCTATTTATGGCTATTCTGGTGCATATGATTCTGCACGTGCTGATTGGAATGCCGCATCCGGATCGGTAAACATCGGTAAAACTACTTCTACTAGTGGGAATCCAGACAAATATTATGTTGGTACTACGGCTACTACCGGTCTCTTGGGTGTAACGACTCCTTATAACTCATCTGGCGGGGTGGTAGGAGTGAGTGACACATGGGCATACGCTACTGTAGCCATTTATGATAATCAGATGAACGATTATTATATGAGTGGACCAGAAAGAATCTCAAATGCAACTCATGAAGTCGGTCATACGTTATCTCAAGCTCACCCAGTAACGTCTCAAAGTTCTGTTATGAAACAAGGTATTCAGTCCATTGGTGTTCAGACTTGGGATAAGGAATCTTTAATTTCCAAGTGGGGAAATTAAGAAGCAAAACAATTGATGTGTGAGGAAGGGGTAACATAATGACTTTTGGGAAAATTAAGTTAGGTATTACTGTATTGGCAGCAGGGATATTAGTTGCTTTTGTCACTCTTTTTTTAACATCTACTCATGCATTTAGATCATCAGAGTTAACTATTCCTAAAATCTCGTTGGAAGCCACTTATGTAGAATACGGAACGGTAGATGCCTTAGATTCAGATGCGGAACTTATCGTAATAGGCACTCCCTTAAAGGACTTTGATGATCGTCAACATATCGTTACAACTTTTGATGATGGCAATATACAAGACTTTTACACTCTTACTGAAATAAAAATTAACAAGGTGATTAAAGCACCTGAAGCCGCAACATTGGCTGTGGATGACTCTTTAACTATCATAGAACCTATTTCTTATATTGAGAATGTAGAGGGCAAGAAAAAAATAACTTACGAGGATTATACAGAACTAAAGCAAAATCAAAAAAGTATCATTTTCCTTAAGAAAAATACACAAGGGCAATATAGCATAATCAATATGGATCTCGGAAAGTTCTCACTTGACACTTTATCTCAACCTTTGAGCACTTTAGCAAAAAACCAAGACCCTAAAGTTGAATTCCGGAAATCGATATTAGAAAGATATGATTTAAAATAGTGGAGACGTGTCTATATAATTTATAATGGTATTATCCCTTATGGTAGACAGTGAAAAAAGAGTTCATGGTAAGAGGAATTCAACTCTGAAGACCTGAGGGGATTATTTCTAAACCAAAGAAAGGACAAACATAAACCCGATATAGCGAGACGTTTAGATAGAGGGGATTCGACTAAGTCTAGAGGAGAACTGGAGCTATCCTATGATCATGAGAAAATTCGGAATCAAGAGAGAGACCCTGATCCTGACTTAGGTACGTAAATGTCAAGATGGTAAAAGCTTCGAAGATTACAGGGGAAGCTCGATACAGAAGTTTGGTACCAGTCCATTACACGCTAATGAGAGAGTGGGTATTTGCTAAACGGAATTTTACAGCCGAGGCGCCTCTTGGATTTTGCTTATGTATTGACCGCCATGATTTCTATTTGCCCGACGTTTCAGAAAAAACTCGACGACCTGTCACCGGTAGAGTACCGGCAACAGATCGCGGCTTATAATCCTTCTTTCTTACTGTCAACTTGGCGGGGCTATGATCATAAAGACACGACTTTTATTTTGATCCTTTAAATTCATCGAGCAATTCATTTATTGAATTTGTGGATTCGACTGTTATTTTGTAGGCAGTATCAGTATCGCCTTTGTACATATACATTGCATTGCTGGTCGTATTATTATTAGTAATCCATAAATAATATGAGCTTTCAGAACCATCTTTTTGAAGTGTAATTTCATAAGTCGGAGAACTTACATTAACTACGCCTGGTATCATTTCTGATTCCTTAAATGCTTTGATAAAGATCTCAGTATCAGAGGAATTATTGAATGTAGCAACTATATCCTTTATTGTTTGGGACTCGTATTGCTGTATCGTTTTATCCTTCTGTAATTTGGAAACAATTACTTTGTCCTGTATCTTTTCACTTTGAGAAAAAACAGCTTTTTCAACAGCATTAGAACTACAAGCAGTAATTAACAACAAGACGATAGTCAAATAGATAATCCCTCTCTTCCACATTATCGGCTTAATCCCCTTTCTTAATTTAATATACCCTACTGACGCGTTGAACTTGTGAAATGTTTCAATACAAAGGGTGAATTGTATATTTTTAAGTCATTTCTATTAACAGCAATAACGAGCTCAAAAATTATATGCCACCAACGGTATTAACGTGGACTAAGTTTTGGAAAAACTAAAGCAGACTATAATTCCATTGCACTGCTCGCAAGGTAGTGGAATTATCTTAATTGGCACATATCCGGAGAGTGCAGGGACACCGGAGGAGCTATGCCAAAATCATTGTCGATGATCCCGAGTAAACACCGAGGACCGAGCATTGATTTAAAACCCATCAACTTCTTCTACCCGAAATCGCCTTTCAGATTAAGGACGATTTGCTTGATGTGGAAGGGGATGCTGCTCTTACTTGGCAAACCCACACGTCAGGATACCCAAAACAGCAGTTCGACCTTTGTATCCGTCCTAGGAACCGATGGCGCCAGAAAAGAGATGTGGGAGCATTACTGCCTGGCAGTTGAGGCTTTGAGAGAGGTACCCCGCAATACCGCGTATTTGAAGCATTTGCTGGATTATTTGGTGAACCGGGACCGTTAAAATCATAAAAAGAGGACTCACGTAATTCTAAGCCTCCCATTTAGACAACCGGGCATGCTGTATCGGAAGGCAATGACGAGTATGTTCAAGAGCATAAGAAGGCAGACATTTCAGATACTGCTTTACTAATTGAATTGTGCTTGGAGACCTCCACTAAATATAGGAATTGTTGAAAAGTCATATCCGTACCGTTCCTTAATTCAAACAAATGAATAATAAGTTCAATTTTATGACTTTATAGATGGTTGTTAATATTAAGAAAACAAAGTTCTTGTGAAAGGAATGAAAATAATGATTAAAGAAGCAACCGAGAAAGACTTACCAGGTATTTTAGATATTTATAATGAGGCCATATTGAACACTACAGCTGTGTATGACTATACAGCTCATACACTTGATGAAAGAAAAGAATGGTTTAATATTAAGAAGCAAGGTGGATATCCATTGTTAGTGTACGAAAAAGATGGATATGTTGCTGGATTTGCAACTTTCGGTCCATTTAGAGCATGGCCGGCTTATAAATATACAATAGAACATTCCGTTTATGTTAGTAAGGATTTTAGAAATGAGGGCATTGCAACAAAGCTATTAGAAGAGATCCTAAACATTGCTAGTAAACGAGAATACGCAACATTAGTCGCTGGAATTGATGCAGCAAATGAGATCAGTATAAAGCTTCATGAGAAGTTCGGTTTTCAATATTGTGGAGTAATAAAGAGTGCTGGTTACAAGTTTGGTAAGTGGCTGGATCTTGCTTTTATCAATTAAATTTTAAGGGGCCAGATCTGCCAATAGAAGGGTAATCGGGCGCAGTTGGAAACCCGGCAGCGGAGCAGCTGAAACGGGTTACGAGGCACGACGACCACGCCGCTCAACCTATTCGTAAAATTCACCATGTTGAAATTAAAAAATGGATATGGTAATATACACCTAATTTAATGAATGGAGCTGAAAAGGATAATGTAATAACTTTCTTGCTTAAGAATGGAAAACAATCAAGCGAACTCTTTTCGCGTGTTTTTATTCTTTATTTATGCAAGAAAGTTACCAGACCTTTTCAGCTCGGACGATATCCCTTTTCCTGACCCCGTAACGGGCCGGATTTGCTGTATCTATTTGAGCTGCGAGAAAGGTACTTTCTTGCAGCTTTTTCTATTTTTGGATACAGGGGGATGATACCATGCCATTAATTAATGTTACGAACCTGACGTTTGCCTATGATGGCAGCTACGATAACCTATTCGAGAACGTAAACTTTCAAATCGATACCGATTGGAAACTGGGCTTTACGGGAAGAAACGGGAGAGGGAAGACCACTTTTCTTAACCTGCTGCTCGGTAAATATGAGTACAGCGGAACCATTTCGGCGAATGTCCGTTTTGAATATTTTCCGTTCCAAGTTGAGAACAAGGAGAATCTTACCTTTGATGTCATTGAGGAGATTGTTCCGGACTATCTTCACTGGAAATTACAGCGTGAGCTTTCATTGCTGAACGTTTCGGAGGATGTGCTGTACCGGCCCTTTGATTCATTGTCGAATGGAGAGCAGACCAAGGTGCTGCTGGCAGCATTATTTTTGAAGGAGCACAGCTTTCTGTTAATTGATGAACCTACGAATCACCTGGACATGGATGCAAGAAGGGTTGTCAGTGATTATCTGAGCAGCAAAAGCGGATTTATTCTGGTGTCTCACGACCGGTCGTTCCTGGATAACAGCGTGGACCACATTCTTGCCATCAACAAGACCAGCATTGAAATTCATAAGGGCAATTTCTCGGACTGGTGGGAAAATAAACAAAGACAGGATCGTTTCGAGCTGGCAGAGAACGACAAGCTGCGAAAAGATATTAAACGCTTATCGGATTCGTCTAAACGAACGGGCGGCTGGTCCGACGAGGTTGAAAAAACGAAAAACGGCACAAGAAATTCCGGTTCCAAGGTGGATAAAGGGTACATCGGCCACAAGGCTGCCAAAATGATGAAACGCTCCAAAACGATGGAGCACAGACAGCAATCGGCGCTGGAGGAGAAGTCCAAGCTTCTTAAAAATGTGGAAAGCTCAGACAGCCTGAAGATGTCACAGCTTGTCTATCATAAAAGCCGGCTTGCCGAGCTTGACAAGGTATCGATATACTACGGCGTGAAGCGGGTCTGCCAGGATATTAGTTTTACGATTGAGCAGGGTGAGCGAATCGCGCTTTCAGGTAAGAACGGCTCCGGGAAATCCAGCATACTCAAGCTGATTTGCGGTGAGGAACTAAGCTATACGGGCGCGTTCAGAAAAGGTAGCCAGCTTAAAATATCCTACGTCTCCCAGGACACCTCACATTTATACGGCAATTTATCGGATTACGCCAGAACCCATGGGATTGATGAAAGCCTGTTTAAATCGATTTTAAGGAAGCTTGATTTTTCGAGAAATCAGTTTGAAAAGGATATATCGGCATACAGCGGCGGCCAAAAAAAGAAGGTGCTCATTGCCAAAAGTCTTTGTGAACACGCTCATTTGCATATTTGGGACGAACCGCTGAATTTTATCGATGTGATCTCCCGCATGCAAATTGAAGAGCTGCTGCTTGAGCATTCACCAACGCTCCTTTTTGTGGAGCATGACCGGGAATTTTGCAACAATATTGCCACAAAAGTGATTGAGCTGTAACGTCATTCTACGCTCATGGATTGCGCGCCGCAGCGCCAAGTGATATTTTGTTAAAAACCATACTTGGTAATGGAGGCGAATGATGTGATCAATAAAGAGGAGTTAGACCGCTATTATACCCTTTCCGGCAATCGAAAGATGCTGTCCCGGCAGTTCGAAGAGGCTCTTCCGAGGTTTCATTCGCATGCGGAGGCCAGGGAATATCTGAAATCGCTGTTTGGCGAAGATTTGGTATACCTGGGATCGCAAGAAGACGAAGACGACGATCAAATCGTATATTGTTATACCATTGTCCATGACCGCTCCATTTGGGAAGAGGGCAGGCGGAAGATGAAAGAGACCGGATATGCGAGCGGATCGGACTTCCTTCATTCGTCTCAGGATATTCAGATCTATGAGAGCGGCCGGATTTGGCTGGTTTATTAAACCAGTCCGATCTACGTGTCGGATGAGGTGCTTGCGGATCTTCAGCACCGACTAAAGTCTACTAGATGGCCTGTAGGCGCCGGTAATGATGACTGGTATTACGGTGTTGGCCGGAACTATCTTGAGGGACTCATCGACTACTGGATGAATGAGTTTGACTGGCGCAAAGCCGAGAACTCGATCAACGCATACGAACACTATCGCGTTAATGCGGACGGAGGTGAGGTATCCAAATGAAGATTGGTATTGTTGGCGATTTTAATCCGGACTATCCTTCACAGCAGGCCACAAATGAAGCATTAACCCATTCCATTAAGAAAAATAAATCACCAATGGAGTATGACTGGATTCCAACAGCATCTATTCCTGAACAGCTAGAGTCGATCAAAACGATATATAAAGGTTTCTGGATCGCCCCGGGTGTTCCTGAATCTGTGAGTGGAGTATTACAAATTATTAATTATGCCCGTGAACATGACATTCCATTAATAGGGACTTGCGGCGGATTCCAAAATATAATTCTCGAGTATGCAAAAAACAAATTAAGGATTGATGATGCTGATCATGAAGAACGAAACCCGGATGCTTCTAGGCTGGTAATCAGTAAACTTACTTGTTCTCTAGTCGGTCAAAAAGGGGAAGTCCATATCAAGAGCCCTTCAATGGTTTCTAACATTTATCAAAAACAAACTGTAATCGAACAATTCAGATGCAGTTACGGTCTAAACCCGGAATAGGAAGCAACGATTCATGAAGCGGGATTAAGCATAGTAGGCACGGATACAGAAGGAAGGCCAAGAATTGTCGAACTACAAGGACATCCATTCTTTATCGGGACGCTGTTTGTTCCCCAATTGAGTTCCACAGAAGAGAATCCGCATTGTCTGATCGATTCATTCATTCGGTTATTTCATTCCGGAAGGTGAAGGAGAAAACGAATGATGAATATAGGAACGAACTTATGCTGACCACCGTGAACCGGATGTTTGACCGAATCATGCCATGGATTACCCCCGCAAGTCTGATTGCCGGTATGCTGTTCACCGTTTGGTTAAAGCCCTATGGTTATTTATCCACCTGGTTGTTTGCCTTTATGACCCTGGCGGGTAGTTTGGGGACGAGCTCCAGAGATTTCGTCCGTGTATTCCGGCGGCCGGCGCCGATGTTATGCGCTCTGATTCTTCTGCATTTTGTCATGCCGCTTATTGCATGGCTGCTTGGGATGGCGCTCTTTAGCGGGGATGTTGAGACGATTACCGGCCTGGTGCTCGGAACCGCCATTCCGACAGGAGTTACGACCTTGTTCTGGGTAGCGCTCAAAGGCGGAGACGTAACCTTGACTATTGCGGTCATCCTGCTGGATACGCTCCTTGCTCCGTTCGTCGTTCCGGGGATGCTGTCTCTCCTGTTCGCTTCGGAGGTACATATTAATGCGCTGGGCATGGTATGGAAGCTCCTGCTGATGATCGTGTTTCCGTCGCTGCTTGGCATGTTCATCAACCATGTGACCCGGGGAGAGGCGGAGCGGACATGGAAGCCCCGGCTCGCTCCCTTTTCCAAGATCGCGCTCGGAGGAGTCGTTGCACTGAACGGGGCATTCGTTGCCCCGTTCTTCATTCATTTTGAATGGAAGCTTGTCGGGATTCTTGCCACAGTGATTCTTTTGACGCTCATCGCCTACCTATTTGGCTATTCGACAGGCAGATGGGGATGGAGAAAGGAAGCAGGGGTCACGATTTCCCTGACTTATACGGTTGGTATGCGAAACATAAGCGCTGGAGCGGTAATTGCGACTACGTTCCTGCCGGCTGCCGCGGCGCTGCCCGTTGTTCTCGCTATGCTTGTTCAACAATTGATGGCATCGATGGTAAGCAGCGTGCTAAGTAAATTAACGGACATCAAGCTGATCGCAACGGATAGATACACATTGAAAAAAGCAAAGTAAGCTTCAGACATACAGATTCGTGTCGACGTATCAGACTCCAAGTGTTAAAATATTCTATAATTTTACTTAACCCGGAAGCATTTTCTATTTATTTTCCGCTGGAGGTTTAATTCGCTTAGCCGTATTAAGAGGGGGACAAATGATGATTGAACTCGCACGCGAGGATTATTACAAAGCGCTGCCGCTGCTTGACCAAGTGAAAATTAATACAATGTTTGCCGGAGTGGTGCTGAGGCAACATATTCCAGGCCATGTATATGTAGATTCCCGGGAGAATCCCTGTGCATTTTATGTAGCTCATCCCTATAGAATGTCACTGCTGTTCGGTGATTCGGGAGATGATTCATTTACTCACGGACTATATGATTACATAACGAATCAATCGGCAGCAAGGCAGCAGATGGAATGGCTGCAGGCCGATCCGGCCGGAGAATGGAGCGGGGTCATTGATTCCATGCTGACTTCCCATAACGACAGTCTTGAGAATCGTGGGTTGTCGCCCGAGAATCTGGAGAACAAAAAGATTCAAAGAAACACCAGAGTCAACTTCAGCTTTGACCGTAACGCCTATCTGGATGCGAAGCGGAACTTTCCGAGGCACAAAGAGCCAGTAGTCAATTTGACGAAAGAGTTGTTTTATGCCCAAAGCGGATCGGTAGTTCCTCGTTTCTTCTGGCGGGATGCCGAGCATTTTGCCGAGAAGGGCGTAGGTTATTCCCTGTTGTCGGAGGGAGAAGTCGCTTCTTCCTCATTCTCAGCCTTCCTGACAGCCAGTCAGCTGGAGATTGGAATCGAGACGGCAGATACCCACCGTGGAAAAGGTTATGCCACCTCCGTATGCTCTGCGCTAATCGACTATTGTCTGGAGCGTAATCTGGAGCCGGTATGGGCCTGTCGACTGGAAAATAAAGGGTCTTATAATCTGGCGCAAAAGCTGGGTTTTCGGCCGTCGGTCACTTTGCCTTATTATCGTCTGCCTGTATAATACTGAACCAAACAGAAGTTAAGCTAACTTAAGAAGCTTCCGGTCTGCAAATTTAGCGGGCTGGGAGCTTTTTTTACAGGAAGTATGTTTTTGAGCCAAATGGATAAATCCAGTGGGCTAAATAGGAAAGTAAGCAGGCATCAGCTTTGTTATCCTTGATTCATAGCTAATCACTACAATTTAAGAAGGGAAGAGAAATCACATGACAACAACAAAAGTATGGTTCATTACAGGAGCATCCAGAGGGTTCGGGCTGGAAATTGTAAAAGCGGTTCTTGAGGATGGCGATAAGGTAGTTGCGACTGTTCGCAGCAATGCGGGTGAATTGGCCGACCTGCTGGAACAATATTCGAATCTGTTTGTGACCAAGCTCGACGTTACCAATGAAGCTCAGGCCAAGGTGGCCGCTGACCAAGCAGTTAACCGCTTCGGGCGCATTGATGTCTTGGTCAACAATGCCGGCTTCGGCCTTCTCAGTGCGGTGGAAGAGGCAACGGGCGAAGAAGTGAAGCGTGTATTCGAGACCAACGTGTTCGGTACTCTGAATGTTACCCGGGCCATCCTGCCGGTTATGCGCGCTCAACAATCGGGACATGTGATCAACATTTCGTCTGTAGGCGGACTCAGCGGCTTTTATGGCTGGGGAGTTTACGGCTCCACGAAGTTTGCTGTTGAAGGACTGACGGAAGCGATGGCTCAGGAGCTCGCGCCGCTCGGGATTCATGCCTCCGTTGTCGAGCCGGGCTTCTTCAGAACGAATTTTCTGGATACGTCATCCTTAACCAGAACGTCGAATGTCATTGACGATTATGCGGACACGGTGGGAGCAATGAGAAGCTTCGCCACCCAAGTGAACAAAAAACAGCCCGGCGATCCAGCCAAGCTCGCACAGGCTTTCATCCGTTTAGCAAATGCCGAACAGCCCCCGGTTCATCTGCCGCTCGGCAACGACACTCTGTCCCGTTACATTGAAAAAACCACCAAGTTTCAGGAAGAAATTGAAGCGTGGTACGACGTCATTACGGGAACGGATCACGACGATGTGGTACAGTAATCATGACAAAAAGTGTGAATTCAAGCATTGCAATGACTATCAAGCCATGTTAAAGTAATTCAATGGTCAAAAAGATTGAAATGTGGTGCTTAAAATGAATGAATCCATTAACTCAATTTCATATAAATTCCAAAGTCCTAAACCCTACGCGGTTTAGGACTTTTTGTTTCCTTGGAGCAACAAATATGGTGCAGGGAATTTTTTGTGCATATGGACAATCTAGTGCTGGAAGCAAACGGGTAAGGCATGTTTTGGTGAATAACAGTGGGGGGCTTCGTTATGACTACTCTGAGTCGATCAGCAAATATTGTAGCAATCTGGATCAGTTTAATTAGTAATTTATTTTTAACGGGTATCAAAATCATTGTGGGCTTTTTATTTAACAGCCAGGTTTTAATAGCCGATGGCGTACATAATGCAGGGGATGTTATCGCAACAATAGCTGCACTGGGTTCTGCGCAGGTTGCCAAGAAACCTAAAGACTCGGATCATCCATACGGGCACGGCCGTGCAGAGATCATCGGTTCCGCAATGGTAGCGATCATCATGTTATTTGCAGCTTTGTTCATTGCTTATCATTCTATAGAGTCCTTTTTACACCCTGCTTCGGAAGCAAGCTATATCGCGCTAATTGCCGCTGCTATTTCATTGATTTGGAAGCAATGGCTGTATCTCTACTGTATGCATTATGGAAAAAAAGAAAATAGCAAAAGCTTGCTGGCGACTGCTTATGATCATTTAGCCGATGTGTATGCATCGATTGCAGCCGTTACAGGTATCGGAGCCGCGCTGCTCGGCGAGAAATATGGCATTGGTATACTTAGTTATGGCGACGCGCTGGCCGGTATTTTAGTTGCATACTTTGTCATCAGGCTCGCGTACCACATGGGCAAGGATGCAGTGGATATCCTAATGGACAAAATGGTAGCACCAGAAAAGCTTCTGGACTACGAAAAACTTGTTTTTTCGGTGCCGGAAGTTCGGCGTATTGATCGTATCCGGGCAAGAGAGCATGGAACTTACGTAATTATCGATATACGTGTCGGGATCCCCGCGCATCTAAGTGTACAAGAGGGGCATGATATATCGCGCAAAATAAAACAAACAATCATGGAGCAGCATGACGATGTACAAGAAGTGTTAATCCATATCAATCCGTGGTATGAGGAAGAAGACGTCCAATTGATGGTAGAATAACTGAAAATAGAAGCCTGGAAAATGGATAAACAAAGATAAAAGGTGTATTAACGTTGGATAGACCCTATATTATTTGAAAACAAATTATAGGCCTTTGCGGTATGCAAAGGCTTTTTTTGTAACATCTTATAAGCTCCTCGTCATTCTACTTTCGGCGACTTCGTGACCGGGAACCCTTTTGCAACCCAAAATCTCGAAAGCGGCGCAGGGGCCCACCAAGCCCAACGGCCAAGCAATCTCATCGTCGCAGGCACCAGCAATCCGCGAACAATCGTAGCATCGACGACGATGGCAATGATCATCCCGACGCCGATCATTTTCATAAAGGTTATGTCGGAAGTCAGGAAGCCGCTTACCACGATCACAAGCAGCAAGGCTGCGCTGGTGATGATTCTTGCCGTCTGCAGAACACCAACAGCGATGGACTCCACCGGGTCATGCGTCCGATCCCATTCTTACCGCACCCTGGATAACAGGAATACCTCGTAATCCATCGACAAGCCGAATGTAATCGCTAGGATCAAGACCGGCATGTTGATGTCGATTGCGTTGGCGGGTACGAAATGGAGCAAATTCGATAAATAGCCATCTTGAAAAATCAGTTTGATCGCGCCGAACGACGCCGACAACGACAATAAATTCATCAGGATCGATTTCAGTGGAAGAAGAATCGACCTGAAGGCGAAAAACAGTACGATAGACGAAATCAAGGCAACGGTAAGAGCCATCCATGGCATACGGGAGTTGATGCTGTCCAAGCGGACAGTCAGATTGTCCGCAAGCAGACGATCTTGAATTTGTTTGAACTCGGTTACCCGGCTTGTATCATCTTTGCTGGGAAGCTGAATGGTCACATAGGTGGAATGGCGGTCGGACGACACGAAGTCGGCTGAGCCGGTTGACCAATACGATTCCAGCCTTGTTACCTCATTGGCCTTGATCTTGGAACGCCTTACACCTTGGGCGAACTCAAGGTCAACAACGGTAAGACGGTCACTTTCATAGATGGCAACCACATCGGCAGCATAGCGGCCGAGCGGCCCTAATAACAGTTGGTCCGCCTTGCCGGATTCGCTCGTTGGGTCCTCAAACCCTGCACCGCCGGAAAGGGAGCCGAATGCTTTTGTTCCCCAAAAACTGGCAAAAAGCAGAAAGATGAGGGTTACACTTACAAACCATCCCCGGCGTTTGACTGCCAAACGGCCGAGCTCCGCAAAATAATTTCTTCTCATTCTTAGTAGATCCCTCTCTTCAAATTTATTTATAGGTAAATAAATTTCATTTCAAAAAATAAGACTGCACAATGGCTGCCTATTCATGATTAAAACGGAATTACTCGGTATGCCGTTTATATTGGCGCATGGCGCAGCTGCGGCATGCCCAGAACCTCGGCGGTTGTGATCATCAGTCCCATACCGATAAATTGCGTAGCGATGATTTCCGCATCGGGAAGACCTGCCCGTTTAAAGATTCCGGTTAAGGTCTGGTGCATCACATGGAAGAGATCTTTGACTTTGTCCCTGATCCCGGGTTCCGCGATAAATTGGGACTACATAACCATTAAGATTTCTTTGCGATTGTTGTTTAGAATATCGTTGAAAGCAAGACCCATCTTGTCGACGATTAAGTGTGCCGGCACCTCAACCGAAGAGAAGGCCGCTAGAAGACGCTGGAACGCTTTATCGAGAACCGCGATAAACATCTCTTCTTTACTTTTAAAAAAATGATAAACAAAGGGCTGCGTGACTCTTACTTCTTTGGCCACCATTTCGTTTGTCGTTTTGTAATACCCCCTTTCAGAAAAAAGTTCGAGAGCTTTCGTGATGATTTGTTCCTTGCGATTGTCGTGGACTACCATATGGACTCCTCTACAAAATTTATTTACTTATAAATAAATTTCTTGGAACCTTATTAAAAGTCAAGATGTTCATATAGTGCATCAGATCCGAATAACAGGGCCGATTTAAACACAGCCAAGCGTGATTTGAATTCTTTTTCTGATTGTTTATGGCGAATAGGATGGCAATGGTTAACAAATAATACTAAACAGATGAAAGTGCTCACTACTATTTGATTGATGGAGGTATCTTCATGGCTGAATCTGCAACGACCGATTTATTTAAGTTTATCGCGATTCGTCCCGGGCAACGCGTTACCGAGAAGGAGACTCGTTATTCCGTGATTAGGGATCCTCGTGTATCTAACTCGGATGATGAGATTCGTTTAACTCGGATTGCACGTCATCTTTCCTCCCAGGAAGGGGCTCTCAGCGAATGGAACCAATTGGATCTTTCTGATCTTAAACAGTTAGAGGAAGGGTACCGCGGGATCTTGCGGCATTATGAACAATTAGACACCTCCGATAAATTGCCGGATGTAAAGAAGCTTTTACTTAAGCATGGCATTACCAAGATTCTTGACGGCCGTGAAGAGGAGCTTCTTGAAAAAGCCTGGGATGCACTTTTGATAGCCGAATCGACAGGGCCTGATGCGGGTCTAAGACTAGAGACACCTATGGCAGCACTTCGTACCATTCACTTTGTGAAACTTTTTGACGAGGACGAAGAACCACAGCTTAATACGATACTCGGAGCTCTTCATGCCAGACCCGCAATTCCCAATGCTTTTCATACCGCTTTCTCTGAATTCATAACGCAAAAGTCTAATACCAAAATGACTGAACACTCAAATCATGATCCATTCATGCGCGGCGACCGTTTACGTGAGCTCGCAACGGAACTCCATGAAACCGAAAGACTTCTCGATGCTGTGAGGACAGCACCTACTGATACCTCACCGGCGGTAAAGGAAACGAAAACAGAGAACTTGGGGGAATTCTCCCGTAGCCATTTTACGCTAAGTAGTGTGCCCTCCCTTCGTTCTGTACTTTCAGATCAGTTAACCAGCGTCCAATTGGGGATATTGGATAAGCTCCACGTGACTGAGGAGACACCTATTTTCGCCGCCTCGAATTTGTTGGAAGATCACCTCTCCAAGCTGAAGGAGCAAAGCCGGGAACTAGCCAATGATCCGGAATTTCAAAGCTATGTGAAGGAACGTAGGCACCCGGCAACCGATGGTAACCAGAATCTGCTCATCGATATGCAGACGGCAGATTCCAATTCCGTACCCGACGTGGACGTAAGCGGGCGCATTGTCCCGCTTGGGATAGGCGATTTGAAGGTGGTTAAGCAGACTCTGCTTCAGTATGTACCGGGCGAGGTAGCCCATATCGAGAATGTGCTGAAAGGGGAATCGAAGGAGAGAAAGCACCGTAAACTTGACCGAACAGAAACCACATTGTTCACCTCCGAAGAGGAGACAAAAGAGAACGAGAGGGACACTCAGTCCACCGATCGCTTTGAGCTCAAACGAGAGGTGGAGCAGACCATCAAGGAGGACTTGAGCCTCAAAGCGGGACTTACGGTCACTTCCAGCTTCGGTCCGGTTATCACGACCGCAACAGGCGATTTGGCATATTCAACGTCCAAGCAAGAATCGCAGAAGAACAGCAGTAACTTTGCTCGCGAAGTTGTGGACCGTTCTGTGAGCAGGGTGCAAATTAAGACGCGAATCGAAAGAACGACGAAGACATTAAACGAGGTAGAGGAAATCAATACGCACGGGGTAAACAATGTCCAAGGCAAAGGGCATGTAATCGGTATCTACCGTTGGGTAGATAAGCGGTATCGCGCACAGATTTTCAATTACGGTGTGCGATTATTACTTGAATTTATTGTACCCGAACCTGCGGCGTTCTTCCGGGCTGCTCAAAGCCACCGCCATACAGTAAAGGTGAACGCGAAACCTCCGGAGCCTTTTTTGAATCTATCAGGCGGTCTTCTCACGGTTTCTGATATCAATGAAACGGATTATCTCAAATATATGAGCCGATACAACGCTGCAGGAGTTACACCTCCGCCGCCAGAATGGACCTTTACAGGCGTTACACTCGCCAAAGACATTGAGGTTGGAAAGTCCATGTCCATGACATCGAAGGAACTCATTGTTCCAGAAGGATACAAATTGCATTCTTACAGCGGAACAGTGACCGCCGTATGGAAATACCACCCGAAGCTTACCCTCCAGGTTGGACACGATCACTACCCCATTCTCAATAAGGACCCAGGTAAAGGGCAAGATATATACAATTCAACTGTAGGTAATCCAAATGAAATAAAACTTATCACCGGTTCCATACCTGTGAGTGTAGCAGCTTATGATGTCACGTCGTTTGGAATTAACGTTCAAGGAGCCTACGTGCGTACTAAAGAACATTATGATAAGTGGAGGATTCAGACCTTCGAGAAGATTTATACAGCATATCAAGCGCTTCAGGCTGCATATGATCAGAAAGTCACTGAAGCTGAAGCTGCGACAACAGAAAATGATATCCAGGGAAGAAACCCAGCGATGAATCGGGTGACTGAAAAGACGGAGCTTAAAAAGCTTTGCATCACGATGATGACCGGGCAGCATTTTCAACAATTTGACGCAATGAGCGATCCGGAAAACCAGCCGGAGCAACATCCTGAAATTAATGTCTATGAAGCGCTTAATGAGGGGCCAATCGTCCAGTTTTTTGAACAAGCCTTTGAGTGGGAACAGATGACCTACCTCTTCTATCCCTATTTTTGGACGAGGAAAAAGAAATGGGTTTCGTTGAACAAAATCTCGGACCCCGATCCGCTCTTCCAGCAATTTCTTACGGCTGGACATGCACGGGTAGTTGTTCCGGTTCCAATGGCTTACGTAGACGCTGTCCTATACTTGTTGCAATCAAAGGAAACGGATTTGTCGAAAAAAATTTGGCGCGGGGGAGAGCGGCCTACGCTGGACAGTGATTTGTATGTCTCCATTACAGAGGAGATGCGGAACCAGACGGACGATATCGCAGGGGCCAAACCGGAAGGCGCACCATGGGAGTTTTCATTACCCACGACGCTAGTCTGGATCCAGCCTGATTCTTCGCTGCCATCATTTTGTGTGAGCTTGGAAGACTCCAATGGCGAATTCAATCGATGATTACCGTCTTGCCTTGGATGAAATGCGTGGCAAGCTGCATGACGTGCTGGCGGGCGGAACGGCCCATGCTCCCGAAATAGCAGGCTACCGATTCGCGGTAGATCTCATGGAGGAGGATCTTAGGCTGCGCCCGGCCGATATCGTCAACAAGTTTGAATTCAGATCTAGGCAGGAGCCGGGAACACGGGGACCACTATTATGGCAAAGAGACGCAATCGAAAGATCCAAAAAAATGATGACCCCCTACGAACCGAGTGAAGCGGAATACCTTAGAAAAAATACGGAGTATTTTGAAGCGATAAAAACAAAACTAGGGTTGCTTAACGTAAAAACGCACACGACTGGAGCCTGCGATAAGCAATATTTCATGGAAGAGAATCCGGAAGTGGAAAAGGTAAAGAAAGAATTAATCGAGGCCATAAGGACGTGGATGAACGCTCATAAATACGAACCAAATTTCTATAAAATGTCCGCAGTCGAAGGAATAGCTGCCGTGCTGCAAGAGCGGCAAGACATCGTTTTTTCTTTGCGGGCAGCACAGGATTTGGGCGCAGGAAAAGTAACGGCGTTCGATCGCGACGTCTCTTTTCTGGGAGAGGCTCTTGCTTTCGGAATAGGGTGCTTGCCAATCGTGGGAAATGCAATGGCGCTGTTGGAGGCGTACGAGGGCCGAGATCTTTTCTGCAGGGAGTTAAGTCCAACCGAGCGCGCACTGGCGATTTTTTCCGTGCTGCTGCCAGGGCTTTTACGTTTGATAAAAGTTGGCCGGGCTGCCTACTCCGCAACCCGGCTTGCGCAATTGTATGGGCGGGATGCGGCGAAATGGTCGTACATGATCCAAATGGGGGAACGTGCGGCGATTCAACCGGCAGCAAGAATCACTGTGCAAGAAGCGGGCTCCGCAGTACGTGCGGGAAAAAGATTATCGCCTCAAGCGGTTAAGGATGCTGAAGAGTCACTGGGCAAACTTATGGGCAAGAGCGTCGGAGGAGCTTCAGCTGCCCCTGTTCTCTCGATAAACCAAACCCGAAAGATGCTCCTTGAGGCGCTCGAAAAACTTGGGAATACGACACCTTCTCTGAAAGAACTCGATGTGAACGCTCTGGCACGAGTATCAGAGGCTGCCTTCACCAAGAAAGGCATCAGTATGGATAGGGCAAAGGGGCAGCTTCTGGAAGAATTAAAGGAGAGCCGTACGGTAAAGCTGCTTCGCGAACAATTCAGTGCGAAGGCGCTAGGCCTTGATGCGGACAAATTTAAGCTTGAATACTTCCCTGGGCATATGCTTACGGACAGTAGGAACCGAAAGATCACAGACGGTATTATTGCCAGACGCCTTGTCGGTAGTGAAATCCAGCAGGTATGGTATGGGGCGCGAACGCATCAGGAGATAAAACGAATCCAGGGCGTACTTGAGGTCTGGGCTATCGATGAGGCTAAGGCCGGCAAGGCATCTTCGCAAGGATTGTCATACAAATACAACGTTACGGAAGAAGATCTGGCGGCGCTTAAGGAGGTCGCCATGAAGCGGTTTGAAAACAGAAAGCTTAAGGCTGCTAAGGAAGGCAAACCGTTCACGGCAACTCTTGAAGAAATTGAGAAGGGGATTGCGAAAGAGTATAAGTTAGGCGAAATAGGGGGGCAGGCAAGATCTACAATTGAACGGCTTGATAGTATGGAGGACGGCTCCTTGCCCCGGATCTTCGTAGGGGGCGATGAATACCTTGTACGTATACGAAGCATTTCAAAAACAAAAATATTTGGCGTCCTGCCAAAAGATGTGCCGAGCAAGGGAATAGTAAAACGACTTAGAAGCCCGCTAACTAAAGGAGGGGAAGGCCTAGACTTCGAGGTTATCGGAATAAATATCACCCAGAAGGATTTAGAGGAACTTACCAAAAAAGTGCTTCAGGTATCCGGGGGGATCAAATGAGCTTACAGCCTCATTCCATCTGAGCGACCAAGAGTATCGGGAGTCTGTCACACGAATTAATTCGTGGCAGACTCCTTATTATTTGTAAAGAAGGAAGCACAGGCGAAAGGTCATACAGACTGCCATGCATTCGTCTTAATGCAATCTTAATGCTTACGCTCAAAGTCGTAATACGATGCTGATTTTGCACATGCTATACTAACAACTAGAAGAAGATAGAATCAGGATTATCGGAAAGTGGGCTTGGAATGGAAGGCATACCGGCAGACAAAAAACGGGGAAAGCTGAATATTTTCATCGGTTACGCACCGGGCGTCGGCAAAACCTATGCGATGCTCAGTGCCGGAAAAGAGGAACAAAAGGACGGGATTGACGTTGTCGCCGGATTCATTGAATCCCAGGACAGACCCGATACGATGGCTCTTCTGGAAGGATTGGAGCTATTGCCGCCATTGACAATTTCCGGCGCAGGAACTGCGATAGAGGAATTCGATTTGGACCTGGCGCTTCAAAGAAAGCCGGATCTTCTTTTATTGGACGATTTGGGCCATTCCAATGCCGCAGGATGCCGCCACAAAAAAAGATATCAGGATGTAGAGGAATTGCTGCGGTCGGGGATTCATGTCTATACGACGATTAATATTCAGCAGATTGAAAGCCTGACGGATATTGTCGCCTCGATTACCGGAATCTCTGTTCACGAACGCATTCCTGACAGTGTGTTTGACAGTGCGGATCAGGTGAAATTGGTTGATATCGAACCGGATGATCTCATCGAACGTCTCCATAAGGGGAAGATCTATCGTAATGATGAAGCGGAAGAAGCTCAGGCCCAATTATTTTCCAGGGAAAAGTTAACCGCCCTTCGTGAAATTGCGCTACGCAGCACGGCAAGCCAGTTAAACCGTATCGCCATCCAGATCAGCGAGCAGGCCAAGAGAGATGAATACAACACGAAAGACCATATTCTGGTCTGTCTCTCCTCGGCAGCTTCCAACAAAAAAGTGATTCGCACCGCGGCGAGAATGGCTGAAGCCTTTCACGGCCGGTTTACCGCATTGTTCGTAGAAACTCCGGAAACTATCGCGCTGACCTCCAAAGATAAAGAGGAATTGCGAGGCAATTTAAGGCTGGCCGAGCAATTAGGTGCCCAGATTGCGACGGTGTACGGGGAAGACATCCCGGGACAGATCGCGGAATATGTCAAAACCAGCGGGGTATTCAAAATTGTGCTGGGACGGTCGGAGAACAAAAAGAGACGATTGGCAAAATCCAATGTGGTCGATAAGCTGACCGCGCTGGTTCCCAATATTGAAACTTACATCATTCCGTACTCACAGCCACCGAGCCCTAGGAAATTTCACCTGAATGCCAAGCCGCTCCATCTTTCCGCGTCTGATATTGCAAAGACCACGGCCATTATCGCGGGCTGCACGATAATCGGATTATGCTTTCAATACTTCGGATTAAAAGAAGCGAACATCGTCACGGTGTATATTCTCGGCGTCCTGCTGAACGCCATGATAACCAGAGGCAGACTGTACAGTGTTTTTTCGTCGGTTTTAAGCGTACTTGTATTCAATTTCTTTTTTACGGAGCCGTATTTTTCCCTAAGAGTATATGATTCCGGTTATCCGGTTACCTTTCTGGTCATGCTAGCGGCCTCTTTTCTGACAAGTACCTTAACGATGCGGGTTAGGGATCAAGCGAGCCAATCCGCGCAAAAGGCATACCGCACAGAAGTGCTGCTCGAGACGAGCCGCAAACTGCAGCAAGCCCAGGATTTCCCGGCAATTATTGATGAAACGGCCCGCCAGATGGTAAAGCTTTTGAACCGGACGGTTATTTTTTATTCCGTTCAGCAGAAGGGGGTGTCCGCGCCGATTATTTTTCCGAAGAAAGATTCCGGGAGCATCCCGGCGGTCTATACGGATGAAAATGAACAAGCGGTTGCTGATTGGGTCTACAAGAACAACAAGCGCGCTGGAGCCACGACCGATACTTTTTTTGGCGCTCATTGCCTCTACCATGCCGTGCGCGGCGGTGATACGGTTTTTGCTGTGGCGGCCATCGTCATGGATCAGGAAGAACCACTGGACGTCTTTGAAAAAAGCCTGGTCTTTGCGATGCTTGGAGAATGCGGGCTTGCTCTTGAGAAGGAGAGACTTAACGGGCAGCAGCAGGAAATTTTCATGCAAATCCGGCAGGAACAGCTCCGTGCTAATCTCCTTCGGGCGATTTCACATGATTTGCGTACCCCTCTCACCAGCATTTCCGGCAATGCGGGCATACTGATTGGCAACTCCGATGTGCTCAGCGAGGAACAGAAAAAAGGCTTGTATACCGATATTTACGATGATTCCATGTGGCTGATTAATCTGGTGGAAAATTTGCTGTCCATCAGCCGGATTGAGAACGGTTCGATCAATCTGAACCTGCAAGCGGAATTGATCGAGGAGGTCATTTCCGAGGCCCTGCAGCATGTAAACCGCAACAGTGTGAAGCATACGATCCAAACGATCATAGAGGACGATTTGCTAATGGCCCGGGTCGATTCCAGACTGATCGTTCAGGTGCTGATCAATCTTGTAGATAACGCCATCAAGTACACTAAGGAGGGTTCATGCATTACGCTTTCAGCAAGACGCGATGGGGAAATGGTGTTTATAGAAGTGTCCGATGACGGCCCGGGTATTTCGGATGAATCGAAGACCAGGTTATTTGAGATGTTCTATACCGGAGATAATATTCGTGGGGACGGGCGCCGTGGCTTGGGCCTGGGGCTTGCTCTATGCAAATCGATCGTAAATGCCCACGGCGGCACTATTGGTGTAAGAGATCATTTTCCGAGGGGGACGGTGTTTTATTTTACCCTTCAGGCTGCGGAGGTGAGTGTGTATGAATAAACCTTTCATTCTGGTCGTGGAGGATGACAAGCCGATCCGAAAATTGATTACGACTACTCTGGAGACACAAGGGTATAGATATCACACAGCAGAAACAGGCGAAGTCTCAATTATTGAAGCAATTTCCAGACAACCGGATCTGATCATTCTCGATTTGGGGTTACCTGATATGGATGGGGTAGATATTATAAAAAAAGTCCGGGATTGGTCGAACGTTCCCATCATCGTGGTCAGCGCGCGGAGCGAAGACAGGGACAAAATCGAGGCGCTGGATGCAGGCGCGGACGATTACTTGACCAAGCCCTTCAGCGTGGAGGAACTACTGGCCCGGCTTCGGGTTAGTCTTCGCCGCATTCGTTATGACAGCGATAAGCTTCAGAAGGATGCTTCCCAGTTCATTAATGGGCCGCTTAAAATCGATTATGAGGCGGGCTGCGTTTGGCTGGATGAAGAAGAAATTCACCTAACGCCTAGCGAGTATAAGCTTCTATGTTTGCTGGCCAAGAATGTCGGCAAAGTGCTGACGCATAATTATATTCTGCATTCGATCTGGGGCAGCCATCCCTATGATGTGCCCGCCCTGCGTGTATTTATGGCGACGCTGCGAAAAAAGATAGAAAAAAAATCCGCACAGCTGAGGCTGATTCAAACGCATATTGGCATCGGGTACCGTATGCTTCAGGTTGGCGATGACATTAGCGACAGGTAAGGAAAATGTAACGTACTAAGTAAAAATGAACCGGAATAAGTGAAAATGAATCGTAATTTGAGGACCATGCTCTTTTAGGGGCGTGGTTTTTTTATGCTGTTTGAGGCCGGTTGAAATCTTAATACAATCTATATTCTTTCAAGTAAACTCTAATCCCAAACTAATGGCCGGAATGTTACGCTGATGTCGGAACTAGATAGAAAGGATGGATACAGCATGAATGGGCTTTTGAAAGTAACGGGTGTAATTTTCATGGCGCTGGTAATACTATACATCGCAAAAAAAGTATCGGTATATCTAGATTTGGTAAAGCCGACTAAAAGCGGAGGTTATGAAGACTACGCTGTTTATCAAGCAGCCCAAAAGTTTGCTCAAGGAGCGTCTCTTGACGAAATTCGGGACATTCTGCTGGGCAGCTATGAGTTTGATCAGCAGCGGATCGAGATGATACTGCGTTTGGCGCTTTCTCACAGGACGGATGGAGATGGAGGCTACCGCGCTTTTATTGAAGCAGTAAATCAGGTGCTGGGAGAAGAGATATATCATTGATATCTTAATGTTTTGGAGGAGGAAGAGTTACTGTGCTGGATCTTTATATGATTGTCACCCTATTGCTGCTTGTCGTACTCATGATTGGACTTTGCAAATGGGCATCCAAGACGATTGATGAAGGAAGTGACCGGGGATGATCTGGGGACTCGCTGTCATCATAGCTGCGCTGCTTGTATACCTGACCTACGCGCTTATTAACCCGGAAAAGTTTTAGCCAATGATTTCAGGAGGGATTCCCGTGACCACAACATCTTTACTTGCAATCGCAGTAACGGTATTGATAGCCTTGCTGCTTGCCCGCCCCGCAGGGCTGTATATAGCGGAAGTATTCAACTACGAGAGAACCGGACTTGACCGCTGGTTCGGCTGGCTGGAGAAGCCTGTCTACGCGCTCGGAGGAATACGGAAGGAGAACCAAAGCTGGAAGGAATACGCCCTGGCTCTGCTCCTAAGCAATTCGGTCATGATCCTGCTGGTATACCTCATCTTCCGCTTTCAGGGAGTGCTGCCGCTGAACCCAACCCGGATCGCATCTATGGAACCCACTCTGGCGTTTAACACGGCGATCAGCTTTATGACCAATACGAATCTGCAGCATTACAGCGGTGAAAGCGGCTTGTCTTATCTATCGCAGATGATTGGCATTATCTTTATGATGTTCACCGCTCCCGCTTCAGCCCTGGCTGGCGCCATTGCCTTCATTCGGGCTCTTTCCGGCAAGCCGCTGGGGAACTTTTTCGTAGATATGATACGGTGCATTACCCGCATCCTTCTTCCGGTTTCCTTTATGCTGGCATTCGTGTTCGTGGCGATGGGCGTTCCGCAGACGCTGGAACCCGCAGCGGTGGCCCATACGCTTGAAGGAGCGACCCAGAAAATTGCCCGCGGTCCTGTGGCGTCGTTTCTGTCGATTAAGGAATTCGGCAATAACGGCGGCGGTTTCTTCGGGGTGAACTCGGCCCATCCGTTTGAGAATCCGAGCGGATTCAGCAATTTTCTGCAAATCGTACTCATGCTGCTGCTTCCGGCATCGCTGCCCTTCACTTACGGGAAAATGGTAGGCAACAGGAAGCAGGGACGCGTATTGTTTGCTTCGATGGTGATGATGTTTGTGGTTCTTCTCGGCATTTCCCTGGCAAGCGAGAATACGGGTAACCCGGTGATAAATGCTTTGGGCATCCAGTATGCGCAGGGTTCGATGGAGGGCAAAGAAGTGCGCTTCGGCGCGGCCCAGTCCACCCTGTATTCTGTTGTCACTACGGCTACCGAAACCGGAGCGGTGAACACGATGCATGATACCTTGACTCCAATAGGCGGTCTGGTCGCACTTGGCAATATGATGCTCAACACTGTCTTTGGCGGGGTTGGCGCGGGTTTCATCAACGTGCTGATGTATGCGATGATCGCGGTCTTTCTGTCCGGTCTCATGGTCGGCCGAACGCCGGAGTTCCTTGGGAAGAAGATTGAGGGCAAAGAGATGAAGCTGATTGCGGTCACGCTGATTATCAGTCCTCTGCTGATTTTGCTGCCCACGGCATTCGCTTTGTATGCTCATCCGGATACCATTTCCAATCCAGGCTTTCACGGGCTGTCCCAAGCCTTGTATGAATTTACTTCTTCGGCGGCCAACAATGGTTCCGGCTTTGAAGGACTTGGCGACGCGACACCGTTCTGGAATATTTCCACCGGCATTGTCATGTTTCTCGGACGCTATTTCCCGGTCATTACCATGCTGGCTGTAGCCGGCTCGCTTGCCGCCAAGAAGAGCGTGCCCGAGACAGCGGGAACATTCCGGACAGACAATATTTTGTTCGGTACCGTATTTATCGGCGCCGTACTGATCGTCGGAGCGTTGACGTTCTTTCCGGCCGTTGCGCTGGGACCGATTGCTGAATATTTGACGCTGAAGCCATAGAGCGGAACCGGATGGAGGAGAAAAAATGAGCACCCGTAAAAGCACATTATCGAGAGAAATTGTCAGTCAGGCCATCAAGCAGGCCTTTATCAAACTGGACCCGCGGATCATGATGCGAAATCCGGTCATGTTCGTGGTGGAAGTCGGATTTCTGATCACCTTGTTTTTGCTCTTTGTTCCGAACGCTTTTGGCGGAACGGTATCGACCGGCTTCAACGCCTCCGTGGCCTTGGTCCTGCTGTTCACCGTACTGTTCGCCAATTTCGCCGAGGCTCTGGCCGAAGGGCGCGGCAAAGCACAGGCCGATTCGCTTAAGCAAACCAAGAAAGAAATTTCGGCCAATAAAGTGACAGGACAAGGCGTCAAAACCGTCTCTTCCACGGAGCTGCGTAAGGGCGACGTAGTCATTGTTGCCCAGGGAGAGATGATTCCGGGCGACGGTGAAGTCATTGAAGGATTGGCGTCCGTGGATGAATCGGCGATTACCGGAGAATCCGCTCCGGTTATTAAAGAGGCGGGCGGCGACTTCAGTTCGGTGACCGGAGGCACCCGGGTCATCAGCGACCAGATTAAGGTCCGCATCACCAGTGATCCCGGAGAATCCTTTCTGGACCGGATGATTTCCCTGGTTGAAGGAGCGAAACGGCAAAAAACGCCGAATGAAATTGCGCTGAATACCGTTCTGGTCAGCCTGACCATTATCTTTCTGCTTGTTGTCATCACGCTGCCTTTCTTCGCGGATTATCTGAATATCCGGCTTGAAATCCCCGTGCTGATCGCACTGCTGGTCTGCCTGATTCCCACAACGATCGGCGGCTTGCTCTCCGCTATCGGGATTGCTGGAATGGACCGTGTCACCCAGTTCAACGTTCTGGCGATGTCAGGGAAGGCCGTTGAAGCGTCCGGCGATATCAACACGATTATTCTGGATAAGACGGGAACGATTACGTACGGCAACCGGATGGCCAGCGAATTTGTTCCGGCCGAGAATTACAGCGCTCAGGAAGTGGCGATGTGGGCGGCGATCAGCTCGGTCAAGGATGAGACTCCGGAGGGTCGCTCCGTACTCGAGCTGTTGAACAAGCAGGGGCTGTCGTTCCCTGAAAAATTGGCGGAGGGCGCGGTGTTTATCGAGTTCAGAGCGGAAACCCGAATGAGCGGCGTCGATCTGCAGGATGGGCGGAAGGTCCGCAAAGGAGCCGTTGATGCCGTGAAGCAGTGGGTTGCCGAACAGGGCGGCTTCATTCCGAAAGGGTTTCAGGAAAGCAGCGATGCCATTGCCTCTGCAGGCGGAACGCCGCTGGCCGTAGCCGTCGATCAAACGATCTTCGGTCTCATCTATCTGAAAGATACCGTTAAACCGGGGATGAGAGAACGGTTTGACCAAATGCGGAAAATGGGCATCAAAACGATTATGTGCACAGGCGACAATCCGCTGACAGCCGCAACGATTGCTGCGGAAGCAGGGGTGGATGCCTTTATCGCCGAAAGTAAGCCGGAGGATAAAATCGCCGTCATTCGGCGGGAACAGGCGGAAGGCAAGCTGGTTGCCATGACCGGCGATGGTACGAACGATGCTCCCGCACTGGCGCAGGCGGATGTGGGGATTGCCATGAACAGCGGAACGGTTGCAGCCAAGGAGGCAGCCAATATGGTCGATCTCGATTCGGACCCCTCCAAAATTATTGAAGTGGTGTCCATCGGGAAGCAGTTGCTGATGACGCGCGGAGCGCTAACCACCTTCAGTATTGCGAATGATATCGCCAAATATTTTGCGATTATTCCCGCGATGTTCATGGTGGCGATTCCGGAAATGAAAGTGCTCAACATCATGGGGCTGCATTCTCCGCTGTCTGCCATCCTGTCAGCGCTCATTTTTAACGCGGTTATTATTCCGCTGCTGATTCCGCTGGCGATGAAGGGGGTCGCCTACAAACCGATGAGTTCTTCCAGATTGCTAAGCCGCAACCTGTTGGTCTACGGCCTCGGCGGCGTCATCGTACCGTTTATCGGCATTAAGCTGATCGATTTGCTTGTTCAATTTATGGTGTAGGAAGGATGAGTTAACGGTGAAGACAATAACGGTTACAATAAGAACAAGTATCCTTCTGATGATTATTGTTATGATTTATCAATTGGCGGTGACGGGAATCGCCCAGGTCTTCATGCCGCATAAAGCCAACGGGAGCTTGGTCCATGACGGCAATAACCAATTGATCGGCTCCGAATTGATTGGGCAGACGTTTATATCCCCCAGGTATTTTCATGGCAGGGTCTCCAGCATTGAATACAATGCCGCTTCATCCGGCACGCCGAATTATGCCCCTTCCAATCCGGATCTGCTGAAGCGCATTAAGGATTCAGTTGCTGAATGGAAGGCGGATAATCCGGATGTCCCGGTCAATAAACTGCCGGTCGATCTCATTACGAATTCCGGGTCGGGCCTCGATCCGGATATTTCCCCCGCTTCGGCGTGGGCTCAGATTCCCAGAATCAGCAGCTTGACCGGAATACCGCAGGATACGCTGGAGAAATTGGTGACTGAGCATACTCAAGGACGCGACCTTGGATTGTTCGGCGAAGAACATGTCAATGTGCTGAAGCTCAATATGGCTTTGTCGGCGCTGTTAGCGAAATAGCCCTGCTTATAGCCCTGTCCGCGACTTTTGACGGATGGGGCCGTTTGCGGTTTGATCGGAGAGAGGGGAACACAATTGCCGCCATATAAACGTAAAACACCGGAAGAAATCCTATACTCCATATACCGTCTGCACCGGGGAAGGCTGAAGATTATCATCGGTTCGGTCAGCGGATCAGGCAAGACGTATCATATGCTGCAAGAAGGCAGGCTGCTTAAGGAACGGGGCATAGATGTGGTGTGCTGCGCCGTGTCCACCATGCAGCGGACCGAAACGGTTCAGCAGCTCGAGGAACTGGATCGTATACCCAGCATCCACTGGTCGAAGGGGGGCAAAGAGCAGAAAGACCTTCCTTTGGAAACCCTGCTGAAACGCAACCCCGAGGTGCTGCTGGTCGATGGGCTGGCCCATCGTAATCGTAAAGGGGCGCAGTTTGCCACACGGCTTGAGGATATCCGGTTCCTGATGGAAAATGGCATTAGCGTGATTACGACCGTCAATGTTTACGAACTGGAAGGAGTGGGTGAATCCATCTTCAAAATGACGGGTATTCGTGCGGAGACTACGGTACCCATGGATACATTGGAACTGGCGGATGAAGTTCGCCTGATTGACGTTTCTCCCGAAACTATTCTGAAGCGGATTGAAGAAGGAGTGCTGGGCGACGTGACCCATCCGGCGCTGTCTCGCCGCGGCAATCTTGCCGTGCTTCGAGAAGTATCCTTGCGGCTGGTAGCGGAAGGAGTTAACGAGTCTTTGGAGAAGCACAGGGAAGAGCATGGACTTGTCGGCCCTTCCGGTGCGACGGAGCGGATTCTCGTGTCAGCGCAATACCATTGGAACGGATCCCTTTATGTAAGAAGAGGCCAGCAAATCGCCAAACGGCTTAACGGCGATCTAATCGTTGTAACTTTCGTTAAGTCCAATAAGCCGTTGACCAAGGAGCAGCAAACGTTTAAGCAATCCATCATCAAGCTGGTGAAGCGGGTGGATGCCCGGTTTGGAGAGCTTCAGCTGGTTCGTCTGCGTAAGCTTCCTTCCGAATTGGTTCGTTATGCCATTCAAAACAATGTGACACGGATCGTCATGGGACACTCCAAGAAAAGCAGCTGGCAGGAAAAATGGCAGGGCTCCATTGCGAACCGTGTACTGCGCAAAACGAGGAACATCGATGTGTTCCTGATGGCGGATCGGGCCGAGCAGGAAGGAGAGCGGATCTTACCCATTAAGCGACCGAAGAGGCAGGAGGAACCCTTCCATCGATTGACCAGCCAAGAGATTCAGAAGAAAATTGAAACGATCCGTCATGGCACCCTCAAGGTATACATCGGCGCTGCCCCGGGAGTGGGTAAGACCTACAAAATGCTGCAGGAGGGAAATCTTCTGCTCGGCAAAGGCATTGATGTCGTCATCGGTTTGCTGGAAACCCATGGACGCAAGGAAACCCGGGAGCAAATCGGCAAATTGACCGCCATACCGCGGGCTAAGATTCAATATCAATCGACCTTCCTGGAAGAGATGGATACCGAAGCGATTATTGCGCGCCACCCGGAGGTTGTGCTCGTTGACGAGCTTGCACACACCAATGTGCCCGGCAGCCAAAGCCGTAAGCGATATGAGGATGTTATTCGACTGCTTGCGAATGGCATTTCCGTGATTACTACCGTGAATGTGCAGCATCTGGAAAGCCTGAACGATGCGGTGGCTCAATTAACCGGTGTTCGGGTTCGGGAGACGGTACCGGATGCGATCCTGAAAATGGCGAAGGAAGTGGAGCTTATCGATGTAACCCCGCAAATGCTGCAGGAGCGAATGCGGGAAGGGAAGATTTATGCGGCGGAAAAAGTAAACCAGGCGCTGGAATCCTTTTTTAAAATGGGCAATCTGATTGCACTGCGGGAGCTCGCTCTTCGTGAAATCGCCGATGATGTGGATGAGAGGCTGGAAGCCTGGGACCGGGATGCGGCCTTGCGGGGATCATGGAGCCGACAGGAGGTTATCTTTGTTTGTGTGGATACGGGACCGAGGGCGGAAAGACTGATTCGCCGCGGATTTCGCATCGCGCATCGTCTTAAAGCGGAATGGTACGTCCATTATGTGCATTGCGGGGCGGAGCAGACACCTGAAGAGCTGAAACGGCTCGATACGCTTCGCTTATTAACGGAACGGCTTGGAGGAAAAATGGAGGTGACCGAGGCTACAGGCAGCGCGGACATTCACCGGCATCTGCTAGACAGAATGAATGAACTGCGGACGACTCAGCTTATCATTGGACAGTCCCATAAACCCTTATGGCGAACCTTGTTTAAAGAAACCTTTATTCACTACTTGCTCCGGAACGCGCGTCATATGGATATGCTGATCGTGGCCGATTTTGATCCGAATGTTTCTGAACCGGCAAGGTAATCTTTGCGATGCTAATAGTTAAGTATGGCCGAAGGTTTACTGAAGTAAGGAATCGTCAAATTAATAGAACTCAAATTCCTAACTTTGAAAAAAATACCAGCCCAAGCTATTATCATTTGGTGATTTAGTTAAAGGGGGGATCTATTTGAAAATCGGTATTGTTGGTGATTTTAATCCGGTTTACCTTTCACAGCAAGCCACGAATGATGCATTAAACCATTCCATTAAAAAAATCGGAGTTCCGATTGAGTATGAATGGATTCCAACAGCGTCAATTCCTGAACAACTAGATACTATCAATAAGACTTATAATGGGTTCTGGATAGCACCAGGTATTCCTGAATCTGTAGGTGGAGTACTACAAATTATTAGATATGCCCGCGAACATAATGTCCCATTAATAGGAACTTGCGGTGGATTTCAAAATATAATTCTTGAATATGCCAAAAATAAATTAATGCTTGAAGATGCTGATCACGAAGAATTAAACCCCGATGCTTCTAAACTAGTTATCAGTAAACTTACTTGTTCACTAGTCGGTCAAAAAGGTGAGGTGTTTATAAAGAGTCCTTCAATGATTTCTGATATTTATCAAAAACAAACCATAGTCGAACAATTCAGATGCAGTTACGGGTTAAACCCTGAATTTGAAGCACCGATTCATGAAGCAGGATTAAAAATTGTAGGAACAGATGTTGAAGGAAGGCCAAGAATGGTTGAGCTAACTGGTCATACATTTTTTATCGGGACGTTATTTGTTCCTCAATTGAGTTCAACTCAAGAGAATCCGCATTGTCTGGTAGATTCTTTTATCGAACATGTTAGTAATCAATATTTATGAATAAAGGGCTGCCGCTTGGCGGCTTTTTCATTTATTGCGGACTTATTTTTTGTCACCGTAAAAACGCGTTACGAACAATCAGATGAAAGACACCATTTGATTTAATCGATTGCAAAATGGAGAGCACCTCTCTGGTTAGAACAATAACAGGTGCAAGTTCGGGCTGCCCGACTTTCTATGCACGATGAATGGTACAATGTGAATAAAAGTAGAAATTTAAACTACCCGGAAGGATGGTAAGCATGAGCGAATCTAATCAGGAGTATATCGTAATCTCGGGTGGGAGGGAAAACAATCTCAAGAACGTATCCTTACGCATTCCGAAGCGGAAGATCACCATCTTCACCGGGGTATCCGGATCCGGCAAGTCATCGATCGTCTTCGATACGATCGCCGCAGAATCCACGCGTTTGCTGAATGAGAACTTCAGCATGTTCGTGCGTAATTCCTGCCGCGCTATCCGCAGCCGGATGCGGATGCGATCGAGAACCTGAGCATGGCTGTTATTGTGGATCAGAAGCGGCTGGGTGGCGGTTCCCATAATGAAGGAATAAGCGTTTGAAACTAAGCACAAATCACATTTTAAATAGAAGTTTCAGGGCGGATGGCCAGCCCGGTGACGATGAATATAGTGAATGTTTTTTGATGAACTAATGATATCGGAAAATCAAAAAAGAACCTGGGTAGTTACCAGGTTCTTTTATATTGCACATAAACAGTCACGATGTTATAATAGATTACGCCCGACTTAACTCACATGTACATAATCATCTCATCTTATACTCTTATATTATCACGCCGGTAAACTCTTGTCAAATGTTTTTTCTCATTTTAATGGTTAGGAGAGATGCAGAATGAGTTCTTTGGTTCTCGATTTTCAGGAAATGGAAAAAACGCAGCTTATGCTCGTTGGCGGAAAAGGGTTAAATTTAGGGAAATTGTCAAAAATTCATGGGATACAAGTACCGGAAGGATTTTGTGTTACAACAGTGGGGTACCAAAAAGCCGTCGAACAAAACGAAACGTTTCATGCTTTGCTCAATCGACTAACCATGCTAAAAGTAGAGGATCGAGACCAAATTGGTGAAATCAGCAGGAAGATTCGACAAACCATTAGGGAAGTTGAAATTCCTTCCGATGTTATGGAAGCCGTTGCTCACTATTTCTCCCGGTTTGGCGAGGAACATGCTTATGCAGTGCGTTCCAGTGCGACTGCCGAAGATCTGCCGCATGCCTCTTTTGCCGGTCAACAAGACACCTATCTAAATATCATCGGCAAAGATGCGATCTTGCAGCATATCAGCAAATGTTGGGCTTCCCTGTTCACGGAGCGCGCGGTAATCTATCGTATGCAGAATGGATTCGATCACAGGCAAGTTTATTTATCCGTTATCGTTCAAAAGATGGTTTTCCCGCAGGCTTCAGGGATATTATTTACCGCTGATCCCATTACTTCTAACCGAAAATTGCTATCCATCGATGCCAGTTTTGGACTTGGAGAAGCGCTGGTCTCCGGCTTGGTATCTGCCGATTGTTATAAAGTGCGGGAAGAGGAAATCGTCGAGAAGAGGATCGCAACCAAAAAATTGGCTATCTATGGAAGGAAAGAAGGCGGAACAGAGACAAAGCAGATCGATCCTGAACAGCAGATGTCTCAAACACTCACTGAGCAACAAATTTTACAGCTGGCACACATCGGAAGACAGATCGAAGCTTATTTTGGCTGCCCGCAAGATATCGAATGGTGTTTGGTTGATGATACCTTTTATATTGTCCAGAGTCGACCGATCACGACGATATACCCGATCCCTGAGGCGAATGATCAAGAAAATCACGTCTATCTATCTGTTGGTCATCAACAAATGATGACAGATCCCATAAAACCATTGGGATTGTCTTTTTACCTGTTAATTACTCCTGCACCTATGCGTAAAGCCGGTGGGAGGTTGTTTGTTGATGTTGCACCTAGGCTGGCTACACCTGTCGGCCGGGAAACTTTATTAAATACCCTGGGATCCGATCCGCTCATAAAAGGCGCACTCATGACCATAATAGAGCGAGATTTTATAAAATTGTTACCAAATGATCAAACAGCACCGATTCTGAGCAGAAGTAATACAGATATGCTGGCACAATTCGAGAACGATCCGACAATCGTTTCTGATTTGATTAAGCGTAGTCAAACATCGATAGAAGAGTTAAAACAAGACATCCAAGTGAAATCGGGATCGGATTTGTTTGATTTTATTCTGGAAGATATCCAGCAATTAAAGAAAATCTTATTTGACCCAAATAGTTCGGCTGTGTTTATGGCTGCTATAAATGCTACATCATGGATCAATGAAAACATGAACGAGTGGTTAGGCGAAAAAAACGCAGCAGATACTCTTTCTCAATCTGTACCGGGCAATATTACTTCGGAAATGGGTCTGGCGCTACTCCATGTCGCAGATGTGATTCGCCCTTATCCAGAAGTGATTGATTATTTGCAGCATGCAAAAGAAGATAACTTTCTGGATGAACTGGTTAAGTTTGATGGAGGAAGGGAAACCCAAGCCGCTATCTATGATTATCTCAGCAAATACGGAATGCGATGTACCGGAGAAATCGATATTACGAAAACTCGTTGGAGTGAAAAACCAATTACACTTGTCCCCATGATTTTTGGTAACATCAAGAACTTTGAGCCGGGTGCCGGCAATCGAAAATTTGAGCAAGGGCGGAGCGTTGCTTTGGAAAAAGAACAAGAGTTAATAGATCGATTGAAGCAATTACCGGATGGTGAACAAAAAGCCAAAGAAACAAAACGAATGATCGACCTCATCCGGAATTTCATCGGCTACCGGGAATATCCAAAATACGGCATAGTAAGTCGCTACTTCGTTTATAAGCAGGCTTTACTGAAAGAAGCCGAACAACTCGTTCAAGCTGGAGTTATCCATGACAAAGAAGATATGTACTATCTCACTTTTGAAGAACTTCACGAAGTCGTACGCACCCACAAACTGGATGATCAGATCATCAGCAAACGAAAAGAGGATTACAAATTTTTCAAAAAACTAACTCCCCCGCGTGTCATCACGTCTGATGGTGAAACACTCTCCGGTGAGTACAAACGAGAAAATTTGCCGGCTAATGCGATTGTAGGTCTACCTGTTTCTTCCGGAGTGATAGAAGGAAGAGCGCGTGTCATTTTAAACATGGAAAATGCCGATCTGGAAGATGGAGATATATTAGTCACCTCCTTTACTGACCCTGGCTGGACACCATTATTTGTATCCATAAAAGGTCTAGTCACCGAAGTTGGCGGACTGATGACCCATGGAGCAGTTATCGCGCGTGAATATGGCTTGCCGGCAGTTGTCGGAGTAGAAAATGCTACCAAACTAATCAGTGATGGGCAACGCATTCGCGTACATGGAACAGAAGGGTTTATCGAAATATTGTAATGGCTGCAATACGTCAAGTATGAGCCTTTATCATAGTCGAAAGCAATTATGAAACAAAGCAACCCCCACATCAAATGATTTTGATTTGGGGGTTGTACTTTAAGAACTTATTTTAGTGATTTCATTTAGAGCTCTTGGAGGCCTGATCCTGATTCCCGTACACCGTCACCTCCGTGGAGTCCAGGTCGAGAATGAGGGCGGAGGGCAGGCAGGGCCGAATGAGGTTGTGATTAATGTTACTAAGCTCCAGCCGGAATTCGGATTGCTTTTGCCAAGTCATGCCAATTCTTTGTACAGCAGGGATTGATGTGGACAACGGCCACCGAGAAAAAGCCGGAGCAGCGAATCGTACTGCAGATGTCAAGGGCGACGGATTCGTTCAATCGACTGCAGCAAGATGGAACCGAAAGGGATACGGTTATAACGCCTCTTCTTCCGTAAATATTAAAGTCGACTAAAAGGAGTCAAGTGTACATAAACAAACAAGTGACACCGTAAGATACCCGGTGCCACTGTTTATGCTGATTATTGCTTGTACTGGGGTTCCTGACTTTGAATATACTGAAGCCTCGCATTTAGGGAGTCAACGATCGTTTTCTGCGATTGTGCCATGGATTGGAACATCTGTTTTGCATTTTGATCCTGTGTTTCCAATGCGAACGACTTCAAACTTGCCATAACCGATTCAGCGCTTGCGACCGTCTGCTGCATTTTTGTTGATACTGTCATCTACATCACCTTCAAGCCATCGCGGGAGCTTGCAGCTCTTGCAATGAATATTGGCATTCAACGAGACAAAGGTCGAGATGATGCGCCCCTTCATTTAACATCATCTTCACCATCGGATTTGTTTCTTGATTGGCCAAACTGCGAAGCTGGCCGGCAGTTTGCTGGCACTTCTGAATACATTGCTGTATATCTGTAGAAGGATTCGCTGTCATTTTCATACACCTCTCTCAAAGAATTGATTGTTGTTACTGTGCATGCTCAGCAGCATGTTCACATTGACGAATACACATTTCGATATGAACGGCGCCTTGCGTTGTCATGTCTCTTATGGCAGCTTTAGGCACGGCGTTTGTGGCTGTACGCAGCATGTTTGCCGTGTTCGTGCAATCAGTAATGCATTGCTGGATTTCTTGTTTAGTAGCCAAGATTGTCACCTCCTTTCTTTTTACCCTGTCTAATGTAACCAAGTATGAAAAATTTATTGTAAGTTGATCGGGTATTTAATCAATTGCTGAATTTGCTGCTGAATCTGGGTAACGTGCTGCATATGTTCGTCCCGGAACTGGGTGAAGAGTTGTCTGGTTTCCGCATTCGTGATCTGCATCATGTATTTGTTGTACAGCATTTGATGCGCCATTTCCGTCTCAAGGATATCGTGCATTTTATCGAGTTTATTCATGTGTTAGATCCTCCCGGTTATACAATGCCAAATCCGCTCATTTTCTGGGTTAACATGTTTTGGCGGGTGCGAGCCGCCATCTCCATGCCTTGAAACATTTTTTGGATCTGCGGCTCGGTTATTTCTTTATGCAGCTCGGCCAGTTTGCCCGCCAGCACTTGCTCATGAAATAGCATATCTTTAAATGCGTTATTCAAGATTTCCTGTTCTGAAAGCATGGTCATCCTCTTCGTCTCCCTTTTCCCGATTAATTTAACTTGTTTTGAACGCTCACATGGATATTGCCTGTCGATTCAAGTGTTGCCAATAACACTTGAGAAATAGAGAATCCTTTTTTGGCGATCTCCATTTCCAGCCAGTTTACCTTTAAGCCCAGCGCATACAGATGCTGCCGTTCCACTTTACCATCGTAGATTAGCACGGTCCCCATTCCAGCCGGTTTTTCCGGAAGTTTCAACATACTTCTCGTTACAGGGGAGGATTCCGGTGTTTTTAGTACACTGAGTTCCCCCATAGGTTCCAGCACAGCAGAAGCTACATCGGATAAGTTATGTACTTTTTTTAAGCGGAGCTGGGCTAATAAATCATCCATCGTTACTTGAGCCCTTTTTAAATTTTTTTGTAGGATCTGCCCGTTTTTTACTAAGGGTACAGGGTTTGTGCCTACCCACGAGGGAAATCCGTAGTCGATTGATGAAAGCAGCAGACTCAAGGAATAAGCAACCGCTATTATAACTAGGGCGGCGGCAAGTGAAGATTCCGGATTTACCATTCGGGATGTCGCCACATGAGCCATACCGGCATGAGTGATAAAATTGAAGGCCGAAACAATTCCCACCTGTCGCGGGCCCATCAGTCGGGTCATGACTACAATACTAAAGTAAAGAATCGTTACTCTTAAGAAAATCATAAGTGGATTTAACGATGGTCCGCCATTCCATAAAGTATCCCAGTTCATCTGACATTCCTCTATTCAAGTAGTTGAGATAAAATCACACCTAAAACGACAATTGCAATGCCTATCCCCCCCAAATGACACTATGACAGGATGCCGGTCGTTTGTTCCATTAGCGTGAATGACCATGCCTGTGGAATTAATCATGGATGGGCAAATGATTCGGCAAAATTTTAAACAGAAACATCTATCTCAGAACTGGCTAATGAACGAATTGGTCAGTCGAAGTATATCCGACATCTCTGAAGCAACCTATGCCTGTCTGGGTACCGATCAAAAACTATAAGCGGTTTGGCGGCATTACGAACTGCTCATCACCGAATAATACAGTTCTCCTTGAGGGCTGATGGTCGCCAAATAAACATCCTTGAAATGCATAACCCCATATTTGAATAATTGGTTTTCCAACCATTCTTCCGAAAGATTTAAGGAATATAAATTATCACGCAGCACTTTGCCGCGATTAATAAGAATGGTGGGCAATCCACCGGGTGGAACGGGAATTTGAAACTCGGTCGGAGTGGGCGGCAAATGTTCGTTTTTTTTCACGATACTCAAATGTCCACTGGTTTCCAAAATCACCTGCTCGACTTCTGCTAAGTCAGAAGAATCCGCAAGCCTCATTTCGGAGAGGAGCAGGTCATTGTTGAAAAAGAAGCGGCGCATATTTTGCTCGTGTATGATCCCTTTTTCAACCAAAATAACCGGTTTTCTCGTCATGAATCTGGACCAAAATCTGCTTCTTACAGCTAACCATGAAATGAAAAAGTGCCAATAATATAAGGTAGCCGTTGCGATGATCGTAGTGGTGAACAATATTTTCCCGTCAAGCAAAGGAGCGACAGCCAAAGCGCCCAACATCCATAAAAAAACGAAGTCGAAAGCGGTGAATTGCCCTGCTGCCCGTTTCATGAGAAACTTGCTCATCAAATAAATAAGGACCATGGAAACGATTGACCTAACCGCAAATCCTGTATTGGATAGATGTTTTGCCGATTTGAATAATTCAACGAATTGATCCATTTTTTTCACACTCTCATGAGTATTTTCGATTAATTTTAATGCATAAAAAAGTGACAAAGCCCCCCTTGCTACGAAGCCATTTAAAGGCATTCATCTGCTCACATTTTGCAGTGATCTTCCTTAAATTTGTCGCACTTGGATGCTCATGTGTCGCAAATCGTGGCGTAGATGGAGCAGATTTGTTTAGCGTACATACTGTTTCTGGCCATGTATTGCGAATCGAAGGCGCAAATGTCGGCGCAATCATGCAGCATTTGGATGCAATGAACCCCTAACTTGCACATCAGACTTTTTTAAACAAGCGGTCAAGCACTCTTCACATGCTTGCATTATAACGATTACAAGCATTGATGCAGTTTTGATTCACTTTCTCATCGTGAACAACAGTCATTCCTTTTTCCACCTTGTTTTGAAATACGTTTTGTAGTTTTTACCCATCTCGCCATCCCTATTCATACATGGGAGAACTTATGGAAAAACTATCGTAAGCAAAGGAGGGAGCTTGAATATGGATTGAATGATGGACGTACGGATATGAAGGGGATGTGTTTGATTATGCTGATCGGCATTATCGTGATTGCAATCACCGGTTATACCGTGTATTTCGTGGCCAGGCAATTGAGCAAGAAATACAACAACAGTACCTACAGTACGACGTATCTCAGTATTCAGTATATTTAGAACCCCAAACTTGGAGAAAGACTTCCTAAAAGTCTTTCCTTACAAGATGATATAAAATTTGAACACTTTGCTGCAAAACGTAAGTTTAATAAAAGAGACTCATTAATTACAACCAAAGCCGTACGCATCCGCTTGTACCCAAAGGCAGGGCGAAGTTCTTTGTAATGCAAATAGCAAAAGTTCCACGGTTCACTTACCATAATTTTAGGAAGAGCACTCCCTTGCGGGCAGCGCGTAAAGCGAAGAATGCCAATGTAAAAGAGCATAGCGAGAGTTTCTACGTTAGAAATCGATAAAATGCAACTGGCTTTGTTATACACGTTAAGGTACTTCGGAGTTCAGCACGTCGATCTACAGCTCATCACGTTTCGTGTTTGAATCTTCTTAAAAAGATACGCAGAGGAACTTCGATAGGACAAGGCACGCTCCCTCAAACTAGGCATATGATGTAGTACTCTAGTCTGGAGGGAGTGAAAAAGATGTTTCCTGAGCATCAAGGTCTCATGAACCCCGTGTATCCTTATTATCCTTGGCAGCCTTATCGAATTCACACATATCCTTTTCACGTAACCGGTAACCCTGTAATGTATCCACCTTATTATGGAAATGAGCGGTTTAGTTCCTGGTATGAGAATGAAATTAAGGATTATGGGAAAGAACCGTTTGTAGTCAACATCGATCAAGTAACGAAGCAGAACAACACGTATCGTACCGCTTTATGGACGGGAGAGCACTTCCAAGTTACGGTGATGAGCATTCCGGTCGGAGATGACATAGGATTAGAAGTACATCCTACTACAGACCAATTTATTCGAATTGAAGAGGGTCAAGGTCTCGTTCAAATGGGGGACTCGAGAGATAACTTGGATTTTAAGACAACGGCCTACGATGATTATGCAATTATGGTCCCTGCGGGCAAATGGCATAACTTAACGAACACTGGAAATAAGCCATTAAAAGTTTACGTCATTTATGCGCCTCCAGAGCATCCGCGCGGTACCGTACACGTTACGAAAGCGGACGCGATGGCATCTCATGATCGACAACGCTTTTAATTTAGCGCAGGATTGTATGCATAAGTACCGGTTACCATTAATTGGTGACCGGTTTTCTATTTCTTTGCGATTTACTCATTAGCTAACATTCTTCGTTTCAATAAAGGTTTCAAGAGCACTTCATGAAAAAGGCGTCGAGCTGGATATAACGTATCATATCCTCGAAGTGTGCAATCCGGTGGAAGCGAAACGGGTATTAACCAAAAAGCGCTGGTCGGTTATTTTCTTCCGTGTAAGCTCGCTGTTTACGCAGAAAATGGAACGACCAAGATCGAGATGCCTAAACCTACGGCGCTTATCGGTTTGGTCCATAACGATGAATTGATGGCGATCGCCTCAGACATTGAGAATCGGCTTATTGCTTGTGTGGATGAGAGCCGGTAACTTTGTTGATGAGAGTTTAAGTTGTGATTCCTTGGAAAATTAAAGCTTTTTTATACGAAAATGAACATCTGAAAAAGCGAAAAAAGACTCTCCTCCATTTAAAATGAAAGTCAAAAAATTTTATGTTAAGAGGCTTCGGTGGATTCTAACTTCACGTTAAATCCCTGAGCCTCAATTTTTTTAATCCAATACTCCACGGAAGATGTTGAAGAGGTCAGATAGTCCCAACCTGTTTCTTGGTAAGGTACCTTGTCTTTGAGCATTTTGTAGATCATTCTAAGTATCAGATGGGCTGTCGCTATGGTTGCCTTTTTCTGTCCTCGTCGTTTCTGTATGCGATAAAAGAAAGAAGCAAGTCGTGTGCCCTTGGATTTACTTGCTGCCCAGGCTGCTTGGCAAAGTACTGCCTTCAGACTTTTATTTCCCTTCGCTATTCTCGAACTTTTCTTTTTTCCTGCACTCTCATTATTGCCTGGACTTAGCCCAGCCCAAGCTGCTATTTGTGGATCGCCTCCAAAACAAGACATATCATTCCCGATCTCCGCTAAGATGACCGCCGCTGCATCTTTCTGGATTCCGGGAATGGTTACCAGTAGCTCAACCGATGTTAAGTGGGGTTCTAGTAACCGATCAATTTCTGACTCTACCGTCGCTAGTTGACTTTCCACATAGCTTAAATGGTCGAAATGCAGTCCGAGCATCATGCGATGATGTTTCCTCAGGCGTCCGTCCAATGCCTCAAGAAGCTCTGGAACTTTGCGTTTGAGGGAGGTCTTTACTTTATTCCTGACTTCTTCAGCAACCAGGACTTCTCCGTTAATGACCGATTCTATTAAAGCACGACCCGATGTCCCAAAAATATCGCTGATATATGTGGTTAGCTTTAAATTAGCATCCTGCAAAATCTTGTGAATTCGATTCTTCTCTGCGGTTGCGTCCCGAAGCAGCTTGCGTCGGTAACGTGTCAAATCCCGCAGATTTCGAATGTCGGCTGGAGGGACAAAGCTGGGGGTAATGAGACCGGAACGAAGCAATTGTGCAATCCAAGTCGCATCAGCTATATCTGTTTTACGTCCGGGCACATTTTTAATGCGTTTGGCATTCGCCAGAATCAGCGTGAATGCCCCTTCTAAGATGTTCCAAACAGGCTTCCAGTATACCCCTGTACTTTCCATGGCAACGTGAGTGCATCCCCAATCACTGAGCCAATCATGGAGTGCCAGTAATCCTTTTGTAGTTGTAGAAAAAGTACGGATTTCTTGCTTCGGTTTACGTTCTAATTCACCATACAAGAGACAAGCCACCACGTTCTCTTGATGAACGTCTAGCCCTGCGCATCTTTCCAAAATCGCCTCCATCCACATCACTCCTGAGATTCAGTTTGATGCAGGCCATGTACCCTCAAGTAAAAGGATTTTTATACTCGTGCTCATAGCACAATTGGCGGTACTCGTGGGATACAATCGGCCGGTTTGGGACTCAGAGTGTGTCCTACCAAAAAAGTCTCGGCCTGTGCCCTGCACTTCCATTATGGAAGCTTCGGAGTCACAAGCCAAGACATTTTCATTCATGGTAGTGGCCGTCAGGCCATGTTAGTTTGGGACAGGAGGTTTCCCATGATACTGCCTGCAACGACGGAAAGAGTGGAGAAGCATACCAATGGCCCTATTAATGCTGAAATACAACAACAAACGGAGCAGAATATCGCTTGTTGGAAAGTACGCAGCAAACCCGAAATCCAGGAGCGAATCCGGGAACTGGACCGCGATTGGGATACGGAACGGGTACTGGAAGCGAACGCTTCAGCGATAGTATTCCGGGATACGGCAGCAGCTGATTTTTGGGCGTTGGATGTTGAAACGAGAGTTATCTTCATCAAAAGCGCATAATTTCAACATTCTATCCACATTACCTCTTTCTATAATAAAGACAAATAGAAGAAAGCATATTAAAAAGGAGGAAGAAATATGGCTTGGTCTTGGCTGCGTGTGTTGGTAGTTCCATTTAGTTTGGGGTCTACGGTGCTTCGAAGAAACGAAAAAACGAATTCCTATTCTAAGATCGCGGAATCCGACTGGAACCTTCATTCTGATTACTTTGAATTAATGGTCCAAAATGAACGTCTGAAAAAAGAGATTGAAGACTTAACCGTGTAATTATGTACTTAGAATAAAAAAATGACGTTGAAAATAATTGACCTTTATTCAAGGTAAATAATATATTCTTCTTCAAAAGCTTGCCGGACGGCAAGCTTTTGTTTTGTTTATTAAATTTCTTGGTTAATGGAGGGTGACAAAAAATATACCCAGAGGAGGTATCATTAGTGTAAAAGCAAATGGTTACAGGATTACTCGCAGTGTCCCTTGCCTTGGGAACCTCTACAACTGTTTTAGCTGAAACAAATGATACAGCAGAAATGAATCATTCAGAGTTTATGACAATGGAAGGAAATCATATTACTGAGATGGAGAGCGAGCCCTTAACCTCGCCTAACTCGTCTGCGGAGAATAATCTATTACAAACGAATACAAAAAATACAACAAGAATCGAAACCTCTAATCCGATTCAAGCGGCGATCCTGACAGCTCAAACCATCTGGCCGGCGACGCATAAAGAGTACTGCCCAGGTGCGGTTGTCCTTGCTGATGTATACGATTGGCAAACATCCGTAGTCAGTGCAAAGCTGATTCATCATCCTGATGATGCCCCTATACTTCTCACCTCTAAAGGCCAGATGCCCGATTCAACTTTAAATAAAATCAAACTTTTAAATCCAAAAGGGAACGGGAAAGGCACTCATATATTTATTATGGGATCTGCACTAAACAATATTCCGGAAAGCTTGAGCGGTTATAAAATTACAAGGGTCCCGGAGGCAGCTCCAACTGCTTTTGCGGCCAAAGGTTGATCTAACCTACAAGACAGATCCGATTGACTTGAGTAAAGCTTTTTCTTTTTTCAAGAGTTCCATATTCTTATAAATTTATTATCCTTCATTACTATAGGGGTGAATTATGGAGGTGAACTCTCCCCCACTTAGCTTTACGCATGAAGTGGGGGCTTCTGTTGGCATCGATACAGGGTTGCACACGCTGCGAGCTTCATAACTTAAAGACTCAGTGCCTGTTGCACCCTAATGAGGGAAGCCAATGTCCAATACGTTCGTTTTGCCAATGAAGGGTCTTTTGCCTCCAAGGACAACCACATCTTTTCAGATGTGGCTTTGTGTATAGTACGTAGCACGTATCGTGCGCCGATGTTATACGAGGCATTAAGGTCCGCGTGATACGTTTTGCCTGTTGCGAATACAGCAATATCACGCTTTGTGTTGCGTTGCACAAACCCACTGCCGTCAAAAGCAAGCGCACTGGTATTTGCAGGATTGACCATGGAAACCCGAATCCCCAAGAAATGCGCCATTTCGGTCACTTTCGTTTGGATGCGCCGTTTGGCCCAAAACTGGAGTTTGGCACGAAGCCGCTTGGCTCCCCGCGTTCCTTTAGGCAAACGCATTTTGCCTAAATACTCCATGACAATGACATCTGCGCGGTGCTTTTGGGCAAAGGCGAGGATTTGATGCGCGGTATCGTGGACGATATGCGTCTGTAACCCGTTCATCCGCCGCCAGAAATTCGGTTTTGCACCTATACCGGATTGACGCTGGGCTTGTTTCAGTTTGCCTGTGATTTGGCGCATCCGATCTTTCTCTTTGGCTTGGTTGATAAATGCCCTCGCCAAGACAGTGCCGCTTGCGTCCATCATGGAACAAACTGCGGAATTCGTTAATCCTAAATCAACGGCACACACCCGCTGCTTGGAAAATTCCGCCTGGGTCAGCTTCACATCCCCTTCATAGGCGATATGAAGAGCATAGCGTTTTCCTGTTCGAACCAATGTGGGGCTGCATTCTTTCATGCTCCACACGTTACGTTTAAATAGGTCTTGCTCCTTAAAGGTAATGGGGAGCCAGACCCAATCGCCTTGATGAAATATCTTGATGTTGGCTGCCCGATCGGAGGTTCGGATGAACATATTGCCTTTGTACAAGCAAGGGAACGCCTGATGCTGGGCCTTAAGTGTCGGCGGTTTCTTCGAAAAGCGTTTCCCTTCGTGCTGGGCGTGTTGCCGCTCGGCTTGCCAAAGCTCAAAACGGGAATGATGACTTTTCACAATGCCAAACGCTTCGGCAATGGCACTTCTGCGGAAGTACGAAGGAAACTTATAAAAGCGTTGATCAAATTCGGCGTAGAGTGGATTCGAATTGTGCCTGGTACGGTGAGTCAGCCGTTCTACCGCCGTCACCACCGCTTGGGTGGATAACGATGCCAAGGACATAAACTTCTCTTGAATGACCGTAATCAAGAACGACAGCGCCTCTTGATACACATGGAGAGTTGCATCCAACATGCGGTGGTGAGATGTAATCGGATGTTTGAGTGTTTTGACCACCTTCATGAGACGCGCCTCCATCACATGTTTGATGGATCAAGCATAGCACAAGAACGTATGTTTGGTAAAGCGGACGTGTCTAACCCCCACCTTCGCTGTTGGCTTAGAGGTGGAGGACTGCGACACTAAATCTGTTCAAATGAAGTTCTAATGAAGATAAAGAGAGGAATGAGACAGACTCTCCATTCATAACTTTTATGAGGAAATGGAGAGGGGGAAGAATCCGTTGCAGACTGCCAATACAACACGTATCCGATGCAGTAATCCGGAAGAGTGTTCGATTATGGTGAGTAATCTTTTATATCCAGCAGCGATGGAACCATGGAGAGTGAATTCGGTTATTCTTGCTTCCGATAGCGTTTTTCAAACGGTAATCCCTGTCGCCTCTTTAATTCATTATCCATTTAATGCTTTGTCGTTTCGGTGGATAGTGCTGAAGAGTTTCTTCCCTCGCTTGGATTCTCCGCTCATATGGGAACCCCCATTTTGTATGTCAATCGAAATTCCGTTCCCGCCTTAACAAAAGAGTTGGATTGTCAACAGTAAATCAAACAACTTTTTTAAGGGCTGCATGGCGATACTGAATAGGCGTCATATAGCCTAAAGTTCCATGAATGCGATGTTTGTTAAACCAGTTGACGTAGTCGGATAATTCCAGTTCTAACTGTCGAAGGCTCTGGAAGTTCATCTGGTTTACGAACTCTGTTTTCATGATTTTATAGGTGGCTTCGGCGACGGCGTTGTCATATGGACAGCCCTTCATGCTGAGTGAGCGGCCAATGTTAAACGTCTTTAAAAGCCCATGCCTTACTGTCGGCTCCCCTATCCCATACAGGGAAACATACGCCCTTATTGCCACTTAAAACCGAAACCTTACCCCAAGAGTATTCCTCATATCTTGAATATTTGCGGCCAAAAGGCATGCATCCAGAACCTCCATTTATGCATGCCTTTCTAGTCGGGGATGAGCGACTGATTTCATTTAATCAGCAGCTTATAATCGAAAAGAACATCGCATTTGAGGAATCCTCGATATCAAACATGCATGAGGTGCGCCAAGTTTAGTCATATCACCTTTAATCAAAGGAGCCTTTCGCCGAGTAATGCCGAGTGAATGGCTCCTTTCTCGTGTTTATTATCTTTCGTTCCCTTCATAACTTCTTAATAAGTTGCAAATTCGTTCTTCATAACTATCTTTTATAGTGTAACTATAAGGAGGAGATACAAATGAAGAAACTTTGGATTGGATTATCGGCATTGGTACTGGTTATGGGGCTTGGAACAGCTGGCGCTTACGCTGCAACGGCAAACAATGATAACAACAACAGCGGCTTCTTCGAAAAAATGCTGCCCTTTGCCAAACAAATGCACCCCAACCTTTCAGAGAAACAAATAGAAGAAATGTACGACAATTGCAGTACTTCAAACGGGGTTGGAATGTCAGAAATGATGCAAAATTCTCAATTTAGTAAAGGTATGATGAACTTCTAATCCGATCATGATAAGATAAGACCTCATACGAAATGAGGTCTGTCTCATTTTTTAAACACACAGAGTAGGTGATGAAGTTCTTGAAAATTTTAGTGGTGGATGATGAAGAGAATATCCTGCAGGTCATCAAGGCTTATTTGGAAAAAAACAATTACATTGTGTACGAGGCCGATACAGGAAGAGGCGCGATTCATCTTTTTGAAACCTTACATCCCGATCTGATCGTGCTGGATTTGATGCTTCCGGATATGACCGGAGAGGAAGTCTGCAGAATGGTGCGGAAGACCTCGAACGTCCCGATTCTCATGCTGACTGCGAAAAGCAGTGAAGACGATATGGTCAATGGCCTAATGATCGGAGCCGACGATTATATTACCAAACCTTTCAGTCCAAGAGAGATGCTCGCTCGGGTGATTAGTTTATTAAGAAGATCCAATCATCCGGAACAGGGGAATACGTCACTGCTGTCATACGCCCAAGGACGTTTAACGATGGATTTGGAACGTTATGAAGTGAAAATTCAAGAGGAGCCCGTTTCCCTTACACCCATGGAGTTTAAGCTGCTGGAAATTTTGGCAAAGCATCCGAAGAGAGTGTTCTCGCGTCTTGAACTGGTTAACCTTAGCCAGGGTCACACCTATGAAGGATTTGAGCGAACCATCGATGTTCATATCAAGAACATTAGGCAAAAAATTGGCGATGACCCTAAGCACCCTGTATTTATCGGTACGGTCTTTGGGGTGGGGTATAAATTTTTGGTGAGTCCGGATGCAAAATAGAGGTGGATTGAGCAGGAAGCTTCTTGTATCACATGCCGGTGTAGCTCTTTCTGCGCTTCTGTCTATTGTCCTGCTTGTCAATCTGGTAATGAACATTTCGTTCAATCAGTATCAGGAAAACCAGCAGCAGGAGGAAATACAAAGGTTACTTGACGATCTTAAAGCTGCTTATAATGAATCAACCCGTCAATGGAATGCGAATGTTTGGATGCTCATTTCTCACCAGGCGATGATTAGTGATTATATCGTTCGTGTTTATGACAATGACCACCGCTTGATTTGGGACACCAGCCAAATGGGGATGCAGGGACAGGCGTATTTCAAGCCCTTGCAAGACACAATCCAGAAAACAATCGTAAAAGGCAATCAGCAGGTGGGAACATTGGAATTTCAACCCATGAACGAAACGTCCAAAAGCTTGAATCAGCAGTTTCTGCGCATGTTTAATACGCTGTTATGGGCAGCATTGGTTCTCGTCATGGTCGGGACGTATCTGTTTAGCCGATATATCGCCAAAAGTATTAGCCAGCCTCTTTTAGAGATCAAAGATATCGCTTTAAGAATGAAGGAGGGAGATCTCACCTCCCGAGTTGAAGGTTCAAATCAAAATACGGAGATCTATGAGGTGGGGCGAGCTCTTAATCATTTGGCCGAAGGACTGGAAAAACAAGATCAGTTAAGGAGAACACTGACCGCTGATGTGGCACATGAGCTGCGCACGCCCTTAACGACGATACAAAGCCATTTGGAAGCCTTTCAGGATGGCATCTGGGAACCTTCGCCGGATAAGCTTCAAGTGTGCCATGACCAAGTACTGCGCCTGGTCCAACTCATAAGTGATTTGGAAAATCTGGCTGCTGTAGAGAATCCTATGGTTCAGCTGAAGGCGGAGATCGTATCTCTTAATGAAGTTGTACATGAGTCGTTAAATACAGTATCCAGTCAGTATAGGCAGAAAGGACTTTCTGCTGACCTGATAAGTAAAAGTGATGTGTGGATCACCGGGGACCGCTCCCGGCTGGTTCAGGTATTCGTGAATCTAATAAGCAATGCATATAAATACACGAGCTCAGGAAGTATTCATATTGAAGTATCAAAGGAAAAAGCAGAAGGCGTCGTCATCGTATCCGATCCCGGGATGGGAATCACTGAAGAGGAACTTCCATATATCTTTGAACGTTTTTACCGCGGGGAGAAATCAAGAAACCGGAAGACAGGCGGAGCGGGAATAGGACTTGCCGTTGTAAAAGCGATTGTAGATGCTCATTCCGGATCTATACATGTGGAAAGTGAGATTAATAAGGGGACAACCGTTCGTGTTCGGCTTCCCATAATTCGATGAAGGGATGAGGCAAAAATGATGATGGGTTATGGTTTTGGGTTCGGAATGTTTGGATTAATCATCAATTTTCTTTTGATCTTGGGTGTAATTTATTTGGTGATAAGATGGGTAAGGGGAGAAGGAAATTCACGTTACAATAGCAACACTCCAGAAAGAATCTTGGACGAGCGATTTGCAAGAGGGGAAATCACAGAAGAAGAATATTTTCGGATGAAGAGTATTTTGCGGGATTAAAAAAAGGAATTGGACTTACGCTGAGATTTAATTAAGACCTTTCACTGAGTTCAAGGGACTGACCCCCGTTTTTGAAACAGGGATCAAATGACCTTGAAAGATTAAGCAGCCAATCGCCGGAAATCCACTGGTAACTGGTATTCATTGTACAGGTTAACCCTTAGAGATAGAACGCTTTAGACTTTAGCGTGGAATGAAAAGACTCTATGGGGGTATTATCAACGGCGTTCCCTTCTGGAGATGCTAATGGTAATGCCCTTCTCCTTTACAGCCGCCGAACATTCCTTTTGTTTCTGCTCTGGATTTATTTCCTCGCCATTTTCAAAAGTCCATATTCACGATGTTTTCTCATTTAAAATCTCACACAATCACGATCAGTAATTACTAAAAAGGTTGTAGTCCTTTAGTAACTTCATCATTCTTCCGCTTGCTGATTTAACTTTTTTTAAACCAAAACCCTGAACCATTTGTTTAATAAACCGGTATTACAACTAAAAAAATTAGTGAAAAATCATTTCATTGGATTTCAATATCTCTTTACTTCCTGGAAGGTCATCGAACCATTCGGCTTCTTTCGGACAATCGAGGATCATAAACTTCCCGTACTCATTAAATTTGGATTGGTGATATTTAAGATAAGCTTTCCCATCCTGTATTGCCAGTATTTCAATCTTTCCGGAGGAGTGGCTCATGGAAAGCCGAACTCTTTTTCCAAGTCCGGAAGTCCGTGCTTTAGCCTGTTCAACAATGTTGTAAACTTGCTCAAGAGAGAGGGTGAAGTCCCGGTTTCCGGCAACCGGCCGGTTCACAAAGAAATAATAGGGGGTCACACCAGCCCAGGAAAGGCGGTCGAGAAGTTCGCCCAGAACTGCTGGATCGTCGTTGATACCCTTCAGTATCGGGGTTTGATTGACGACGATGGCGCCGGCATCATGAAGAGCTTTAAAGCCTTTTTTAGCTTCGGGAGTAATCTCATGGGGGTGATTAATATGAGCCATGATATAAATGCGTTTGTCTTCTGTGGAATAGCGGCGAATCAGATCCAGCAGTTCCCCATCACCGTAAATACGCATGGGATTGAAAGCGGGCATTTTGGAGCCCAGGCGTATAATTTTGACATGCTCGATGCTTCTAAGACGTTCGATGATGCATGCCAGTCTTGAGGTAGAGAGGATAAGACTGTCCCCGCCTGTCAGCAGGACGTTATTAATTTCTGGATGACCAGAGATGTAATCAAAAGCTGCGGACAGGTTGACCACAGCCTCGTTGACGTCATTTCGGAAGAGACGCTTCCGGAAGCAATAGCGGCAGTAAGCTCCGCATACTTCCGAGACGAGTAGAAGAGCGGTTGTCGTGTATTTGTGCTGACACCCCGGCGCCACATAATTGGCCTCTTCGTCTGAGGAATCCCAACGCCCGTACTCATGCAGCTCGCCTTTACTCGGAATGACGAGTTTCCGAAGAGGGTCATTAGGATCCTCCCAGTCGATCAGGGAGAGGTAGTAGTCATTCACCCGAAAGGCGAACGTGTCAGCAATTTGCCGAAGTTCTTCTTTTTCGACATCGGATAACATATCAACTTTGTTCAGATCCATTATGTACTTCACCTTTTTCACCTCAAACACTCCTTCGATTCAGGGATTTGCTTGAGGGGGAGCCATTGCGGCACAATCCTTCCATAGTCAGACAAGAGGATGAAAAAAGAGACCCTTGGTAAGGGTCTCTAATTATTCAAGCAGAAAATTAGACCCATCCACTGCTGACGAGGTTAGCTGACGGACTCGGGTAAGATGGTACCCTACATTCCCAAAGGGAATGATTCGCCCCAAAAGACTGGTTCCCCCGCTTTTCAACACATGGTTGAAAACTAAGCGTGGGTAAAGTATAACCCTGGCCCCTCGAAAAAGTCAAAACTTTCCTTGGTAACAGTCTTAATCTCCTCGATTTCAATCCGGGATAGCTTTATGGTGGATAACGTATCGGCGATTCATTTGGATCATACCGGGGAAGTGGCGGAGGCGGTTGCCGGTGCGGAGATTGTCACAACTGCTGTAGGTCTTTCGGCACTTAAAGATATCGCGGGACCCATTGCCCAGGGGATTGAACTTCGGCTGCAAAAAGAAGGAGGCCAGGGGAAGCCTCTGCATGCCATTGCCTGTAAGAATGGAAAAGGAAACGGCCAGCATCTAAAGAATTCGGTGTACCGCCATCTGACTCCGTCTTTTCAAGAACTTGCCGATCGGCGGATCGCATTTCCCAATGTGATGATGGATCGTATTGTCCCTGTCAAAAAAAACAAAGACCCGTTGGAAGTCCTCGTCGAACCCTATAAGACCATGATTCGCTTAAAGAAGTATACGCAGGCCAATCCACTAATCGATTTAGAATATAAAGATAGTGTTTCTGAGCAACCAGGGGAAAGGGGGAATAGACCAAGGATGCCAAAAGCGGCAGGTACCGAGCCGAAGCCTGAGCTGGTTGATTTATTGATTCGAATGGAACAGTATATTGAGCATCAGAATCAGCACTGGTTGAGAAACGAATTTGAGAAGTTTAAGTGACCAAGAGTTTGAAAAGCGCCACATCGAGAAATGGCAAACCGAGCTTGCTTTTTTAGGAATATCTGGATATAGTTAAAGTGAAATTTTGGTGTGTGCAACTGGCGTAAACGTGGTGAACCACGAGGAAGCACACAGAATAACAGCCGTTCGCCTGGGCAAAGTATTTGGACTTAAGTTCAAATACTTTTTTATTTTGCGAAAATCTGAAAGGGGATTAATTTAGATGGAGATTGCTCTACGGTATGGCATGAACCCGCATCAAAATAAGGCGAAAATATACTCTAAAGGAACATTGCCCATAAAGATATTAAATGGTGATGCAAGTTACATAAACATTTTAGATGCATTAAATGCTTTTCAGCTTGTTCGGGAACTTAGGCGATGTATCGGTCAACCGTCAGCAGCCTCGTTTAAGCATGTAAGTCCGGCTGGTGCAGCTGTTTATTCCCCGTTAAGTGAGTCACTTGTCAAATCTTATTTCGTAGAAGGTCTGGAACTGTCTCCTTTGGCTACTGCGTATGCAAGAGCCAGAGGGGCGGACCGAATGTCTTCGTTTGGTGACTGTGCAGCTTTTAGCGATCGGGTCGATGTGACCGTAGCGAATTTACTCAAAAAAGAGGTCTCCGATATCATTGTTGCGCCAGGATACGATGAGGATGCATTGACACTTCTCAAAAAGAAAAAGAACGGAAAATATCTCATCATAGAGATCAATTCGGACTACATACCTGATCTGATCGAAACAAGATCTGTGTTCGGTATCACGATGGAGCAAGAACGAAATGATATAGAGATTTCAGAGGAACTCTTTAAGAACATTGTAACAACACAACAAATAATTCCCGATAACGCCAAGAGAGATCTTCTCGTTGCTCTGATTACCCTCAAATATACTCAGTCCAACTCCGTTTGTTTTGCGTTGGATGGCCAGACAATTGGAATTGGCGCAGGGCAGCAATCACGAATTCATTGTACACGACTTGCAGCGGGAAAAGCGGACAATTGGTGGCTAAGGCTGCATCCGATTGTACACCAAATGGATTTCTGTGCTGGAATCTCCCGTACGGAGGTAAATAATGCGATTGACGGCTGGATTAATGAGGACTTTACACCTGCCGAAGAAAAACAGTGGACACAATATTTTAACGCGGTACCTGATCGGCTTACGAAAACTGAGAAGCAAAATTGGCTAAGAGGCTTAAAAGAAGTTTCCTATGTTTCCGACGCTTTTCTGCCTTTCCGTGATAATATTGATCGAGCTGCTCAAAGTGGAGTCAGGTACCTGGTTCAAACCGGAAATTCACTGCGTGATGATCAGGTCATAGAGGCAGCAAACGAATACGGAATGGTCATGGCCTATTCGGGTATCCGATTGTTTCATCATTAAATTTAAATACTTCAGTATCAAGTTTGTTCTGTGCTTCATTTAAATCTTTTTCATAGTTAGCTTTTTTGTGCTCAATAAGAGCCAGTTGTGCCTCAATCTCGTGTTTTTTGGCTAAAAGTATTTCTTCTTGATTTAAGACGATGGAGTACTTCTCTCTCAGTTCCATTTTATCTTCCCTTGAGAGGCCGAGATAATGGTGAATCATGTCAATTCCCATTCCTGTGCTTCTCATACATTGAATCATTCTCAATCTCATAATTTGATCATCAGAGAACAGGCGGATATTATTCTTATCTCGCGCTATATTTTGCAGCAAACCGATATCTTCATAATAGCGGATTGTTGGTTTGGGCAGGTTAGTTATTTTTGATACTTCCTTAATTGCGTATTTTGGTTCGGTTCCATAAATAAATTCTTCCATAGTTCTCTCCTATATCACTTTGTTCAAGTTACTTGAATGTACAAAAATTACGATAACACATGAATGGAAGAAGAACAAGTCATGGTTATTAGAGTTAAATAGATGATAGTTTCCACAAAAATTATTTTTAATAATATTTGACTTCAAGTTACTTGAACTTAGTATAGTGAATCACGAAGCAAGTAATCATGAATATCGCATAGGAGGTAAATGGATGAACAGGAATGCAGTAATGAAACTTATTGACAAGGTATATATCAATGGAGAATTTGTAAAACCCGACGGAACGGAGCGAATGGATATTATCAATCCGTCAACAGAAGAATTAATTGGGCAGGTGCTGTTGGGAAATGAAACAGATGCCAGAAAGGCGATCGCAGCCGCGAAAGAAGCATTTAAAACTTTCTCACGAACATCAATTAAAGAACGGGGGCTAATGCTACAACGGATACACGACGCAATTCTGTCAAGGGCTGCTGATTTAAACCAGGCGTGCATGGAGGAATATGGTGCTACAGCTAAGGCAGCAGAATTTAGAACTCAGATTTCGGCTGATAGCTTCCTTTTAGCAAAAGAAGCAATGGAGGCTTTTGAATTTACCAGACATATTGGGAAAGCAAAGGTTGTTTTTGAACCGTTGGGCGTCGCTGCTGCGATTACGCCTTGGAATGCGAACAATTCCCAGATTGCTATAAAAGTGGCTACAGCTATATCAGCAGGCTGCACGATCGTTGTAAAGGCTAGTGAATTTTCCTCCATTCAGACTCAAATATTGGCTGAGTGCTTCCATGACGCCGGATTGCCTGCCGGTGTAGTTAATATTGTGTATGGATTGGGAACTTCAGTTGGCGCTGAATTATCCCGTAATCCGGATATTGCAATGATTTCTTTTACAGGCTCTGCGAATACTGCAAAGGCTATACAGCATAGTGCTATTGATACAATGAAAAGAGTCGTTCTGGAATTGGGGGGCAAATCAGCAAATATCATTCTGGATGATGCAGACTTTACAAAAGCGATCCCTCGTGCCGTTACGAGTGCTTTTGGAAATCACGGGCAGATGTGCATTGCCGGCAGCAGATTATTGGTACCAGAGCATCGACTTGATGAAGTAAAAGAACTTATCAAAGTGGCGGTTGAGAATACCAAGGTGGGTTATCCATGGGAAAATGACACATTTATTGGCCCACTGATGAATGAAAATCAATACAAACGAGTTCAGCGATATATCAAAATAGGTATGGAGGAAGGTGCGGATTTAGTAAGTGGCGGAGAAGGACACCCAGAAGGTTTAGATAAAGGTTATTTTGTAAAACCGACCGTTTTTGCAAATGTAACCAGAGATATGACGATTGCCAGAGAAGAAATATTTGGACCCGTATTATCTATTTTAACGTATCGAACGGAGGAAGAAGCTATAGAAATTGCAAATGACACAGAGTATGGATTAGGTGCATATATCAGTTCTTCTAATATAGAAAAAGCAAACCGCATTGCTTCTCAGCTTGTTGCCGGAACAGTTCTCATTAATGATGGTATTTTCGAAATGAGAGCTCCCTATGGTGGCTTTAAACAATCTGGAATCGGCCGAGAGGGTGGCATATATGGCCTCGAAGAATATCTTGAGCCTAAAACCATATTGAGTTCTAATTAAGTAATTATGATGTGAGTACACTCTGAAAATATCCTGGCTGCCGAAAATCATAAAAGGGTAGCTATGCGCAACGCCATGAACATTGACGCAGATCCAAAAACAACACTTACGGTTCCTTATTCTACTAATACGAGGAGTGACATCCATGAATGACGCTAAGATGAATGATGCTAAGATGAATGATGCCAAGTACGCCCTGGTCACGGGGGGCAACAAGGGGGTGGGGCTGGCCACGGTGCGCCAGCTGGCCGAGCGAGGCATGACCGTCCTGCTCGGCAGCCGAGACGCCCAGCTCGGCGCCGTCGCGGCCCAGGAACTCGCCGAGGCTGGCCTCACGGTGAAACCCCTTCAGATCGACATCACGGACGACACCTCAGTCACGACCGCAGCCGAATACATCCGCAGCACTTTCGGGCGCTTGGACGTGCTTGTGAACAATGCGGGCGTTATCGTGCGCAAGCAGGCGACCGAGGTGACCGCCGAGGGCATGCATACGGAGTTCGAGACCAACGTCTTCGGTACGGTCCGCGTTATCCACGCGATGCTTCCGCTGCTGCGCGAATCCAAGTCGCCAAGGATCGTCAACGTCTCCAGCGACTCAGCCATGTTCGCCAGGGCCACCGAGACGGGGTCCATGTTCGCCCGCTCCCACGAATCGTTCTCCTACTCGGCGTCGAAAGTAGCATTGAACATGTTGACCGTCAAGTACGCCAACGCCTTCCTCGACGACCCTTCGCTGGCGCATGTGAAGATCAATGCCGTGACGCCCGGATACGTCGCAACCGACCTGAACGGTTTCCGTGGTGTACTCACCACGGAGGAGGGAGCACGCGCCTCAGTGCACTGGGCCACCGTCGGCGATGAAGCCCCGACGGGCGGTTTCTTCGACGAAAACGGCCCAGTGCCCTGGTGATGTGCTAAACTTCACGGTCCGAAGGTCCCCTGCTGGCTGGTCGGGCGGTGTGCGGATTACTGCCGCGCGGGACGCCAGACGCCCGACCAGCCGCACCTCTAGTGGGGAGCGGTGTGCGTGGCGGTACCTCTCGACCAGGGAAAATGATTTCTCAAAGAGTTAGTTGCAATGAAAATATTGGGTATGTTAAGATTGCGCTAACACTGACGATAGGAGTTGAAGAGGATAATGTAATATTTCTTGCTTAAGTTTAAAGAATAAAACAAGTTCTGTTTGCTCTGTTTTGTTCTTTATTTGCAAGAAAGTTACCTTATTCTTTTCACTCAAAAAATATATCCTGATCTGACTCTACGCAGGGTTGGATTTGCTTTATTTTTTTGAGCTACAAGAAAGGTCAACTTTCTTGCAGCTCTTTTTTATTTGAGAAGAAAGGAGTTTTCTGGAATGTCATTGATCAAGGTAACCAACCTGACGTTTGCCTATGACGGCAGTTACGACAACATTTTTGAGCATGTAAGTTTACAAATCGATACTAACTGGAAATTGGGCTTTACGGGGAGGAACGGCCGAGGCAAGACTACGTTTCTCAATCTGCTGCTCGGCAGGTATGAATACAGCGGAACGATTTCCTCTAACGTCAGTTTCGAGTATTTCCCGTTCCACGTCGAACACAAGGAGAACTATACATTCGATGTAGTCGCTGACATCTATCCGGATTATGAGCACTGGCAACTCATGCGTGAGTTTTCGCTGCTGAAGTTGTCAGAAGATGTGTTGTACCGACCGTTCGACTCGTTGTCGAGCGGAGAACAAACGAAGGTGATGCTGGCGGTCCTGTTTTTGAAGGAAAACAGCTTTTTGCTTATCGACGAGCCGACAAATCATCTGGATCTGCATGCTCGGAAGCTGGTAAGTGATTATTTGAACGACAAGAACGGGTTTATTTTGGTGTCTCACGATCGGGCCTTTCTCGACAATTGTGTGGACCATATTATTTCGATCAATAAGACCAATATCGAAATCCAGAAAGGAAATTTTTCAGACTGGTGGGAGAATAAACAACGACAGGACAATTTCGAACTGGCCGAGAACGATAAAATGAGGAAGGACATTAAACGGCTGTCCGAAGCGGCCAAGCGAACGAGCAACTGGTCGCACGAAGTAGAAAAAACGAAAAACGGCACCCGTAACTCCGGCTCCAAGGTCGACAAAGGGTACATCGGTCACAAGGCCGCCAAAATGATGAAGCGGTCCAAGTCGATCGAGCAAAGACAGCAATCAACCATCGAGGAAAGATCCCAGCTTCTGAAAAACGTCGATAGCTCGGAAAGCCTGAAAATATCGCAGATGACTTATCATAAACACCAATTGGTCGAGCTTGACCGCGTTTCGATTCATTTTGGCGATAAGAACGTTTGCCGCAACATCAGCTTTACTGTTGAGCAAGGGGACCGCATCGTGCTCTCCGGTCCGAACGGCTCAGGCAAATCCAGTTTGCTCAAACTGATTTGCGGCGAGGAGATACCTTATTCCGGCGTGTTTCGAAAAGGGAGCCAGATGGACATTTCCTACGTTTCACAAGACACCTCGCAGTTGCGGGGGAATTTGACGGAATTCGCCAGATCCAGCGGGATTGACGAAAGCTTGTTCAAAGCGATTTTGAGAAAACTCGATTTTTCGCGCTTGCAATTCGAAAAGGACATCGCTTCTTTTAGCGGCGGTCAGAAGAAGAAGGTTCTGATCGCGAAAAGCCTCTGCGAACGCGCTCATTTGCATGTTTGGGACGAACCGCTCAATTTTGTCGACGTCATTTCCAGGATGCAAATCGAAGAGCTGCTACTGGAGCATTCGCCGACTATCCTTTTTGTGGAGCACGACAGCGAGTTTTGCAAAAGTATTGCCACTAAAGTTGTAAATCTATAATGTAACTTTTTGCTTACTTTATTTTAGGAGGTTGAAATAAATGTTTGAAGTTGTGAATGTTTATGTGAATCGTTCATTGTCCGTTGGTACGGTTCACGATCAAATTAAACGGATGCCGGGACATTATCCATCTATCGATAGATGCACGTAGCGACTCAAGATACAAGCTTCGCGAATTAAATCTAAGTTGGTTAATGCATATGCTAGAGGACCCTAAAAGGTGCTTTTGGCATTTTCTCCGGCTCAAGAGGAGAAAAAACATGAAGTCAACTTCGAAATACGAAAGAATTCAACACTTATTGTCGGATTTAAAACAACCTGCATATCGTTTCCAACAAATCGCGGACGCGATCTTCAAGCAAAGAATTGGTGAATATGACCGAATGACTATAATCCCTAAAGCTATAAGAAACGAGCTAATAAAAAATTTTGGCGAAAATGTTTTGAACTTAACTCCAGTTATAAAAAAAACATCTAATCAAGTTAATAAAGTGCTTTTTGCTATAGAAGATAACGAACATGTAGAAGCAGTTCAACTAAGCTACGAACGCGGCTGGAAGTCATACTGCATTTCAAGCCAATGCGGATGTGGATACGGTTGTCGTTTCTGTGCTACAGGAACAATTGGACTAAAACGGAACCTAACAGCAGATGAAATTAGCGATCAACTGTTGTACTTTCATTTAAACGGACAGGCTTTAGATAGTGTTTCATTTATGGGGATGGGGGAGGCTTTAGCCAATCCTTATATTTTCGATACGCTCAAAATTCTAACAGATTCACGAACCTTTGGCTTAGGGCATCGCAGAATTACAGTTTCCACCATTGGGATTATACCGGGGATAGATCGGTTAACAAAAGAATTTCCACAAGTTAACCTTACCTTTTCACTTCACTCCCCTTTTGATGAACAACGGAGTGAGCTTATGCCGATTAATAATCGTTTTCCGCTTAATGACGTGTTAAACAAGTTAGATCAGCATATTAGTGATACAGGTAGGAAAGTTTACATTGCGTATATATTACTTCGAGGAGAAAACGATTCAAATGAGCACGCAGATGCTATCGCTGCTTTATTAAAAAACCGAGGTCCTTGGGAACATTTATATCACGTCAATCTGATACCTTACAACTCAACCGACGTAACACCTGATAATTTTCATCAATCTGACAAAGAACGAGTTCAAAGGTTTGAACATATTTTAAAGTCAAAGGGAATCAAAGTCACTGTGAGGACTCAATTTGGAACGGACATTGATGCAGCATGCGGTCAACTTTACGGGCACAATAAGTGAAAATAAAGGAGAGAACACACCATGGCTAATAAAAATTTTACAGTAACTCATGTTCAATTCCATGCAAAGACAGACATTTGGTGATATTTGCATGGAATAACATGATCACCATTCATGCTGGCTTTGCTACTTGAGACATTACTTTTAATCAAGGGGTGAGCTACATGAGATATATTAACGCGAATGAAATTCTTCCAAAAGAGTTGGTAGAAAAGTTACAAGATTTCATACAAGGTGAATACATCTATATTCCCGCAATAAAAGATCATCATAAAAGTTGGGGAGAAGTCTCCGGTTTTCGAAAAGAGATTGATAGGAGAAATAATGAAATAATAAATGCCTATTCATCTGGTTCTTCAATACAAGAACTGGCGGAATATTACTGTCTTTCTGTTTATGCTATAAGAAAAATAATATACAGCAAATAAAACAGAATAATTCAAGCTTACACCTTCAAATATCTCAATGGAAGAACCATAGAGATTAATTTGAGGGTTTTTTCATTTGCAGTAATAATGGAAATAATCTTAAAGCATGTTAGTGATAAGCCCTGTTACTTCCAAAAGCGAGTATACAAAATGCTACAGAACCATTTGGTGTATAGTTTAAGTGATTCCTATCTGTTACCTTTATGAGTATGAATTTCTTCTAAAAGTAAAGGTAAACGGAGGTTTTAATTATGGACATTACTGTAGATATTATACGGTTTAATTAACAAAATCTCTAATACAACGTCTTGAAATCTATCATATTTTTATATTATCGTGCAGCTTTTTGAATATGGAGGAAGAGTAATGTTGAATGTAACTATTTATAATATGGAAGGTAACCGTGTTGGTGAAATGGAACTGAATGAGTCCATTTTTGGTATTGTTCCCAATGAATCAGTTATGCATGATGCAGTTGTGAATTATCTTGCAAATAAACGTAGTGGAACACAATCTGCATTAACGCGTGGGGAGGTTAGAGGTGGCGGTAGAAAACCCTATAAGCAGAATAAAATCGATAAATCTAGAGCAGGTTCGATCCGAATGCCACATTGGCGTGGCGGCGGAGTTGTCTTTGCTCCTAAGCCCCGTGACTATAGCTACAAGCTTAATAAAAAAGTTAAGCGGCTTGCTATACAATCTGCATTATCAAGCAAAGTTAGGAGTAAAGAATTTATCGTTGTTGATGAAATTAAATTAGAAATTTACAGAACAAAGTCTATAGTAGCCATGCTTAATGCTCTTGGTGCAGAAAAAAAGACACTAATTGTTACACCTTCGATAGATAACTATGTTTTTAAAAGTGCTAATAATATACCTGGTGTAGAAACCGCTGTAGCCGACTCACTTAATGTATACAATATTTTGAATTGTGATAAATTAATAATTGCTAAAGAAGCTGTCACAATAATTACAGAAATACACTCCCAATAAAAGAAAACAGGGAGATGAGGCGGCCAAACCTTTACATCTCCCTGTTCTTGTTAATATCCTGCGATACGCCTGCTCCTTATGATTGTCGGTGATTATGAATATTACCACCGTCAATTATATCCCCGCGCCTCCGTCATCGTATATGAAAAATCGCCGTCCTGCTTCCGACAACGGAAGAGAGTGGCGACATTTCATGCGATACGGTCTTCTTACTTGATATCTAACTGTAAATGTTTCTTCTATTAATACATTATAATTTGACCCTTACTCGGAAGTCACGTGTTCTTCGACCACATAAGATCTAGTTCGCGAACGATCAAGAAAATTGAGCTCGTCCTCTGCAACTCCAGAGTGTGGAGCATACATCTTAGCTACCCAAGCTTCATAAGCACCACGGTCAGGAAATACGAGTTCTGTCACGATATCGAAGTCATCTTTTGTACTAGAGTCGTCCTTTCCTAGAATGTAGTTGCGTTTGTAAACGTTAGGGATTGGTGCCAATCTAGTAATCAGTGGTACATGTTGATTCTCATAGTATTCGATAAGATCTCGTGTATTCATTCCATCCTTTTTGGTAAGAAAGGCCATCACTTTAATCATGTTGATCCACCTCGCTAGTTTTTAAATTATTCTAAAGGAGAGCCAGGAGCGGTCAGATTCGTAAGGAAGAACTCTGCGAGCTTCGAAACCGCAGGCGCCACGTACTCGTCCTTGTCGTAAAGGTCGACGTGGGTTGCACCGTCAATCCAAAACAGTTCCTTGGGCTCTTGCGCGTTCGCAAACGCTTCGGTCGTCATCCATGACGTGACGGCTTGAGTTCCAACGATCATGAGCAGCGGGCGAGGCGCGATCAGGTCAATGAACCGGAACGCGTCGAAATATGCGATGCGGTCTATACTGTTCCAGGTAAAGACCTTAGCCGAGCACGGGTGCTGCGCGCGGTCGGTGCAGTAATATTCCCAACCCTCGAAGGCGTGCTGGCCGAAGACGCGGGCCTGGTCCTCGGTCTCCGGGAAAATCGGGAATGTGCCGACGCCTTCGCCGCGGGCTTCCGAGGTGCGGGCCGCCGCTGCAGCGTCGAGCATGCCCTGGAAGATGGCGGGGTCCTGCTTGCCATCGCTGCCGTTACGGAATTGACGGCTGATGTCGGCAGCGCTGACGGTAGCGACGGCCTTGATGCGGTGGTCTGTCACAGTGGCGGGGATTACATAGCCGCCAGAGGCACAGATGCCGAGTGCGCCGATGCGGTCCGGGTCGACCTCGCCCTGCACACTGAGGAACGAAACGGCAGCCTTGAAGTCCTCGACGCGGTGGGCTGGGTCCTCCAATCCGCGCGGCTTGCCTCCGCTTTCGCCCTGAAAAGCGGCGTCGAAGGTAAGAGTGACGAAACCCCGCTCGGCCAGGCGCTTTGCGTAGAGGCCTGCAGTCTGTTCTTTGACGCCGGTGCCGGGATGGCCGACGACGATCGCAGGGCGCGGCCCGCTGACCACTCCGTCAGGTGTATAGAGGTGGCCGGCGATCTTCACGCCGGCACTGTCGAAGGTGACGTCCTTCTTAGTATAGTAATTCATGCATTATCCCTCCAAAATTTAATTTTGATTTCGAACTTACATTTACGATGTTTACATATTGAGTACGATATGTCAAGTAAGAAATTATACAAACTTGACATTTGTTGATCTGTTCGTTAACCTGAATATATGGATAAAAAAGAATCGGCAAGACTAGCGTACGTTCTTGAGACAGCTCTGAATATTTTTGTTCGGTACGGCTATAAAAAAACATCCATTGAGGATATCTCGAAAGCCGCGGGGATCACACGTCAGGGGATTTATCTTCATTTTAAAAATAAAGATGAGATCTTTAGCGCTTCCATTCAAAAAGCGTTGGACGACGGTTTGCAATCCGCCGATCAGATACTTGAGGATGACCGCTTAACGCTGGAAGAAAAACTGTTTCACGCTTTAGACGAGTGGTATGGCCGTCACGTAGGATTCCTTCATCCTGAAGCGTCTGATCTTGTGGCCCAATGTGAGCGCGTTCTCGGCGACGCTGTTGAAAACAGCATTTCATCATTTCAAAAGAAACTCGAACAAGTCATTCTAGCGTCATCTGGGAAAAATACAAAAGACGTTAAGACGCGCGCTGTGACCATTGCCGACATGCTATGTACATGTGCATTGACTTGGAAGCATCGTTTATCATCGCGGCAAGAATTCCAAGAGAAGTTGTGTGACGCCATTCACTTGTGTTGTCAAGATCTTCGAGACTAGTTAGTAAAGCTGACTCGATGATCATACGCGGGGCAAGGCGGAGGAGTGATACGTCCCAGAAAATCCAACAGTTACTCTAACGAAGAACGTTAGATTAATAAAAATAACGACAGTTAATCATTTCGCACCGGAAGCACCGGGAGAAACGTGGTAACCGCCGCTTTCTTCGAGGTGCTTTTTTGTATGCTAAAGTGGAGAATGATTTGGAAAAACGGATTTTGTACGGGGGAGATCAGATTGAGATTGAGTTTTAGCAGGTACCGTGTGACGAACGTTCAGCGAGCTTATCCAACGACACAAATGTTCCTACATTAATTTTCAGGAGAAGGCTGGCATTTCATCCTTAGAGACCTGAAAGGTTTTGGGCAGTTCCAAGGAGAGAAAAAGAGCTACAGAGAGTTCAAAGATGTGGACTGTGTCCTCGAGTTCGTCAAAGCAGATAAGTTGGAGGAAGGATCGGAAGGCGACGGACCGTGTTTCTTAGATCTTCAAAGCTGAGATTGCTGGGTCATTGGGCAACTGACTATATCTCAGACGAGCATCGAGAAAAAGAAATGAATTATCTCAATCATTGGGGTTATGAGATAGAAGATGGAGGAAAGAATGCGCCTTTCTTGCCTCGCAATCCTGGCTTATTAATACAGGGATTTAAAACTACACGAACCGCTAGGTTAACGAACAAACTACTGGTTAACATCGAGCCAATTTACGTGACATGTATGTTCGCCAGATTCGCACTAGACATTATCACATCCTCTGGTGCCATAATGAATGAACTGCTACAGATTAGTTATGATAAGGACTGCTGTGTGGTTACGGTTGATAAAAGCGTTAGCCCTCCGAGAAAAAATTTTATATTCCGTTTGATCCCTAAAGGCAGGGAAGAACCAGAGAACTATTATATGCCGGAAGAAGTCTTCAGGTTTATGACTGAACTACTGAAGATGCTTAAGGAGTCTTATAAGTCCGATGCGATCCCAGAAGTGCAGTATGATGTGGAAAGCAGAAAACATTTGTGCCGAAAAAGAGGTACATCTTTTAGTATCAGTCTAGGCACATCAACGTTTTTTCAATTAATGCTATCCTTCGCTTTCTGTTACATGGAATGGTGATTCAGTCTTCGGAAGGAAGCCAAGTTGTCCTTAAGGCGCATTTGTTGAGGCATGCGTTTGCTACACATGCGGTTCAAACCGAGAAAATTCCGGTCGATATTGTGAAGTCACTGCTCCATCAAAAGGACATTGAGGTAACTTCTTACTATTCTGCTCCTACAACCCAACAAGTTTCGGAATCTATAAACTCACTTCATGAAAACTGGGTCTCATATATCGATATTCAGAAGGGCATTCTTAGGGGGCCTGAAGAGCTTAAAGAGCTTTATGATGATTATCGAGAAAAGATCGGTACAATGTCAAAGGTTGTGGGAGGGATATGTACCATTGACTCGGTATGTCCGACTTAAATGGCTTGTGTTGGATGTGGAGCAAAGGTACCTCGGCCGGAATTTAGGGAGGAGATTGAAGCCTTTTATAACTGGGCAGATGAAAGTGAAAAACGATTTGAGCAATTGGGATTTTTCCTGGAAGCAAAGAAGATGAAAATCGCAAAAAATAGAGCCAAGAACGAGCTCAAGGAAATCCAGTTGATCGAAAAATCACAAAAGGATGAGTCATATGCGCCGGAAATTCGTATCTCCTCCAACAAATGAATTGGAATGGCTTCAAGAATCGTACGAGAAGAGGAAAAACCGTTTCCTCGAACTTGGAATAAAAGCGATAGATGTACTTGTTAAAGAAGGGAAGCTTAAGCGTTATATGCAGTTAACCAAGCCAGAGTTGGTTGATTTGCTGATTCGAATGGAGCAATACATTGCACATCAGAATCAAATTTGGTTAAAATACGAATTCGAGAAGTTTACCAAAAAATGAAAAACTCATAACTATTTTGCAGATCCCTTTGGAGCGATTGTTACCCCTTTGGAGCGATTGTTACGCTACCATGAAAGAACGGTCTAACCTTTCATGCTCTGTGGTGCAGAGCAAGGGATGCATGGATGGCTAACGGGCAGGATTGTGCGATAAAAAATTAGTCTTTGAATATCCCATATTAAAAGGAGAGGATTCTTAATAAAAACAAATCTGGGTGTGATATTCTGAAACGACTGAGTACTATAATCGTTGCCGTCCTTTGCATAATTTCCTACGTATTATTTGCCTTTGTATTAAAAAATGAAACTGAAGCAACAACTTCCATAAATGATGCCAGTTGCTACGATTCGTTCGAATGGTTAGGAAAGTCCTGTGAAGTGCATAAAAGGAAAATTTTAATTAGCAACTGATGATGTCTATCCAAATATTATTTTACGTGACACCATTGTAACTTCCGAGCCCAATGATGTTATTGTTAACAATACTCTTTATTCGCCCATTGATGATTAACTGGGACTATAGCGTAATAAACAACTAAGACTGGCTGCCAGCATGTATCGGCAGCCGCATTATGCTAATGGACAGTTTAGTTTAATGATCAAAAATAATAAGCAGGAGATAATATCGTAACTCCGAATTGTTAAAGTATAAAAATATTAGGAATTTAGAAAAGGGGTATTTACGTAAATTTATAAAGATGATCAGATAATAAATTTGTACACATAAGGAGATAAAAATTATGGCAAAAAACAAATTACTAAGAATGGACAATGTTGGCATCGTTGTAGAATCCCTTGATGATGCAATCTCTTTCTTCGAGGAGATTGGTTTGAAGCTCGAAGGGCGAGCTACTGTCGAAGGTGAATGGGCTGGTCGCGTAACCGGGCTGGGTTCACAGTGTGTAGAGATTGCTATGATGGTTACCCCAGATGGCCACAGCCGACTTGAACTTTCGCGATTTCTCACCCCACCTACTATATCAGATCACCGAACTGCTCCTGTAAATGCCCTCGGTTATCTACGCGTCATGTTCACAGTTGAAGATATTGACGAAATGGTATCCAGACTCACTAAGTATGGTGCTCAACTCGTTGGCGAAGTGGTTCAGTACGAGGACTCGTATCGGCTCTGCTACATTCGTGGAATTGAAGGACTTCTAATCGGTTTGGCGGAACAACTCGGTAATAAATAAGTGACGTTTAAAAGAAGACTTAACTGAAATATACATTACTAGAGTAAAAAATAGAAACAGAAAAGCAGTGTGAAAGTATCTCGAAGAAGTCGGGTGCATCAATCATATAAACACCGCATTCACGCTCAGGGTCTGGGCGACCCCCGGTCCCGGGAACAAGGAACGAGGAAGTAATTGCCGGGACACATCCGCACCGACTAACCGCATCGCGGCCGGCAGCAAGCTGCCTTAACTCGGTGGGACATCGAGATGCATGAACTTTAAAGGAAATCAATGCAAAACCAAATTAAAGGGACTCAACTAACGGGAAACGGGAGCTTAATAACAACCAGGTCGAAGCTGCCGGTACACGATCGGCAGCTTCATTACGTTAAAGGGCAGATGACTTAAGTATGAATAGTCGCAATATATGCTCGCTAAATCAGTACTATTTGCAGTTCATTTTATTATCCCACCCCGTACTCTATATCTTAGACCTGTGCAGTCGGACGGATTACAATCTCATTCACATCAATATCGTCTGGCTGCTCGATTGCGAATGCTATAGCACGAGCAACTGCATCTGGCGGCATCGCTAACTCATCCCGAATAGCGGTGAGACGGTCTCTAACCTCCTTATTTGTCACGCCCTCCGTGAAATTTGTTTGTACGATACCTGGCGATATAATTGTTACGCGTAGTTGTTTGCCAGCCTCTTGGCGCAGCCCCTCTGAGATCGCACGAACAGCGAACTTCGTGCCTGAATAGACAGATTGATTCGGTACTGTTTTATGCCCAGCGGTAGAAGCGGTGTTGACAAAATGACCAAAACCCTGCTTGCGAAAGACAGGCAATGCGGCGGCTATACCGTATAGTACGCCCTTCATGTTGATATCAATCATTGACTCCCAATCTTCAACACGCAATTCATCAAGGGGTGAAATCGGCATTACGCCGGCATTGTTGATGAATACATCAAGCTTGCCGTACTGTTCGCATGCCAACGCGACAAGATTGGACATGTCTTCTCGCCGTTTCACGTCTGTGCTCATATAAACGGCCTCACCACCCCGTTCCATAATGCGCTCCGCAAGTGCTTCAAGTCGTTCCGTACCTCTCGCTCCAAGCACAATCTTCGCGCCACGCTCGGCAAGCAGGAGTGCGGCTGCTTCGCCAATTCCGCTGCTTGCGCCCGTAATAACGACGACTTTGTCTTTGATTCCTGACATGGTTATGTTCTCTTCTACGCTCATCGCCAGATCCTTCTTTCATTCTAATAGTAGTCGCAAGTGTTGTTGACCTTACTATTAGAAGTATATAAAAGGGCGATTAATATACGGTAGGCGATTCCTGCGCGTTCTTTGCCTAATCCTGTCTGTCTGGCTACAATAAACTTAAGATCTAGTAGAAAAAAGGATTGGTGATTATGAACCAACTCTTTCCCAGGCTTACCATTTCGACCTATCAGCAAGAGTTGGCTCGGCTGATTCAACTTCATGCACCGATAGACGGTACACACACTACAGCCATTACTGAGCTTTGTTTCAGGCGGGCATCGAGAGAAACGGAACCGACGCATACTGTCAACTTGCCCTCTCTTTACGTGATCGCCCAAGGCTCTAAAATTGCCACTTTGGCCGGGGAAAATATCCGATACGATTCGGCTACCTATATGGTCACCTCCGTTCATTTGCCCGTTATCGGTAAAATTACTCATGCATCACCGCAGATACCATATTTAAGTCTGCAATTAACGCTCAATCCGGATGTTCTTCTGGATATCGTCAATAAGACCAGCCCGCAGAGAAGCAGGGAAACTGGACGAGGGATTTTGGTGAATACGACTACGCCTCCCTTGCTAGATGCAATTCTTCGCCTTGTCCAACTTTTAGATACACCGATGGATATCCCAATGCTTGCTCCGCTTATCGTCCGCGAAATATTTTATCGGGTGCTACAGGGCGAGCAGGGGACGTTGCTCCGGCAGTTCGCACTGCTTGGCAGCTATGCACATGGTATATCCCAAGCGATCCATCTCATTAACCGAAATTATTCCGAGCCTCTTATCATTAGTGAGTTAGCAAAAAAGGTTAGCATGAGCACCACATCTTTGCACAAGCATTTCAAAAGAGTAACGGCAATGAGTCCGTTGCAGTATCAAAAGATAATTCGGTTGCAAACGGCACGCCGATTGCTGCTCACGGAAAACTTGGATGCTGCCACGGCAGGTTTTCGCGTTGGTTACGAAAGCCCTTCTCAGTTCAATCGGGAATACGCGCGCTTATTCGGACGTCCACCGATAAGCGATGTCAAGCATCTCCGTGATTCTTTATATGGTCATCAATAATCTCATAATCTCATGGATAGCCTATTTCATTTATTAGATCGAGAATGTGTTAGACTAACGAAGAACGAGAACTAAAAAAGAAGGTGTATGATTAGTGGTCGGGTTAAAAGAACTTATCGATTTCTTAAACCAACTTGAGGATCGGAAAATATACTATAGACTTAACAAAATAAGAACTGAAAGCATTATGGTGGAAGTGGCTGTGCCTGGTCAGCGGTGGGAGGTAGAGTTTATGGATGATGGTATGTAGAGATTGAGAAATTTATCAGTGATGGGGAGATGTATGATAATCATGAGATAAACTCACTATTTGAAAATTTTAGCGACTAAGCTAAACGTAAAACGTTTGTGAAATTATCAAGGGAAGCAGCTTGCTACGGCAGTTGCTCCCTGAGTTGACTAAACATGCTAGGAGAATTGAGGTTGTCAGTGCAGCCGTATTTTTGTTGGCTCTCTAACGGGAAACGCTTATTATTTCAAAGAGTCAGGTTAGATCCTCCCATTTTATGTGATGTTAGTAATAGGATCAAAATCATGGGAGGGTTTATTTATGACAATAATGGAATTATGGTCGTTGTATGAAGCAGATAAGCGGATTCTGGGATTTAGTCCTCACACACTAAGGGCTTATGCTCTACAAATGAAAGTACTTGTTCGAGAAATAAGTGATCTGGATCTTGAAGATGTGTCCATGAATCTGCTAAAGGAATATCTTGCAAGCAATCGAATCGTTTGAAACCAAGCAGTCTAGGTCATAGAATCCGTTTTGTACGTTCACTGTTCCGTTACGCGTTTGAAGAGGGTTACGTTACGAAGAATCCAGCATTAAAGCTCAGAGAACCGAAAAGATGGATAAAAGGATTCCTAAATTCCTAATTGAAGAGGATGTCATTCATCTAAAGATCTCTTGTATGTCCCATCGAGAGCATGCACTATTGGAGTTTCTGTATTGTACCGGCTGCCGTGTTGGTGAAGTTCATCAGCTTAATCTAGATGATATCAACTGAGAGAACTGTTCAGCCATCCTTAACGGAAAGGGGGCAAAGCAAAGAGAAGTTTATTTTACAACGGAGTGTACGGTGTGGTTCTCTCGTTACATCGAAAGCCGACAGGATAGCTGTAGAGCACTCTTCGTCACGGAGAGCCATCCAATGCGTCGAATGGCCATTCCGACGATTCGTTATTCCCTCAAGCAGTTAGCGACTCGAGGGTATGTTACCGATAATGTGTATCCGCATCGGTTCCGACACACATACGCATGTCATCTATTAGACAATGGAGCACCCCTAGAGTTCATACAAGGGGTTAATTTAACAATGGTATTTTCGATCTATTTTATGGTCAGTTTTACCAAATGGCGATAAATAGGTTTATTGACTGGTATTGATACATATCGTTTCAGGCGTATGGGCCTTCGCAGGGGCATGGGGTCTGCTTATGCTGACCTCCCGCCGTGGCTCGCGGAGGTTCCTGCCCCCCCATGGCGGCGGCATGGATCTCGTCGGGAATGTTGTTCTCTTACAATCTCTTCAACCGCTTGATTGAGTCTTAGTTGATGATTATTAAGTTTAGTCATATTCGAAACGGAGTAAAAGGTATGGATGTGCAAAATATTATTTCAATAATTATTGATAGTCTTAAGGAAGTCAACGGTGTGCAGGCTCTGGTTCTAGGCGGTTCAAGGGCAAGGGGGACTGAAAATCCCAACTCCGATATTGATATTGGAATTTATTATAACGCCAAAAGTGGGTTAGACATTGCCCAGCTTCGTCGGGTAGCCTCCATCTTGGATGACGATAATAGAGACAACTTAATAACAGAAATCGGTGGCTGGGGACCATGGATTAATGGTGGTGGCTGGCTAAAAGTGTATCAAAAACCGGTCGATTTTCTATACCGTGATCTTAATAAAGTGTCAAAAGTAATTGACCAATGCCTCATGGGGGATATCACAATCGACTATCAACCGGGGCATCCTCATGGATTTATCAATTCAATGTATTTAGCTGAAATAGCGTTGTGTAAGGTGTTATGGGATCCGTCAGGTCTTGTTGGAGAAATGAAGTCCCGAACAAATCCCTACTCGCATGTTTTGCAAAAATCGGTTATTCAAAAATTTCTATGGGAAGCAAATTTCTCTCTTGAGATTGGGAAAAAAGGTATCTATAAAAAAGATTTATCTTACATTGCTGGATGTTGTTTTAGGTCAGTCTCTTGCATGAATCAGGTTTTATTTGCACTTAACGAAACTTATTGGATGAACGAGAAAGGAGCTGCTGCCATCGCTGATTCATTTAGCATGGTCCCAAGCAAATACTCCAATAGAATAAATAACATATTGACATTAGTCACAGAAGATCGTGCCGGTTTGGAGAAGGCTCTAACCATGTTAAGTGATCTGATTCATGAAACAGATAATCTCGTAAAAAATAAAGGTTTGTGGAATTAAACGGGCAATCGCTGAACTAGGCTGTTGAGCTAAAGGAGACGTTAGCTGACGAAGCATATATATGGGATAAATCCTAACTTGCAATAAAAAAACAGCGACCGCCTGGAAAGGCGTATCGCTGTTTTTTATACCTCGATGTTCGCTGGCTTCCGGTTGAATGTAAATCAGGAAGGGATTTTTGTCGACGATCATGTCGGGTGACAAGAACATTACCACAATCCCGACAGGTCTAGCGAATTGAAAAGAGAAGGCAGCTTTTATTGGTTATAAAACATAAACAACATATTTTCGCTACTACTTTTCAAGTTTGAAGTGATTCAGGAAAAAACGAAGGGCCGGTGATTTGTCATCCATTCGCCAAGCTAAAGATAAATTGATTTGGGGCGGTTTTTCAATAAAATTTTTGTAGACAATTCCGGGTCTTCTGAAATTTTTTACCGACGAGGGCACTACCGATATGCCCAAGCCCGATGCGACAAGATTGACGATCGTGTGCATTTGGACGGCTTCCTGAATAATGCGGATACTGATTCCGCAACTGCGGAAATACCCGTTGATAATATCGTAGAAATCGGGGCCGTAATGGCGCGGCGGCATAATAAATGGATCGTTTGCAACCTCATGGACGGATATTTTCGGACGTGAAGCCAAACTGTGCGACTTGGGCAATGCGAATACGAAAGACTCTTCCGTAAACACTTGCGATTGAATGTCCGTTTCTTGCACAAAGGGGCGCAGCATTCCTACATGTATTTCGCGGGAGTAGAGCGCGTCCAATTGTTGAGAGGTGGTCATTTCTTTCAACGTCAATTGAACGAGAGGATAGTTATCGTGAAATTCTTTAAGCTTATTGATGAAAATCCCGTCCGTTGCCGAACCAACAAAGCCGACGGTCAGCCGGCCGATTTGCCCCTGCTGTGCAAGTTGTGCGGCTTTAATGGCTTTTTCAGACTGTAACAGCGTGTTCCTGGCTTCCTCCAAAAACACTTGGCCCGGTTCCGTTAATTCAACCTTTCGGTTGTTTCGTTTCAGCAGTTGAACGCCAAGCTCGATTTCCAAACTTTTGATTTGTTGACTTAACGGGGGCTGTGCCATATTTAGCCGTTTTGCTGCACGGGTAAAATTCAATTCTTCCGCTACCGCAACAAAATACTTCATGAGCCGAAGGTCCATATTATATTCCTTTCATATTATTTTTTTATGAATTATATATTGGACATATCAAAGAGGTCAACTTAAGATAAAAACGAAAAGACAATAACCAAAAGGAGACGCCGTCCATGATTCAACAGTCGTAAGGAAAGCCAATGAAAGGAGAAAACAGTCATGAAATTGTTGACTTCTATTGTTTTAGTGTTTTTCCTCGTATCGTCTGTCTTTGTCCCGGTGTTTGCGGTAGAGTGGGAAGGCGCGAAGAAGGTAAATGAAAGCGGTGGAGATAAAATTCAAAGAAACGATTTTAAAATCGAGAGCGAGCCGGGGATTGATATTTTCATCCGTGAAATTCGTACTTCCCAAAAATCGGACAAAACTCCTCTGCTCCTCCTTCATGGAGCAAGAGTTCCGGGTATCCCCTCATTTGATCTTCAGGTTTCAAACGGTTCATTGGCTGAAGATTTGGCCCATAAGGGCTTTCCTGTCTATATCATGGATATCCGGGGATACGGAAAGTCTACCCGCCTACCGGAAATGTCGGAGCCGCGTGCGGCGAATGCTCCGCTGGTGAGATCGACGGATGCCGTCAAAGATATTTCCGCTGTCGTGGACTGGATTCGAAAACGGAACAAAGGAATGAAAGCAGCTTTATTGGGCTGGGCCACAGGCGGGCTCTGGGCGGGACATTATACAACGATGAATCCTGAAAAAGTGAGTGTCCTCATGTTGTACAATACGATATACGGGGGCGGTTCGAATCACCCGACGCTCGGCAACGGTACAAATTTGGAAGATCCCGAACGTCCCGGAAGATTTAATGAAGCGGAATTTGGAGCCTACCGTTTGAACACGGCGGCTTCCCTGCTCCCCTCATGGGATAGCAGCATCCCGGCGGAAGACAAGTCCGAATGGCGCGATCCTCTTGTAGTGGAAGCATATGTGAAAGAAAGCATGGTGAGCGATGAAACCAGCGAGGATCGTGTGCCTGCGAGCTTTCGCTCTCCTAGCGGAGCAATGGAAGACACCTACTACCTCGCTTCGGGCAGACAATTGTGGGATGCGTCACTCATCAAAGTGCCGACACTGGTTATTCAATCGGAAAATGACTTCTGGTCCCGTAACGAAGATCGGGATCGGCTTGTGCAGCAACTCATTCACTCTCCTTTTGTCAAGGACGTTCTGATAGAAGATGCCACTCATTACGTACACTTGGACCGTCCGGATAAAGGCCGGGGCCGGTTTATTGAGGAAGTTGTGCAGGCGCTGCAGCCCGATTGGAGCAGCCAGCGTTAAAACGTTTTGGCGGCGCCGGTATATCCGCCTACGCTGCATGAAGGGTATGGCCAATATTTATAAAAGAAAAATGCCCGGACGAAGAAAATATGGGATGCTGCTGGCCCGATGATAATGGCAGCTGTGGTTTTAGTTATAATAGGTTTAGTACTCGCAATTACAGTGAAGCGAATGGACGAAGGTCCTTTGCGTAGATTCCTTGCCAGAGTAGCGCCAATCGTACTGGTGTTCACTCTGCTTGGAACAGTATTCTATTACAGTGGGATATGGGGAAGTCGCTGATTATTCGGCGGCTTTTTTATTTTCCCGAAAGGATCTGAAGCATATGAGAATAAAGGACTTTGATGCTAAATGGTGCCAATTGTTCGCTTCGGCATTCAGATCAATATCCCCTACCGCTGAAGAGGCCAAAGCGTCGTTCCAGATTGTCAGAAAACGGGTGTCAGCCATGCGAAGAACGAAAAATAAATTCGTCCTCCTTTATCCGTTCGAAAGCAGCCGGCGAAATGCACGCGTTGGGGCCGTTGGAAAGGAAATGCACAGTTTAGTGGCAGAGTAAAATGACAGAAGGAAAAAACCCCCTAAACATCGAATTTGATATTGGAGGTGGCACTTCTTTTGAATTGGACAAACCTTTTAAGTGGATTAATCGGTGCAGTAGTAGGTGGATTAGCAAGTATTATTGGAGGTCTTTGGGCCACTAATAAAAATATTAAAGCGCAGAATACGGTCTTGCTTAAACAGGAACAAAATGAACATCGAAAAAATCAATTGATTGCAAAAGCAAGCGCCAAAACAATGATGGATCGCTAACAATTATAGGTAAAGGGAATAAGGAAAGAAAACTCGTTTTGACGCCAAAGATCTTACGTGCGCTTGAAATTTATAAACCTGTTAGACAATCGATTCTTGAAAAGCGTAGCAGAACAGAGGAAGCTGCGTTATTTATATCTCAAAAACAAGGAAAACGATTAACAAGAAGAGCCATGGAACTAATCATTGAGACAATTGCTAATGAAGCTGGAGTAAAAGCAAACAACCAAAAAGTTACACCTCATAAGTTGACACATACCTGCGCAACAGTCTTATATAATGACGGCGAAGGAGCAGATTTATTAGCAATTGCGGATTTATTAGGGCACGCTGATCCTAAGACAGCTACCATTTATACAAAGGTCAATATAGAAAAATGCGAAAAATAGTAATCAGCGGGGTGATACAAAATAAACCCAGTAAATAGCAATTGATCGGAATTCTAATTATATTAAAAGAATAACGATCAATTCAGCATATTATTTTTAGTTTCGCAGTTAATAAGGGGAGATTTGAAAACCATGGTACATAAGGGATTAAGCTGATCTTAGGACATATGTACAAAATACGGGTTTTGTGAAGAAGTCTAAGAACCAACGTTCCTAAATAAAGAGTCCACTAGGAACCAATATTCTCACCGGACATAAACTTGTTTCATAAAAAATAGCCGCCATTTTGGCGACTTAAGACTTAAAACGATCATTCGGCTGTAACCTCTTGTTTATGATTGAACTCTTAATCCTCAGATGGATCCTCATCCATGTCGACGGCTGAGTCAAATACACTGTCCTGAGGAACTTTCGTCAAATCCAACCTTTGCTTCACCTGGTAATTGATATTCCCATACCAGTCCTCAAAGGAGTCATCCAGCTGCACTTCTCGATTACGATCCTCGTTTACATCCGAATCAACTTCAATTTTTTTACCCAATACCCTGTAGTCGTCTTTGGGATGGATCATTCTTTACTTCAGCTCCTTTGTATACGGATTGAATTAAAATCCCCTATAAAACCAATTTTATGCAATCCCGAGTAAAGGACAGTGGGGATAGGATCAATAAATGATCGATTCTAATCCCCACCTCCACCATTTCAACTTCTTACTGCTCGTTTAATACTTTCTGCAATGTTTCTGCATCCAAAAGCGCTACGAGCGCTATTACCGGATTCCAATAATCTTTGTAGTGTACGATTTTATTGTCTCTCGTTTCGATCACCGAGATATATTTCTGAAGATAAGGCTTGCCGGTGGTCAGGACTATCGCTTCCTCAATTTCGAATTCGACTATCATGATATTGGGGTTCATCGCGAAGTGAAAGGTTGGTTCACTGAACCGTGTGATATCAAACCTTTGAGGGAAGTCTTTAACATACTCATAAATGGCAGCCTTGCCTTCAAGTTTTTGAGTAAAGCCTTTAGGAGCGTAAGGAAACTCGAACAGCGCATTGTCATCAAACAGCTCAATAAATTGATTCATGTCTTTTTCCAAAAAAGATTTGCAAAACTTATGGAAGATCTCCCGTGAAGCTTCCTGCACCTTTTCATAATCTGCCGGATTGAACGTCATATTTACCACTCCTTATCAAAATTGAAATATTGAATCTGCAACCGGAATGCCCCGGCTTACGACTCTGGCGATTGTTTCCGCGCAAGGATCTCGGGAGGTTGGGCGCCAAGCCACCATGCCGGATTTGCCGATCCTTCGATGACACGTCCATCCGTATGCACATAATAGCGTTTATCGGGTCTTTGAGCGAAATCGCCATTCAGCGCCCGCTGCGTCCATTCCGAGCCGTAACGGAAGATCTCCGCTGCAACACCGCCAAGGGGATGGAATTCATTCTCATAGATCCGCAGCTCCTTGGGAGCCTTGATGAGCTCGTATAGCGCAATCGCATCTTCAACCGGGATAAGCTCATCAAATTCACCGTTGCCGATCAGTACCGGGCAAGTGATGTTCGGAACCAGATGCCAAATGCTGTAATTCGCCGCCATTTCCTTATCAAACTTCTCTTCATCGGTATATCCGGACATATACATCATATTGGCCTTGAAGCTCGGTTGAGCTTTGCTGAAAGACTTCTCCAGTTCACCGGGGCCTGCCATGAATGTGGCTAATGATTTCAGACGGTTGTCGTGGGCAGCTCCCCGTAATCCCCAGATCGCGCCCATACTGACTCCAAACAGACCTATCCGATTCTTGTCAACCTGTGGTAGCTCCTCAAGAAAGTCAATATACCGGCTGATGGCGCGCTGGTAGTTGGTTAAGGTGACTTTGAGTCCGGATGATCCGGATTCTCCCTGACCAGGCCCTTCAATCGACAGAGCAATCATGCCCCGGGACGTATAGTAGCGTTGGGCAATCTGGATATAATCCTCTTTGATCATGTCCATGCCCGGACCAAGAATGACAGCAGGAGCGTTCGATACGTTTCCTTCAGGGAGAAACAGCAGACCGAATATTTTTTTGCCTTCAAAATCCAGCTCAACCCTCTGGATCGTTTGATTGCTCAGGCGCGAAATCGCTGCGACGGACTCATTACGGCGCTCGCGAAATACGGCTTTTCTGGGATCATCGTTAAAAAATGAATATTGCGCTCTGCCCCACATCACCGCAGCACGCTGATACAAATCTTTGGCGGTTGCCGGGAAACCCTCGCTTTCATAGTGCTTTGCGCGTTCTTCTGCCTGGGCCGCAACGGTCGACCATGCTTTCGGGATCATGACGCCGCTTTTAACCAATTCAAATACTCTGTCAAAGTCTCTGTGATTGTGGCCGCATTCTTCTAACGTTGCCTTCGCTTCGGGATGCAGGGCGTCAAATCCCCCTTGTGAAAGTGCGATATCCAGAATCCATCCTTGTGAAACTGCTCGTTGTGTCATTTTTTTAACCTCCGTATTTTTATTTTTAAGTACTTACAAGCCGAGAGCCGTCCAGCCTCCATCTACAAAAATGGTCTCGCCTGTAATATAAGAAGCTGCATCGGATGCAAGAAATACCGCGGCACCCGCCAGCTCATTGGGATGGCCCATTCTGCCAAGGGGAGTTCGTTCCGTCACTTTTCCGGCAAAATCTTCTTTTGCATCCGAGACGGTTTTTACAAGCGGGGTTTCAATATAAGAAGGCGCAATCCCGTTCACATTGACCCCATACTTTGCCCACTCTACCGCCAGAACCTTTGTCAGCATATTAACTCCCCCTTTGCTGGCGCAGTAGGCGACAGAGCCTGTGAGCGCAGTTGTGGACCCCACTGATGAAATATTAATGATTCGTCCACGGTTCTGCTTGATCATTTCCCTGCCCGCATACTGTGCGAATAAGAAAACACCGGTGAGATTAACAGCAACAATTCGGTTCCAGTTGTCCAATTCGTATTCTTCCGCTGGCGTTTTAATCGTCATTCCCGCATTGTTAATCAGAATATCAATAGATCCGAAACGATTTTTCGTCTCATCTACTACTTGTTGGATATCCTCGGGCTTCGTTACATCGCAAGGGATCACCAATGATTCCGTTCCTATCTTGCGAATCTCATTCGCTACCTCCTCTAATTCGGACTGCGTACGACTGGATAGAACCACATTTGCACCCGATTCGGCTAATCCCAAAGCAATACTTTTTCCGATACCTCTGCCTGCGCCTGTCACAATAGCGGTTTTTCCGCTCAAGTTAAATAATGAGTTCATAGCTTCAGCCGCTTTCAATTCTGTTTCCAATGTGAGGCGTGCGCGATGGCAAAGTCTTTTAGAGATTTAGGCGGTCGTCCGGTCACACGCTGAACTGTATCCGTAACCTGGTCTTCAGTACCGTGAAGCCTGATCGCTTCATCCAGCCCTGCGAGAAAATGAGCATAGTCTTCGGCCATCCCGAACTTCATCATCCCGGCCGCCAGCTCTTCCGTGCTAATATTTACATGTTGGATGGTTCGTCCTGCAGCAGCGCCGATGATTTCTCCAGCCTCCGCATAACTAAACGAATCAGGACCTGTGATGATATGATCTGTATTGTGAGGCTGCTCATCAATCAGCGCTCTTACGCCCACCTCGGCAATATCGTCGGCATCAACGAATCCGACCCGGCCCGATCCTGTAGCCGTAATCATTACCCCGTCACTGTTGATTTGGGCTCCGTGGTGACCCTCAGTGAAATTTTGCATAAAATAAGAAGGCCGTAGTACCGCCCATTCCGGCACAAGCTGACGTATTACCTGATGCACCTTGCCGAACACAGGTCCATTCTCAGGAACGGAAGCGCTGCTAAGTAACACGACCCGGCGTACCCCTTCCTTTAAAGCCTTCTCCAAAAAAGGCACCATCATCTTGGACGGGTCCATGACTGCAACGGGACCCACCAGGTAGATCTTATCCACGTTTTTCAAAGCCAGTTCAAACGTCGTCTCATCAAACCAATCAAAAGCCACATGCTCATTAGTGCTTTCTGAAGCGGAAGTACCGCGGTCGGCCGTACGAACAGCATAGCCCAGATCGGTAAGCCGCTTAGCTATACGGCTTCCCGTTTTGCCTCTTCCGCCAGTCACTAAAATTTTACCGTTATTCAACATATCCATTACTCCCTTTCTTTTTTAGACTAATAAGTCCAAAATATTCATGAATAGTCAATCAAAAAACAAAATAGTAACTCTGTAATTGGAAACCGGAGTTGGAACGATTGATTTCTAGATCAAACGATCTAATAATTCGTCCAAAACCCGGATCAGAGGTTAATTTAACAGCCTGGGTTAGCGATTGCTTCTGCCCATGCATTGAACACCTCCTTTCTGATCCCTATCATACCCATTCCAGACTATTTAGTCAAGAAAAAAATTAGATCATTGAAAATCCATCCCGTCTGCTGAACCATCCCTCCAGTCGTAAATGCGCTCATGTTAATATCACTGTCGGACAATCAATAGAGGATTCCCACAAAACTTGCAAGACTTGCAAGTCTTGTCTGAAGGCGCGGTTCCCTTAAACCTGTTGGACCACATGTAAAAAAGCAACAAAGTTTTTCTTGACTAAACAGTCTATTAAAGTTTAAGATAACATTAAGAAAGGTTCGATGGATAATGAAGCTTCATAGATGCTTCATTATATTTTTCCAAATATTTGACCATTCGATCCAGAAAGTTGGTGGCCGCTGATGATTTGAACACCGCTTAAACAAGAAAATCTGCCAATGTGAATGCAGCCGCCTAAAATGAAGGAAATTATCAAAATTAATGTGGAGGTAGATGTTATTATGTACGAATTCAATTCAAAAATCTCTGTTTTGGATCTCGCCCCGATCTTGTCGGGCAGCACACCCAAAGATTCTTTCCGACGTACGCTGGAGCTCGCGCAACACGCCGAAAAGCTCGGTTATCACCGATATTGGCTCGCTGAGCACCATAATATGCCAGGAATCGGGAGCTCGGCAACATCGATCTTGATCGGACATATTGCGTCTGGAACTAAGAAAATCCGGGTCGGCTCAGGCGGCATCATGCTGCCCAATCATGCCCCGCTCGTCATCGCCGAACAGTTCGGAACACTGGAATCTCTGTATCCGGGCCGGATAGATCTAGGATTAGGCAGAGCTTCAGGCTCCGACATGCGTACCACCCGCGCTCTCAGGAGGACGCTGGGCAGCAACGGGGATGATTTCCCGGACCTTCTGCGCGAACTGCGCTCTTACTTCCATCCCGAAGACGAACCTATTGAACCGGGAGTACGGGCTATTCCCGGAGAAGGAATGGATATTCCCATCTGGCTGCTGGGCTCCAGCGGGTTCAGCGCACAATTGGCGGGTCGTCTCGGACTGCCTTTCTCATTCGCCAGCCATTTCGCACCCGATTATTTGCTCCAGGCCTTGGATTTATACCGCAGCGCCTTCACTCCCTCGCGAATGTTGGATAAGCCCTATGTTATGATAGGCTTAAATGTCATTGCGGCTGATTCGGCCGAAGAAGCAAGCTGGCTGGCTACTACAGATGAGCAGCAAGTGTTGAATCTGATTCGCGGCCGTACCAGCGAATACAATCCTCCGGTTGAAAACATGGATGCCTTGTGGAATGAGCAAGAAAAAACGCGAATTCGTAAACAAATGGATTTCGGCATTATCGGAGATCGTACCACGATTCTTAAGAAGCTGCCCGTTCTGTTTGAAGAAACGAAGGCGGACGAATTCATCGTAACATCCCATATTTACGATCATCAAGCCCGTTTGCGGTCCTACGAAATTTTAGCGAATGCTGTCAACGAGTTAAGGCAGTAATGGATGCTCATTGAACCGCCAGAGGAAGTGGTCAATCCATAGATCCATATGTTGTTATCATTCCAATGAAAGAACAAGGATCATCAGGCTGCGTCAAACCGCCTAATGATCCTTGATTTTTACCATATCTATCTTTTCATCGCTTGAGTAACCATTCGTAAACGGATTGAATTCAGCACAATAACGATCCCGATTGAAGTAACAATCGCCCCGAACGTAAGCAAGGCCGGCATAAGCCCCCAATAAAACGATAATATCCCGACACCTAATGTAGGCAAAATCATGCCTGAATACGCCGCAATATAAAAGATTGACAGAAGGCGGGCTCTTTCGGAAACGGGTGCCATACTCCCGGTCAGTTTCATGCTGCCTTGAAACGTCCACCCGCACCCGACAGCCTGTATCCCCTTCCCCAGCCACAATAACGCACTATTTATCAATGTTCCGGCCATTAACATGCACCATGTCCCTGCAAGCAGCAATAATACTCTCGCTTGTATACGGCGAATCGCATCGCCAGGCAAAGGAATTAGCTGGGCAAGCGCCCCTCCCGAAAGCAGAATGAACAAGAGAATACCCGGGACAGCAAAATTGGTTGAGTGCATTACAGACCGAACGAAGGTTGGCATCAAGGCAAGTACAGTCCCGTTAAGCGCAAACGCCGTAAATACGGAGGGAGCGGCAAATGCCCAGAACAAGGTTCGATGGGAGGACGGTACGCCCATACTGATCTGAAATAGTCGCCGATTCCCGGTCGATTCTCTCCTTTCACGGATACTGGCCAGGAGAAGCATGCTGATGCTCAGAGCGATAAACATGCTTTGGTAAGGAATTTTCACAGGTGACAGCGGGCTGTACTGGATGATTATGCCGCTAATTGCCGGTCCCAGCCCAAACCCGAGCATGGTAACAATACTTGACAGCGTCAATGCATGCGCCGTTTGGTTCTGTGAGGAATGTTGAAGCAAAAGAGCTGTCCCTGTTCCCATGAAAGCTCCTGACGCCATCCCAGCCAACGCCCGTGCAAGGTACAGTAACGAGATATTTGTGGCTTCAGCGAAAAATATCGTCGAAAGAATTGCCAATCCTAAGCCGATGTACACTACTTTTTTATTGCCCCATACATCCCCTAAAGGACCTGCGATCAACAATACCGGCAGCAGGCAAATGGAATAAATAACGAACAAGCCTGTAACGATAACGCTGTTAAGATGAAAAGCAGTTGCATAGAGCGGGAAAAAAGGCACTGACAGATTCGTATTGATAGCCAACGCTATGATTGTGAATAGGATACGTTTCATCGGCTTACCTCTAAATCTTGGCATAAGGTGACTTGAGCATCATTACGATTTTAGGGCGCTTGTATATTTATATTGATTATCGTAGCGTTCTACCAGTTTCACATATTGTTTTGAACTTTCTTGTACCCACCAAAGAGAATTGCCGGATAATTCTTTTTTGACTTGTCCCGGGGAACCTGCAACAAGCTGCCGGTTTGTAATTTTGCTATTACCTGTAATGACACTGCCTGCTGCAATGACATTCTCATTCTCAATCGTTGTCCCGTCGAGCACTACAGCGTTCATACCGATAACATTATCATTTCCAATCATACAATTATGCAGAATCGCGCCATGTCCAATCGTATTGTTATTACCGATAAAAGTCCCGGATTCTGACATGTGAATGACGCAGTTATCCTGGATACTGTTATTTTTCCCGATTCGGATCGGTCCCACATCTCCCCGCAATACTGCGCCGAACCAGATATTGCTGCCTTCCTCAATGGTAACATCGCCAATAATACTGGACTTCGAAGTGCTTCGGAAAATTCTGCATGTAGTCGTAGAGATCTGCCTTGCCTTCCTTCATTTCCGGGAAACCTGCAGGACCGTAAGGGAACTCCAGTACCCCGTTCTCATCCCACAATTCAACCCATGCCTTAATATCCCCGCCCGACAGATGTTTCAGATGATTGCGGAATGCTTCTTGTGCTCTTTCGCGAACTGCTTCTTGGGTTAGTGTTTGATTTACCATTGTATTTTCCTCCAGACAATTTGTAATTTTTTATTAGATCATTTGGTCTAATTTGATTAAAAAAAGATGTCGACTTAAATCCATTACTCCGAGAAGCGCACAGCATCATTCACATTGCCGACCGACTCGATCGCAACTAACGGATTCCAGAAATCACGATAACGTCTGAGACCATCCTTCGTTTCCACGACGCTGATATATGTTTGATTGTACGGATTGCCAGTTTCACGATGCTTACCCATCGACTTGAATTCTGCGATTACCAGCTCCGGATCAACCGTCAGGTGGAACTTAAGGTCCGTAAACTGGACTTGGAAGTGCTTCGGAAAGTTCTGCATGTAATCGTAGAGATCCGCCTTGCCTTCCATCATTTCCGGGAAACCGGCAGGACCGTAAGGGAACTCCAGCACCCCTTTCTCATCCCACAATTCAACCCATGCCTTGGGAGTGGAGAGCAATACATGAAAGCTATTCAAATTCGTCAAACGGGATCATATTCGGTTCTGACATACGAAGACGTTCCATTGCCGTCGCCCAAAAGCAATGAAGTGCTGATTCGCGTTAAGTTTATAGGTGTCAACTTTGTCGATTCCTTGATTCGTTCCGGCAGCCTGCCTCCTATTGTTATGCCGGAGTTTCCTATGATCCCTGGCGTGGAGTGTTCCGGGATCGTTGAGGCGACAGGATCCGATGTAGAACATGTAAAACCTGGCGACCCTGTCGTTTTCTTCGGTAAACAAGGAGTCGGCTGTTATACGGAATATGTGGTTGGCGAAGCGGCCCATGTGACCCCGGTTCCATCCCAGGTACCTTTAGATGAAGCGGCGGTCCTTCCGGTTAATTATTTTACGGCCTCCGATATGCTGCATCATATCGGAGCTGTAAAACGCGGACAAACCATTCTTGTCCATCCCGCCGCTGGAGGTGTTGGCACAGCTTTAATCCAACTAGCAAAGCTTACGGGTGTAAGGATTATCGGACTCGTCGGATCTGACGAAAAGAAGGCATACATTAAGCAGCAAGGGGCAAATTACGGCATCAATTACAAAACAGAAAATGTAGTGGAGAGAATAATGGAGATCACTAACGGCGAGGGCGTTCATGTATCCTTCAATGCTACATCCGGTCAGACGATTATGCGCGATGCCGAGATCCTCGCAACTTTCGGACAAATTATCGTCTTTGGGACACTGAATGGATTGCCCGCAGGAGCATTGGAAGAAATCTATTCCCGATTCATTACCAAAAGCATTGCGGTAAGGGTATACTCCGTTTATTCGCAATATGACCAAAATTATGATCAGTACGATCAAGCACTCAAGCAATTATTCCATTATTTAGCGGATGGCTTAATCAAACCGCAGATCTATCAAACCTTCCATTTGTCTGAAAGTCCTGCCGCTCATCGATCGCTGGATCAAGGAAAAGCCAAAGGTAAAATTTTGCTTCATCTATAATGGTTAAACGCTTTTGCATTCGAAATCATGGTATGTAGCCACATCAAAAACCCGGGGAAGAAATTCCCCGGGCTAACGCTAAGAGTAAAATGTCCGCATTCATGGTCGCAGGTGTCAGAATACATATGTTCCCAGCTTCCTTGTGGCCTGTGCTATCGCTTGTCCAGGCCTCGTAAAAGATCGTTTTCAGCTAGACCAACTTCAGCGTCTTCTCGACGACCGCGGAGTGAATACCTACCGAGGTTTCTCTCATGTACTCTTCGCGCATCTTGGCAGCCTTCTTGTAGCTGTCGGCCTGTAAAGCCTTCATCATCTCTTCCTTAGAATCGAAGCTGATCTGGACGATCGCGTCGATTGGAAGCTCTGCTCCATCGGTCATAACGTCCGATAGGTAGTGCTGGATGTACTCCCTCGTCTCGGGAAGCCCGACATAGGTCGGTCCGTAGTCAAATTCCATGAAGTGCCGAAAATCTTCGGTTGAAATCTCAGGTTTCTTCCGAATTACAGTCATCATCGTGAACATCAGTTCTTCACCTTCCATTTTCTAAAGGTTTGTGCGAGTATGTCAAAACTCAAGGAAAGTAACCCCTTAAGTTGTTACCTATACGATACAACTTAAAGTTAAGTTTAAGTCAAGCTATTAAAACTTAATTTTCTGAGTGTGTCGAGATTTTTTTCAGCTGTAACTAATCCATCATAAACCGCAATTTTTTGATTCAGTTGTTTCAAATTCTCTCTCATCCGCATCAATTGTTGTTCAACATTCTTTTTATGTGCCAGTAAAATCTCTCTTCTTTGCCCTATTGTTTCATTTCCTTGCACGATTAGATGGGTGTATTTTTTAATTTCTTCAATCATCATACCCGTGTCTTTCAAGCAAACCACTAATTCCAGTAATAATAAATCTTCATCTGAATATTGCCTTCTTCCGCTCGTATTGCGATTTACGTTTGGGATAATTCCTTCCTTTTCGTAAAATCTTATCGTCGACGCAGGTAAACCGCTCATTAGTGAAGTCTGACTCACGGAATACATCATCTTTTCCTCCATTCCAAGCAGATTTTTTAGGTTTTTGGCTGACTTTTAGCCCACAGCCCGATGGATAACGCGCAGCACAGTGCCGCAAAGACCGTCACGCCGAAAAATCCGTTCAACTGCGCGTACAAAATTCCGGCGATATAGGCCCCGGCGGTCGTTGCGGCGTAGAGGACCCCGTTCGATAGAGCTGCGATCGTCCCCCGGGCGGTGGTAGACAGCGTCTGTAACAGCGCCATCATGAGGGGGAATATTGTCCCGAAGACTAGATACAAGACGAAGAAGCACAAATGCACCAGCAACGGCGACGCTGCGAGGTTGAGCAGCAAATAAAGCACCGCCATGATGCCGATCCCGCCTAACAGCACGGTTCGTCCGCCGAGTCTCGCCGCCGCATGGCCGCCGACAAAACTGCCGATCAAGTTGCCAAGGCCCATGAAAATGAACACATGACCGATCTCCGACACGTTCATGCCGAACTTGTCCGTGAGCCAGTTACCGATAAACGTGAATACGGCTAAGGCGCCCGTCAAAATCGCGAAATAGGCCAGATAGGACCCTTTCGCCCCATTTGCGCCGAGCAGCTCGGCATAACGATCCAATATGGAAGGCTGCTTGCCGGCAGTCGCAGGCTTAAATTGGGGGACGATCCATAAAATCAACGCGAACAGCGCAAAAGCGATTCCCCCGATAATAAAAAACGGCATCTTCCAGGAATGCTCGGCCAAGTAGCTGCCAATTGGCACACCGACCGTCTGCGAGACGGCGAAACCGGCCGATACGATGCCCATCGATTTCGTCACCTTCGGGGCGGGAACTAGAATCGGAATCGTCGCCCACACCTGCGGAGACGTGAACGCCGCAAAAATGCCGGCCAGCGCCCGAAACGCAAACATCGACCAGAAGTTCCACGCCAGGCCGCACAGGAAGGTGGAAACCGCAAAACCGAGGATACCAAACAGCATGATCTTTTTCCTGTTCAAACCGTCCGACACCGGCCCCGCAATAAGCGCAAACAATGCGTAGCCCAGCGCATACGCCCCGACCATCCAGCCCGATGCTTCGACGCTGATATGAAACTGCTGCCGAAGCGTCGGCAGAAGCGGCGAGACCAGAAACGTATCCGTACCTATTACGAATGCAATCAGAAAATATAAGCTTAAGATGCTCTTCATTTCCGGTTGCTCTCCTTTCTTCGTTCAAATGACTGCGTATTAATCTCTCACAGGGACATCCCCAGCACGTCCGAGATATCGCCGCAAAATATAACTTGAAACGATGTGCAGGAAAATATTTTTATTATAAAATGGTTTGCTTCCCTTTACCGTAATCTTTATAATGAAGGGCGAATGCCATAGGGAACGAGGTGCTGTCATGCTGTCCTTAGAAAAACAAATCCTGTACATGCTCCTGCATCGGCGAGCCATTTCGACCTCCGAGTTTATTCGGATCTTCAAGGGTCGCGGCAAATCCGAACAGGTTATTCGCAATACGCTCTCTTCCTTAAAGAAGAAAGGCTACATCGTGGCCGAAGACCGGAAATATAATTTGGCGGAAGCAGGCGCACGGGTTATCGAGAGCCTGCAGCTGAAATTTTCCGGCATGGATACGTTGTGGGACGAGCGCTGGCATTTCGTCATGTTCAGCATTCCCGAGCAGCATCGTTCGATGCGGAATTCGTTCCGCCGCGAGCTTATGCAAATCGGTTACGGGCTCTTATTCGACGGCGTCTTCGTGTGCCCGTTCAATCGCGAGAACGCCGTGCTCGAGTTTGCTGCGCAGTTCGGCTTGGACAAATCATGGATTCGCACTGCAATCGGCGAGCTGCGGCACGGTCCGATTACGGCGATCGACGCGGAACGGATTTGGCCCGTCCAGACGCTGAACGAGAAATACGCCTGGTTTATCGGGTGGATCAACGACAAGATCAAAGAATCGTCGGCTTTCATAGAGAACAGCTCGGAGCTTATGCCGTGGGATGTCCTGCTGCTCATTTTGGAGGCCGGAGAGGCGTTCGGTGAAATTTTGCTGGAAGACCCATTCCTGCCGAAAGAGTTGCTGCCGGACGATTGGAAAATGCCGAAGGCTCGGGAGTTGTATCACTTTTATATCGGCCATAAGCTCGCTCCCCTGCTCCAAAGGGACAAAGAGTTGTATTCCCTGATTGTTTCGACGGACTGAATATCGACAATGACGGCTTAAGCTGTCAAACAAGCTTGCGGCTGAAGCTCGTCGCAGCCATGATGAGACTAGCGGCAAAAATAACGGCGGCGACTTCATTGAGGCTGCCCGTCGTTGCCTTGCCGCTGAAGACGGCGCCGATCAGGCTCGTCGCTAAAATGCTCCCCAAAGAGCGGAAGGTAAGGAATAACCCGGACGCCGCGCCTGTCTCCCCCGGTTTGGCAAGCGTGAACAGAGCCGTCTGCCAGCCAACATTGGCAAGGCCGTTCGGGATGCCAAGAATAGCTAGAACGGCCAGCAGCCAAGTTAATGTGGTATCTGATTTTACGAGCAGCAGCAGCGCTGTGCCAAGGACCAGAAACATGTACCCGATGACGATCGATCTTCTGTACGTGTAGCGGGAAATGATGGGGACCGCCACCTGCGTCGCTACGATTCCGGATACCAGCATCGGCAGCAGAATAAGCCCCGTCTCCTTCGCCGAATATCCCCGCAGCTGCTGCAGCCACAAAGGCAAACCATAGAGGATACAGTAATACACAAAACTTGTACCTGCGTACTGCACATACACCATCAATAGTTTCAAATTAGACTTCAGAAACCTCACATTGATAAACGGGTTCTCACTGCGCAATTCGTAGCCGATCAGCACGCTAAACGAAGACGCGGCAGCAATAAGCATCCACCAAATCGGGCCGTTCTTCATGGACTGCAGAAAGTACATGAGCCCGAAAAGCGTACTGCTAAATAGCAGAATACCCGGAATATCAAGCTGGCTCCGCCAGGACACCACGCTCCAGCCAGCGACGGCCGAGGATTGTTCTCGGGGAATCCATAGGCGGAATAAAGTCATGATCAGCATCACAATCGGGACGTTAATCCAGAAAATGGATCGCCAATCGATGAAATATACAAGAAAACCGCCGATGACCGGGCCGAGCGCCGCCGTAATGTTGTTCGTGAAGGAAATCATCCCTGTAGCTGAAACGGGAATTTTCCCGTCATTCGTCCCGGCTGCGGCCGCAGAAGCTTGAAGCATTGCCATCCCTGCCGGAAATAACGCCGTATTGCTGAACGACTGCAAAATGCGCAGGGCTACCAGCCACCCGAACGACGGCGCCCAAACGGAAAGCAGGCTGAACAAGGCAACGAAAATGAGCCCGGCGCTGAAAATGCGGCGGGGCCCGTACAGATCGGCAAGCTTGCCCATAACCGGCTGGCCGATGGCCGTCATCAGGAAATAACCTAAAATCAGCCAGGACGTCTGCGCGATCGAAATCTGATAATAGGGAGCGATTTTCAGGAGCGCAACCGAGATCATCGACGAGTTTAGGGGATTCAGCATTGCCGCCATGGCGACAATGCCGGTCATTTTTCTGGCGGTTGAAGTCATCTTTAGGCGATTGATCGAATGGAAAGCCGCGAGTTGGTCATTCATGTTTCACTCACCCTCTTCCTCTCAATTCTGGGCAAGTCTTCGGGGCCAAAATGCCAGCAGCACGCGCCTGAAGAGGCGCGCACCGCGGCAAGCTTCGTTTAAGGTCAGCTGTCAGTTTTAGCCTCGAAATACTCCACCAACAGTCCGTCGGGATTCCGAACCATCATGTTTTTGCCGAACGCGTTCGAGTGCGGGCCGTGCACAATTTCCGCCCCGTTCTCCTTCAGCCACGGCTCGAACTCGCCAAGGGAATCAACGTAAAAGATAGCCTGGATATCGCGAACTGGGTCCAGCGCTTCCTTGTCGCCGGACAAAATAAGAACACCGCCGATTTTCGCGCCTTGAATGTCCCGTTCGGCAATATCGAAGCGCATCTCGCAGTCAGTGCCTTGAATATTCTCGTAGAAGGCGATCGTGCTTTCGAATTTCTCTTTGTCGGTATAAAGGCGAAGTATTCGGTCGGTCACGAGCATAACATTCATCCTCTCCAATAAATTACTTATCGTGTAAATTACATATTGTGGCGTATTACGACGCATTCGAGACTGCTTGCCGCTGCGGCGGCTTCCATCGCTTCAGGCAAATCCTTAAGCGAATATAATTTCGTTGCGATCGGGCTCATGTCAAGCTGTCCGCTTCTCAGCAAATTCAGCAGCTTGAGATGGGCGTCGGCATCGTACATGAAGTGGCCGATGATCTCCAGGCTGTTGAACATCATTTGCATGTAGTTGACAGGCAAAGGCGAGGTCATGCTGCCCATCAGCACGAGCCGTCCACGCTGCCGCAGGCTCCCGAGTGCCGCCAGCGTCGCGTTCGGGTCTCCGGCCTGGCCGATCATATCGAATGCCATGTCGGCTTCGCCCCCCGCCGCTTCGCGTAGGGCTTCACCATCCTTCTGGACGTCGCCGCTGAGCGCCACGGCTGTAACCCGGCTGCCGGCAGCTTGAGCCAGCATCTCGAGCGACGTGGTGTTGCGACCGGCTGCGACGACTTTGCCCGCTCCCATGGCCAGCGCTACAAGCACCGCCGCCGTTCCGTAAGCCCCGGTCGCGCCGGTGACGACGACCGTTTCACCCGCCGCCAATCGGCCTCGCACGAGTCCGCCGTATGGTACGACGCAGCGGCTGAAGACGGCGAACTGCTCCGGAGCAATAGGGTCCAATCCTTCTACAGGAGTGACCGCCATAACCGGGAACAGCGCATATTCGGCAAGGGTCCCGTCGGCCCAATCGGCCTGCATTTGTTCACCTATACCGCCGAAATGGGTGACACCCATCAAAATTTGCCCTTTTTCAGGGACATTTTCGCCCGAGACCAGATGCGAGGATAAAATGACACGCTGCCCCGGCTTCAAATGCCATACGTCGGGACCGACGGCCTCGATAACCCCGAAGCCGTTCCCTCCGGGAGTGAACCAGCCTTTCGGCGGCAAATAGGTCGGGAGCTTGCCTTCGACATATTCTTTCAGATACGACATCAGCGACGAAGCTTCGATTCGGACCAGCACACTTCCCGGACGTACTTCCGGCTTCGGAACTTCCTTGAGTTGTAATCCGCTGCTGAATCCTTCGATTTGCCATGCCTTCATCGTGTTGCTCATAGGCAATTTCCTCCTTTTAAAAAATGCAAACGCCGGCGTCAGGGAGAAATATAACATAATATAGTGCGTAAGTAAATATTATTATTATACTTTAAGACGCATTATCGTTATGACTAAGCGTGGTTTACCATTGATTTAAGTTCATACCACAACCTCATCTCATACTGTCGAAGGACATGAACTGGTTTCCTATAAAAAAACCGCGCAGTGCGCGGCTCCAAATCAATGATTTTGATTAAAACAGCTTAAATAATAAAGCCGCCATCCATAACTAATGTTGTGCCAACTGTGAAAGATGCTTCTTCTGAGAGTAGGAAGACTATACCTTTGGCAATTTCTTCTGATTCAGCGATTCTTTTCATTGGAATCATTTGCGAAAATTTTTCAATCATTGCATCTCCAAGTCCTTCCGTAATTTCAGATTTGGTTGGGCCAGGTGCGATGGAATTAATTCGAATATTCTGATTAGCCATTTCTTTGGCAGCTACTTTAGTTAAAGCCTCAACAGCGAATTTTGATGCACTATAAGCACTAGAAAGATTGGTAGGTCTAATTCCAGCAATGGAGGAAACATTCACAATGGCTCCGCCTCCTGTTTTCAGCATTTGTCGGACTTCGTATTTCATACAGGCAAACAAGCCTATAACATTCGTTTGAAACGCATCTTGGAGATCCTTTGTATCGGTTTCAACCAAAGGAGCAGGTGTTTTACTTATCCCTGCGCTATTTACAGCTAAATCCAACCTTCCATAATGATCAACGATCCACTGAATGCCATCGCGTATGCTTTCTTCACTCGCAACATCCATCTTCAAGAAAACGGCTTCTCCACCCAGAGCGCGAATTTCGTCCACAACTTGTTGTCCCTTCTCTTCACGGCGGGCTGCGATGACAACCTTAGCTCCCTTGGATGCTAATATCACTGCAGTCGATTTACCTATACCACTTGTTGCACCTACCACTAAGGCTATTTTGTTTTTCATTTTCAAAACCTCCATATCTTTGTATTTTCGAAATAGATTGAACGTTCGTTCTAGTGGTAATAAAAAAGAATACTTCCCGTTGATACGCCAGATTCCTTTGAGATTAGCGCCATCGAGGTCGCCTGTAATTCCTTCCGAATAAGGATGTTAAGTGATGTTCAAAACGGCTCGCTGTACCTTGTTGTATTTCTCAAACAGTCGACTCCTCCTTTCTCACTATAAAAATCGAACGTTCATTCTAACCAAGAATACAACCAATTCGCTATGTTAGTCAACACAGCCGATTGACTGGTGTATGGTAAAACGATACTTTTTTCGTTCAGTACACATATTTCCTTTGAGTACAAAAAAACGGATTCCAGTTGTAATATCTCTGGATTCCGCTTTTCATACTAATTTTACTCTAACAAATATTTGTATATGTATCTCAATTTTCTAAGTGAGATTCCCAGAGACGATTGATTCTATCCAGTTGCCCCAGCGTGTAAGCAATATGGCAAAGGTCGTGAACTAAGACCCAGATGGAAGTGCGTCCTTCCGGAGGAACTTCTCCCCAGCACAAAACCCCTCGGCTTAAATCAATCGGTGCAGGTAATAAATTGGTTTCTGTTAAATTATCAAACGTTTTTTTCAAACGGTCTCTTGTATCTTCTAACAGTTGTTCCAGTTCTGTATGATCTCCCTGAACACCGAATTCATTAGCGCGAACTCGATCTGTTGGAATTCCCCCTACCACATCTCCAATCCAATAAGCGGCTGATCCCAGCAAATGGTAGGTCAAGACAAAGGGACTATTTTTCATTTGATTCGGTGTCCAATTGAGAGCTTCCGGAGGAAGATTTCGAACAATTTTAAAGACGTCATCTAATAGTCCCTCTGCAATCACTTTTAAATCTTTCCCCACTTGGGTGCTGATATTTGTTTGTACGTTTTCATTTGGCATAGGTGTATACACTCCTCGATTGATGAATTATGAATTACAGAATGGCGTAGTCATAGTTAAATAGTAAAGGAAACCCGCCGGTGTGAATAAAAATAACTGCATCATACTTAGACAATTGTCCATGCTGCCCCATGTGAATCAAAGCCGCCATGGCTTTGCCTGTGTAAACCGGATCCAGGAAAATCCCTTCTGATCTCGCGGTTAGATGAATGGCACTGCGGCAGGCCTCGGTTATATCAGCGTATCTTGACCCAATAAAACCATCTTCGATCCACACTTGTCCCTCGTCTATCGTCTGCTCATACCCGGCCAGTTTCAATGTTTCTGATGCGATTCTGGCCGTTTTTTCTTTTTTGATATCCGTATTCCCGCTTACACTTACACCCAAAATCTCAAAGTTATTCGGAATAATACTTGCACCAGCGATTAATCCTGCATGTGTACCGCAAGTTCCTGTCGCGACAGCAATAAGAATACGTTTGGCATCCATCTGCATGGAGCTGATCTGCTGAACCAACTCCTGAACAGCCAAGATATAACCAATGGTTCCGAGCGCATCCGTCCCTCCTTCCGGAATAATGCAGGGGGTCCCGCCTTGGCTGGTTATGGTCTTAGCAACTTGAACCATCGCTTCATTAATAACCTCCAAAGGCGGGCGATCGGCTGGCGGGCTTACGAAGGTAATTTCCGAATCCATCAAGTGATCCAAGTACAAATTACCACGGCGTTGCTTGTCGGGTTGACCGCTTAATACCAAATGAGGCTTTAGCCCAAGCTTTCTGGCAGCAGCAGCGGTTAGCTGGGCATGATTGGATTGTACGGCTCCAGTCGTAATAATGTGAGTAGCTCCATCCTTAATAGCTTGGCCTAATTGAAATTCAAGCTTTCTTGCTTTATTCCCCCCTCCTCCAAGACCGGTCATATCTTCCCTCTTGATCCAAAACTGACAACCTAACTGCCGGGATAGCTGGTTGGTAGGTTGTAAGGGAGTAGGCCATGTTCCTAACATGACACGAGGCAGAGCCAAGATATTTTTCATTCCCATTCCCCCTGCTTTCTGCGATTTCCTGTTCAACGTAACTCATTATAATTTTCAATAAACTAACCTGTCAACACAAATTATAGGGTTAGTTATATATCTTTTCCTTTTAAATTAACCCTTCATACGTATATAATAGAGTTAGAAAACAAAGCGAAAGGTGACCCCATATAATGCCTGTTCAAGAAAAATTTCAGTTTATTTCAGACTCTTTATCTTTGAATTTGGTTAATACAGAAGAGAATCGTAGAGGAAAAAGACATGATCTGCTGGAAACCGATCAGCAAGTGTATTCTTGGCTTGAACACATGTTCTCCGTGCAAGTCATCCATGCCGAACAATTCTCACAGAACAATCCTGACCCTTTCACACAAGAATCCATGTCCGATCTTAAAGAACTTAGGGGGCTTTTGCGAAAAGGCTTTGAGAATATCGCTGATGGGCAGCAAGTGGACGAGCATTGGATTCATTCATTGGAGAAATATATCCATAACGCTCCATTTACCTTTGCAATCAAGGAAAATAAGCTATTACCCATTCCCTGTGGACCTTATTTAAATGCGCTTCTTTCCCTGATTGCTTATGATGCACTGGAATTGCTGACGCACGGCAAGCTTGCCGCTCTTCATCGATGCTCTAACCCCAAATGCCTATGGATGTTCATGGATGTTACAGGAAAACGCAAATGGTGCTCTATGAAGATATGCGGAAATCGTATGAAAGCAGCACGACACAAGGATCGCTCTTAACAACAAAGGTGAAAAAAAGAGCCACCACTTTTTGAGTGATGCCTCTCTATTTCTACAGTTACATGAATGTTAATGGAAGAAGTTTGAAGCATTCGAGACACTTAACGCACCCCAACATTTTTCCGTATACCATTCAACTCTTCCAGCAGCTGCTCGAGCATTTGCTCAAAACTACCGATGAGCCCGTCATCCAAAGCGTTATAAACGGCCGTACCTTCTTGATCAGCGGATACAAAGATCGGATCAAACGGAATGCTGCCAAGCAGAGTAACCCGTTCATCGGCGAACAAGGACACATCCGTACTGCTGAGGCACTCCATCCATTTGTTTTGAATCAAATAGAATTGTTCAATGCCAATATCCCTCGCCAGCCGGATTACGGATTTTGCCGTCTCCAGGCTTCGGCTTCCCGGCTCGATTACGAGGATCAGCGCATCCACGTTTTTGGCAGTTGAACGTCCAAGATGCTCAAGTCCCGCTTCAAAATCAATAATTACCGCGTCATTTTCCTCGGTCACCAGATAATTGAGCAAGGTTTTCAGCAGCGTACTCTGCGGACAGGCACAGCCGGTACCGCCCTTAGCTGCTCCGCCCATTTGCAGCAGTCTGATGCCTTCTTTGCTCACAACATATTCCTCCGGAATATCGTCGACTTTCGGGTTCAGGGAGAACCAGCTGCCGCTGACGCCCGGCTCGCTCCCGGTCTTTTTCTTGATTAAATCCCGATCATCGGCGATGGTGCGGACTTTCGACAGTTCCTCTCTGCTGAACCCAAGCGCCATACCCAGATTGGCATCCTGATCGGCGTCAATGGCGAGCACCCGGTGCCCTTTTTCTGTAAGCAATTGGGCGAACATCGCGGCAACCGTTGTTTTTCCCACGCCGCCTTTGCCTGAAATTGCGATTTTTAAGGTCTGGCTCATTTTTCTCCATCTCCCTCCCTTATCTTCAGATCCCTAACGCTTCTCGTTTCATATCAATCCGTTCAAGTAAAATAGCGGCCGCTCTCACAGGGTCACTTTCAACGATCAGCTTCCCTCCGAACAATCCATCCATCGTAATGCCTTGATCCTCGCGGCTTCCGGTCAGTGTCCGGGCAACCAGATTCGAGCCCGATATCTGCGGGTCCACGCCGACATGAACGTCCACTCCATGTGCCATAAAATAAGTTCCGATTGTAAGCGCCTTTGGGCTATGCGTTTCCGGACAGCTGCCGACTGCGGGAAGGCTGGAGATGGGAACATCCAATTCGTCCGCAATAGCTGACAGCAAATCGAGCGGTCTGGAGTTATCCACGCAGCTGCCCATGTGAAGTGCCGGCGGCAGTGCGGGCAAGCCCGCAAGCTGACCGAGCTGCAGCAGCATAGCCTTTAAACTGTCGCCGCAAGCTTCAAGACCGTCTTCATTCATGAGCCTGTATTTGGCCAACGAATGCGCGGCGCAGCCTGTGGTCACAATGAGTACATTGTTTTTGAGCAGCTCTCTTGCAACAGTGACATTGCCTATATCTTGCGGCTCCCGCGGGTTGGTACACCCGATCACTGCGGCAACTCCGCGAATAGTTCCGTCTTTGATCGCGTCAATCAACGGCTGTAAAGGCTTGTCCGCATTGATTTTTGCCGTCACTTCACAAATCTGCTCGACGGAAAAACCGGCATGGGCCTCCACCGCACCGGTCGGGATAACCACTTTGGCCTGGTCCCGTTTTGCAAAATTACGGATTGCTCGCTCCACGATTTCCCTGGCCGCATCATCCGCGTATTCCGGTTCAAAGTTCACGTGCGTCGCACCCGGAATTTTAACATGCGGCATCGTAGTAATGATTTCCGTATGATAACATTCCGCCACCTGCTGGATTCCCGGCATAATACACTGAATATCGACAACCATCGCTTCGAGCGCGCCTGTCACAATAACCAGTTCCTGGGAAGAAAAGCTGGAAGCGGCGTGCACCCCCTGACGCATTAACAGCTCATTTCCCGTACAGCAGACACCGACAATATTGATTCCTTCCGCACCGACAGTCAGGGCTTTATGCTCAAGTATCTGCGCCCATTCAACGATTTTCTCCGACAACAGCGGAATATGGCCGTGAACCGCGATATTAATTTTCTTCTCATCAAGCACCGCAAGGGAGTAATTGAATTTGACCGCTTTCGGCGTCCCAAACAGTATATCCTGCAGATCGGAAGACAAATGCAGTCCGCTGTAGCCGTCCACCAGCCCCATCGTAACCGAACCCAGCAGCAGGTTAAGCGGATCGGCATCTCCGCCCATGGCGTTTCGAGTGACCGCTTTTGCGATTTCCAGATGGGCATTCACCGGCGTGATGCCAAGCTTATCCCAGATTTCGCGCGACTTTTGGTGTCCCCGATACTCAATCCAGTTCATCACGCCCTCATGCTTTTGAAAATCCTCAAGCGCCGCAAGCGCCACAGCCTTTGCAACTTCGTTAATGGATTTCCCTTCCGTCTCCAGGTTCAAGCCTTTCGCGACTCTCATCAATTTGCCGACATCCCGGATCACATACGGAGCCTTTCCTTCCGCCGTCTTCAGCAAAGCTTCCGCGACTTCCCGGCCGTGTTCAGCATGGCCCGCCGCTCCCTGAATCATCGTGTTCAGGAGACTTCGCGCGACTAATGTATCCGCATCCGCACCGCAAACGCCGCGCCTCGGCCCGCTTCCGTTCGGGACAATCCGGCAGGGACCTTCCAGGCAGGAACGGCAGCAGAGGCCGGCTGACCCGAAAGGACACCTCGCCGCCGTCTGGTCGGCACGATCGAAGGCCGTCTCGATCCCTCTGCTTCTCGCAACCGCCAGCATTTGCTGAACCTGAGTATCATTGGAGATCTCTTCAGGTTCTCTTATTTTGCCCACTAGTATTTCACGCCCTCTCTCCTTCATAACAATTTCAGATTGCCTTCGGATTATCGCTAGCAGCTTCGTCTGTTTCCTACGTGTAGTAATCTATTGATAAATTGCAATCTATTGGCAATTATAACATTTGCTATGCTTCGAACCAGTGAACCTTTTTATAAATCATGCGATATGGCAAGGTAAAATGTGTACTATATTCATTAAAAGATCACAATCCGGAAAGCGTAGAACAAGTCTTAGAAGTCGAATTAAAAAAACTGAACGGCCAGTTAGCCGTTCAGTATCAAGGGATCGCTGAATTGATGAGCTGCATCCAATTTAAGTCTCAGGCGCTAATCCTCGGAGATCAGGAGCTTCTCGACGATAAATGCAATCAATCCAGCGGCCGTCCAGTTGACCATGCTTTTCGTCTCGGCAAGCCTGCTAAGCATCCTTTTCCGCGGCACGTCTCTCCCTCGGTTAATTCGGATAGATCGCTCTTAATGATTCCCATTGAATGGGTTTTACAGCGATAATGGGCCGAATGGCTTTGGCCTTTTGTTCGGCTTCTTCCAATGAATCGGCAAGCCCCAATTCGCGCAGTGTTCCGACCGCCACGGTACCCGTGCGTCCTTTTCCCCCGCCACAGTGAAAAGCAACTTTCTTTCCTGCTCGGTAAGCACCCACCACTTCCTGAATTGCTGTGCGGAAGAGCTCTCCTTCCGGCTCTGTTGCATGGTCTCCCAAGGGCACTTTAATCCACTGAACAGTATCTACTGGGTACGCACATCCCTCCGCCTCTTCGCGCAGATCTACGACGACCTCGACACCTTCCTCTTTAACCATTTGTTCGACATCTTGAGCTCCGCCAAAATAAATTTTGTCTTCTACCAAAGCTTGATAAGTTTTTGTCATAGGAATCTCCCTTTTGTTCTTATGTCAATTCAAATTGGCATTACCATGCCTTAACAGCAGCTTCCGCCGCTACTAATCACCAGACCAGCCCCTTCGTCGTCTCGGGTATAATCGAGAGTCATCTCTTTAACGAGTTCGGCAATCTGGGGATCATATGCCACTTGAATGTCTTTGACCACATGGATCACGTCATCTTCGCGCGGTGTGTTAAGCATCATTTGATAATCCGGGCCGGCCCCAGCAGCCCGCTCCGGCTAAACCGAATCTCAAGGTAGTCATACCTGATTCTTTCATTGCTTCTTCAATGTAGTGTTTGGCGCCATCTGTGATTACCATCCACGTACCTCCTTCATCTTTAATGAAGGTGTGCAAGTTCCGTCAATTGTTCTACTCCGCGGATCTCTTTCAATCTCCAAGGAATAATCACCGCCTGACCGCCGGCCCTTTTGCTGATTTCCCGAATCCATGGAACCTCCGCCCTGGCCCTGCCTTTCAATACCGGTTCTCTGGTTCCGGAGGCAGCCAAACTCTGGTTAATGGTCCACCATCTTACGGATATTTCGGCGCGCTTCAAGTCTTCCTCCAGCCGGAAGGCCTCATAAAAAGGAGTCGCTTCTGCCAAGGTTACGATAATTACTGCTGTTTCCTTCACATTGCGGAGCCTTGGAAGAAGCATTCGAACCGAATCCGGGACCTCACCTGCAGACCGGGCAACTTCTTTGTGATATTCCTCGCTGGCATCCAGCAAGAGAAGCGTATGGCCGGTAGGTGCGGTATCGATGACTACGATCTGGTCTTTGGAGCGTTCAACAAGTTCGGCAAAAGCCCGGAATACTGCGATTTCTTCCGTACAGGGTGACCGTAAGTCCTCCTCAAGAACAGCAAGGCCTTCTTCATCCAGCAGTTCGGCATTCTGACTGATAACCTCTTGCCGATATTGATCAACTTCAGCCTTAGGATCAATTCTGCTTAGAGTTACCAAACTGTCATTCCTGCCAAATAGAGTCTCGATATGAGCGGCGGGATCCGTTGTGCTGAGATGCACTTTATGACCGCGTTCCGCCAAACCGAGGGCTAGAGCGGAAGCGACGGTTGTTTTACCCACCCCGCCTTTGCCCATCGTGAACAAAATGCGGATGCCGGCTTGCTCAACATCGTCGATCAGGGCAGAGAGAGACGGCAAGCGGGGCGGCGCTTCCTCGGCAGCAATTTCAATAGAAACAGAATCCGTCGGTTTAAACATTTGCCGCATACTGGCGACTCCCAGGATGTTGAACGCAACCAGTGGAATATGGAATATCGACAGATTTGTGAGTGCATCAGGCATCTCGCTTAAAGCGGTCTGCTGCCGCTCATACAGCCCAGATGATATCGGGTCTTCTGATTCCGGTTTTAGAAGCAGACCGTTAACGATCAATATTTGACAGGTGACGCCGATCTCTCGGAGTTCCTCAGCGGCCCTTGCCGCTTCCAGCAGAGGCGTCCGATCCGGGCGTGTTACCAGCACCAAAGTCGTTTCAAGTTGATCCGATAACGTCCGTACAGCCTGCTCGTAGACCTCTTTCTTACGCTCCAGTCCGGCCAGCGGGCCCAGACAGGAAGCTCCGTGAGTACTTTCTTCCAGAAATCCTTTCCATGCGGACGGCAGCTGAAGAAGGCGCAGCGTGTGGCCTGTGGGCGCCGTATCAAACAGGATATGATCAAATTGCGATCTCAATTGTTCATCGGTCAGGAGGGTTGTAAACTCATCGAAAGCAGCAATTTCTACGGTACATGCCCCCGACAACTGTTCTTCCATGGTGGAGATCACTGAATCGGGCAGAACACCCCGGTAGGGAGCGACCACCTTTGCTTTATATTCTTCCACTGCCGTCTCCGGATCTAAATTCGCGGCAAAAAGATTAGGAACACGCTCAATCGCAGCCGGTTGATTGGAGAGTTCCATGCCAAAAACATCCTGCAGATTGGAAGCCGGATCGGTGCTTACGAGCAGAACCCGTTTACCCGAGTCGGCCAGCGCTACTGCCGCTGCACAGGCCGTTGAAGTTTTACCTACCCCTCCTTTGCCTGTAAAGAACAAATATGGAGTACGCAGGATGGCTAATGGATCAAACCGGGTGGACATGTCGATCCTTCCTTCCCTTATTTTGATTTCAATTTCAGCTCTATACGCACCTTAGGTTTCTGTGTGAGCTCGGATGCCGGGATTCCTGTCCATTCTTCCAATTCTTCATTTGAGGGATAGCCTTGTTTTTTAACCACCTGGCCATCTAATAGGATGACTGGCAGCACATCCGGTCCTTCGTCAGTAAGCAATTGCTTTATCATACTATTGGTTACAAAAGCATCCGGCTCACTGGTTAAATTGTATCGGGACACGTTAAATTCTTTCTTCTTCAAATTATGGACCACCGCTGAGATGCGGATTAATTCCGGGTCAACAACAGGGCCGCATACTCCTGTGGAGCAGCACATAGCCGGATCAAAGATCTCTATAGACTTCATAAACCCAATTCTCCCTTCTTTGAAAAAGAAGCCGGGATCTCTCCCGGCCTGATTATTCATTATTCGCCGGTTTCGGCAAATTGTTTAATGCGTGCTCCAACCTGATCACGGACCCGCTGGAACACCGCCCATTTCTCTTCTTCGGTACCCTGCGCTTTGGCCGGGTCGTCAAATCCCCAGTGTTCACGTTTCACCTTCGGGGGCGTAATCGGGCATTTATCAGCGGCATCCCCGCATAGCGTGACGACCAGGTCAGCGTTATTCAGCAGCTCCGGATCTATAATGTCAGAGGTTTGTCCCGAGATATCAATGCCCACTTCGCTCATGGCTTGTACAGCTTTGGGATTTAAACCATGGGCCTCAATACCGGCGCTGTAAATATTCCAGCCATCACTGAGGTATTTCTTCGCCCAGCCTTCCGCCATCTGGCTCCGGCAGGAGTTCCCTGTACACAAAAAGTAAATCGTTTTCTTCTCCATTGATCATCGTCTCCTTTAAATTAAAGAATGGTTAACCAAATATAAAGTCCCAAAAGGGTAATGAATAGTGTTGGAATCGTCAAAACGATCCCTGTTTTAAAGTACGTCCCCCAGGATATCTTCACCCCTTTGGTCGAAAGAACATGCAGCCAAAGTAAGGTAGCCAGCGAACCAATCGGTGTGATCTTCGGCCCTAAATCCGAACCGATGACGTTAGCGTAAACCAAGGCATCTTTAATGATTCCTGTCGTGTGTGTTGCATCGATGGCAAGCGCATCAATCATGACTGTAGGCATATTATTCATTAGCGATGAAATGATCGCTGCAATAAAGCCCATCCCTATCGTCGCAACGAATAGTCCTTGATCGGCAGCGCCTTGAATCACATCACCAAGGACATCCGTGAGACCGGCATTTCGCAGCCCGTATACCACGACATACATCCCGATGGAGAAGAATACGATCGCCCAAGGCGCCCCTTTGACCACTTCCTTTGTCGGTACATAAGGACTCCTTCTTCCCATGAGCAGGAAAAAGATCGCGATGATCCCGGCTACTACGGAAACCGGAATGTTCAGGAATTCACTGACGAAGTATCCGGCCAAAAGAACCGCAAGGACAAGCCAGGATAACTTGAACATCCTCTTGTCTTTGATAGCCTCTTCAGGATGTTTTAACGAAGAACTGTCGAATTCCCTCGGGATACTTTTACGGAAGTAAATGAATAGTACTAGAATACTGGCAACAAGCGAAAACAAAGTAGGGATAATCATATGTCCTGCGTATTCCATGAAGGTGATTCCAAAAAAATCCGCAGAAACGATATTAACCAGATTACTGACGACGAGCGGCAATGAAGTCGTATCTGCAATAAATCCGCTGGCGATGATGAACGGAAATACCTTTTTCTCATCAAAATTCAGTGCACGGACCATAGCAAGTACAATCGGAGTCAAGATAAGAGCTGCACCGTCATTGGCAAAAAACGCGGCTACAACCGCTCCAAGAATGGTGACATAGATGAACATCCGGATTCCATTCCCGCGTGCGGCTCTGGCCATATGTAGGGCAGCCCATTCGAAAAAGCCGATTTTGTCGAGGATTAAGGAAATGAGAATGATCGCAATAAACGCTAATGTAGCGTTCCATACAATCAGGGTAACATCGAGCACATCGTTAAAACTAACTACGCCCGCAAGCAGTGCCAACACGGCCCCGCCGCAGGCTGACCATCCAATCGATAAATTCCGGGGCTGCCAAATGACAAAGATTAACGTAAGTACAAAAATGAAACTCGCTAATAGTACCGAAACCAATCCGCTGACCTCCATTTAATTACATGAAATTCTCAGGCCTTTCTTATTGAGTTCTTCCAGCTCATGATCTTGTGAAGGAACAAAGGCAATCAATTGTTGAACTAACTCATATTGAGGACTGTTTGGATTCATTGAATAAAAAATCCATTGGCCTTTCCGGTTTTCCTTAACAAGACCGGCATCCTTAAGCTTCCTTAAATGTTGGCTGACCGACGGCTGACTCGTTTTGAAAATTTCAACGAGCTCACATACACAGCATTCCTGCTTCTCCAAAAGCTTCATGATTGTCAGCCTTGTCTTGTCTCCCAAAAGCTTCAATGTCTGTGATACTTCGTCTAAATCACCCATTTCAAAGCTCATGTTCCGCCTCCTTTCGCCAATTATTATATAACTATGTGCTTATATAAGCAATGGCTGATATGATATTTCATACATGCTGACTTCAATAGCTCTACATAGCTTCATTTGGATATTTTAAAGCCTCCGTCAGCAAATATGGTTTCGCCGTTTATATAATCTGCCATATCCGATAACAAAAATAAAATGACCTTCGCAATATCCGCTGATGATGCGATTTTACCAGCGGGTATGATCTTTTCCGAAAAGGCCCTTACTTCCGGATTATCAAATGATTTCGCGGTCATTCCAGTGTATGTAAATCCGGGAGCAACTGAGTTCACTCTTATGTTGTATTCCTCTAAATCCAATGCCATTGCCGATGTCAATGCGACGACCCCTCCCTTGGAGGCGGCATAGTCTGCCATATCCGGCCTAAATATTCTTGATCTTATACAACTAATGTTTACGATGGTACCCATGTTGTTTTTTATCATATTTTGGGCAGCATGCTTGGTAAGTATGAATAGCCCAGTTAGATTTGTAGAGATCACTTTATTCCATTCATCAATGTCCAGCTCATAAAATGGTTTTGAACTTGCATAAACGCCTGCACAGTTGGCCAGTCCGTCAATCTTCCCGTACAACGCCTCAATTTCATCTAATGCATTGGTTACTTTAGGTTCATCTCTAATGTCGATCGGATAGTGTCTATAATGTTCATTCGTTATTGAACTCTGATTAACATCTAAGCCGACAACAGAAGCCCCATGTTCCAATAATAACTCTGCACAACTCCTTCCTATTCCTGAAGCGGAGCCAGAGACTAAAATCGTTTTGCTTGTAAAATTCATGTTTACCTCACACCCTCAATATTATTTTTGTTAAGACCTGCCAACTAAAGTATCGTACAATAATAAGCAGAAAAAAATAAGATTTATACTTGCATTTTGCAAATTAATAAGCTATAACTAAATCACGAGGTGAGACAAAATGGAAAATGCGCGAGAGCTATTTCAAATCATGACCAGGCGCTTTGGTCTGCTCAATAAAAATTGCTGCTCGGTTGGCGGCTGCGATATCTCCTTAGCCCAAAGTCACCTGCTGTACGAAATTGATCGCCGACATAAGCCTTCCATGCAGCAAGTTGCGGAGGCGCTGGGAACGGAAATAACGACGTTTAGCCGGCAAGTGCAATCGCTTATCCAAATGAAATTGGTCAAGAAAACGCCCGATCCTAACGATCGGCGGGTGTATACCCTCTCCTTGACCGCGGAAGGCAAAATGATCGCCGGCATCATTGATCAACAAATGAACGACTATCTGGATGAAGTCTTCTCGTACATGACGGAGTTTGAGAAAGAAACCGTATTGCGCTCGGTTAAGCTTTTTAACGAGGCTATGGGGAAATCAAGCAGATGCTGCGCACCTGTAACCGGGTGATTTCTCTTGGTTGATAATTGCAAAATGCAAGTTTAATTTATGGTGAGCCTTGCTGCTAAAGCGGCAATTGCCTTCAAATTTAAATTTCAAAGGAGTGTTAACCCATGACCAACCTTACGAATGACCAAATCCGCCAAAACGTTAGAAGCCGGTATAAACAAATCGCAGTACGAACGAACGAATCGGGTTCTTCATGTTGTTCCCCGGAACATCCCAAAAATTCGGCGAGCTGCTGTGATACCCCTGCTGACTTCAATGCCATTTCCCAAAAGCTCGGTTACTCCTCTGATGAATTGACCGCTGTACCCGAAGGAGCTAATCTTGGTCTGGGATGCGGCAACCCACAAGCTATAGCCGAGCTTCAAGCTGGCGAAACGGTTCTCGATCTGGGCAGCGGCGGCGGATTTGACTGCTTTCTGGCCTCCCGCCAGGTTGGCGAAACCGGCCATGTCATCGGTGTGGATATGACCCCCGAAATGATCAGCCGCGCCCGGGAGAACGCCGCCAAGGGCCATTTTACGAATACCGATTTCCGTTTGGGTGAGATTGAACATTTGCCTGTAGCAGACCAGACGGTCAATGTGATTATTTCCAACTGTGTCATTAACCTGTCCCCCGACAAGCAGCAGGTGTTTCATGAAGCGTACCGCGTTCTCAAGCCAGGCGGCCGTCTAGCGATTTCGGATATTGTGACGACTGCTGAGCTTCCTCCGGAAATCAAGGATGATCTTGATCAATTATACTCCGGCTGTATTTCGGGCGCCTCATCGATAAGCGCGCTGGAATCCATGCTTGAGCAAAGCGGATTTACCGATATTTCCATCAAGCCTAAAGATGAATCCAAAGCATTTATACAAGACTGGATTCCCGGAGCCAACCTTGAACATTACATTGTGTCCGCTGTGATTCAGGCAACCAAATCGATCTAAGGTCAAATCCTGGGGGGAAAAATAATGATATCCACACTTACGGTTCGCCCTGCTGTTTCAGATGATATTGCCCAGATCCTACATATTTATAACCAGGGCATTGAGGAACGAATAGCCACACTCGAAACGGATGCCAAAGATTTGAACTACATGGAATCCTGGTTTCAGGAGCATCAGGGCAGATATGGGGTGCTGGTTGCAGAGAAAGATGGTCAGGTGCTCGGATGGGCCTCCCTCAATCCGTATTCTCACCGCTGCGCTTATAACGGTGTAGCCGACCTCTCCATCTACATTGGCCGTGAATCCCGGGGACAGGGGGTTGGCAGCACACTCCTTCAGGCGTTGGAAGATGAAGCCAAAGACCGGGACTTTTACAAAATCGTGTTGTTTACCTTTCCATTTAACCGGCTGGGTCAAGGCTTGTACCGGAAAATGGGCTATCGTGAAGTGGGGGTTTTTGAAAAGCAGGGAATGATGGACGGTCAACCGATCGATGTAATGATTATGGAGAAGCTGCTCGGATAGACCGTTCATCGACAAAGAATAACTAGAAGCAAAGGAAGCCGCACGGTATAGACGGCTTCCTTTAAACGATTGATTGTTTTTTTTACAATTATTTACGTTCCGTCAACGGCCTGTCTGCCTCTCATCCCTCTCCAAATAATCATCGAGACGATCCAAATCAAAATCAGAAATCCGGCCAGAGCGTAGCCAAGATGTTCTATGCCGAGCCTGTTGATCCACTGGAGATGCTGCGGCCATTTCGCTTCAAGTAGATGAACGAGCTGAACGGCGCCGATAAAAAACGCGGACACGACCGAGACACCCGTAACGATCAGGTTATAGGCTGTCTTTTTCTTGTAGGAAATGAATGCCCAGCGGTAGGCCCTTGTCATAATCGCGCCGTCGATCGTGTCCATCAAGCTCATTCCGGCTGCAAACAGCAGCGGCAGGGACAAAATGCCGATAATCGAGACCGAGTCGTTTGCAGTACTGGCCGATATAGCAAGCAAGCTCACTTCCGTCGCCGTATCAAAGCCAAGCCCAAACAGAAATCCGAGCGGATACATATGCCAGCTTTTGTTGATCATTCGAAGGGCAGGAGCTAACAATCGGGTAAACATCCCCTTGGGTCCATGCATATGACTAAATCCGGAATTCCCGCCTGTTTGGTTCGCTGCCCCCAGGGCTCCGCGCCATAGCTTCATAAGTGTGAACACATTAATCAGACCGACGACGATCAGGAAGAATCCGGATGCCAGCGTCCCGATCAGCCCGCCGATTTCGCGTACTTTTGGATTATCGAGCACAAACGTGTTCATCGAAAGCGCGATCCCCAGCACCATGAGGAAGACGACCGTCGAGTGCCCTAGGGAAAAATACATGCCTACGCCTAAAGGGTTGCGCTTCCGTTCGACCAGTTTCCGGATCGTATTGTCAATGGCCGAAATATGATCGGCGTCAAAAGCGTGACGCAGGCCAAGCGTATAAGCCAAAAGACCAAGCCCCCACAGCTTCGGCTCGCGGGCCGCAGCCGTGAGAAACCCGGCTCCCCCCAACACATGCAGCGCCAATACAACAAGAAAGTAGACATAGCCGTTACTGGCGGAAATTCTCCTCATTCATTTCACCTTCTCCTGGTAGAAGCGCCTCGCGCTTTATTTTTACAGATATTCCTGCGGATTCGGACCGTTGATTCCATATTGCGGCGCCCACCTTTAACAAATTCGGGGCAGTTGGTCGCCTATCAGCATATCGATGATGCGGTGGCCTCCGGCCAGCGTACGCATATACACCTTTCCCGGATGATCCGCGACAACTTCGCCGATCACGGCTGCGTCCCGCCCGTAAGGATTACTGCGCAGCAGCTCCAGCGCCCGGTCCGCCTGTGCACCGTCGACTATCAGAAGGGCTTTGCCCTCATTAGCTATGTACAGCGGGTCTATTCCGAGCATGCCGCACAGACCGTTCACTTCCCCTTTTACGGGAAGCGCATTCTCCTCCAGCCGGATGCCAAAGTCCTGCCCCTCCGTAAATTCATTCAGTGTAGTGGCTACGCCGCCGCGGGTCGGATCCCGCATAAGTCTTACGGCGCCGTCCATTGAAGCCGTTACCAGCTCCAGCATTCCGCTTAGCGGCGCACAGTCGCTGGCAAGTCCAGTATCCACCTGAAGCTGTTCCCGCTCAATCAGAATCGCTGTCCCGTGGTCCCCGATCGTACCGGTGACGATCACTTGGTCCCCCGGCCGGATCAAGGCGGGAGACAGCCGGAGACCTTCCGGAATAAAGCCTACCCCGGAGGTGTTAATGAACAGCTTGTCCGCACAGCCTCTCGGAACGATCTTGGTATCGCCGGTCACGATAAATACGCCGGCTTCCTGCGCGGTCGCCGCCATGGATTCCGCAATCTCCTCCAGTTCCCCCAGAGGAAACCCTTCTTCGATAATCCAGCCGCAGCTAATATACTTCGGAATCGCACCGCATACCGCCAGATCGTTAACGGTCCCGCAGACGGCCAGCTTCCCGATGTTCCCTCCCTTGAAAAAAAGCGGATGAATGACATAGGAATCCGTGGTAAACGCCATTTGTCCCGGGAGAGTTTCCAGCACTGCCGAATCGCTGCCCTCAAGCAGCCAATCGTTCCGGAAATGCTTCTGAAATATCCCTTGGATCAGCTGATGGGTCATCTTTCCCCCGCTGCCATGGGCTAAAGTAATGATTTCGCTCATTTGGTCTCCCTCCCCCTATTGATATCGGTAATATGCCGCGCAAGTCCCCTCGCTCGACACCATGCAGGAACCGACCGGGGTTTCGGGCGTGCAAGCTTTTCCAAACAACTTGCAATCGGATGGGAGGCATTTTCCTTTCAAAATATCGCCGCATCGGCAGCCGCGCGCTTCCTCGTCCCGCTCCTCCACGGAGCCGTTTATTAGGCCCCACGCATCAAAGGATCTGTATTTCTCGCGAAGCCGAAGGCCTGAGCCCGGGATCTGTCCGAGTCCCCGCCATACGGCATCCGAAGGCTCGAATACCTCGTCTATTTTTCCCCGGGCAATTGGATTGCCACCCGGTTGAACAACCATGGAATACAAGTTGGCGACGGTGGCCTTGTTGTCCCGAATTTGCTCCAGCACGTATAGGATCGAGCCCAAAATATCCGCCGGGTCGAACCCGGTGACGGCTCCTGGAATCCCATACGCCTTGGCCAATTCCTCGTAGAGGCCGGAGCCGATCACCGCGCTGACATGGCCGGGATACAGGAACCCGTCAACGGCGACTTCAGGGTCCGAAGACAGCAGGTGCATCGCCGCCGGAATCGTCTTATTGGCAGACAGAATCATGAAATTGTCAAGCCCCTGCTGTGCGGCCTCCAGAACCGCGATGGCCGTGACCGGAACCGTCGTCTCAAACCCAACGGACAGGAAGATGACTGTCTTGTCCGGATGCTGACGGGCGATATTAAGACTATCCAACGGGGAATAGACCATACGAATATCTCTGCCCAGCGCCTTCTCGGTCAGCAAACTGACGCCCTTATACGGAATCCGCATCATGTCGCCGAAAGTGGCCACGATGGTATCCTCTCTCCTGCAGAGCTCCAAAGCCGATTTCAGGAAAAAGCTTGGGGTGACGCAGACCGGACAGCCCGGCCCCGAAATGAGCCTGACGTTCGGCGGCAGCAGTTCCCGAATCCCATTACGGGAGATCGCCATCGTATGGGTGCCGCATACCTCCATAATTGAAACGGTCCTGCCGTCATAGCGCCGGATGGCCTTCACCAGTCCTTCCGCTAACGTTTCATTTTTGAATTGTTCAAGTGTACTAAGCATGGATATTCCCCGCCAGCTGATTAAGCAGCTCCAGCGTCTCCATCGCTTCCTGTTTATCGATGATCGCAATCGCGCAGCCCGCATGAACGAGCAGGTAATCTCCAACGTTCACCGGATCGACCAGGGCAATAGATACTTCCCTCCGGATACCGGTAATATCGATCACGGCCCTGTCGCCGCTTACGCTTGCTACTACTCCGGGTATTGCCAAACACATGCTTCCCGCATCCCTTCCCGTGTAAGATATTTGCCCAGCGCGATCGCCGCCTGGCCCAGTGAGAGCCCCCCATCATTAGCGGGTACCTTGCTGTGGAGCCATACGCGAAACCCGCTGCGTTCCAATTCGTCGACCGTAAAGGCAAGCAGCAAGCGGTTCTGAAACACACCGCCGCTGAGCGCCACCTCATTCAGACCCCGTTCGGATCGAATCCGCCCGCAGATATCCCCTACAATGGCAGCCAATGTCCGGTGAAACGCTCCGGAAATTCCGGAGACGCTCACCCCGTCCCGAATTTCGCGAACCAGTTCCCGGATCAGAGGCGCTGTGCCGATTTCAAGCATGCCTTGCACAGTCTTGACTTCGTACGGATAAATCCGTGAAGTCTCCGGGTCCGCCGCGCTTTCCAAACGGATGGCCGCCTGGCCTTCATACTCGGCATAATGGCATACGCCGGTCAGAGACGACACGGCGTCAAACAGCCTGCCGACGCTGCTCGTGAGCGGCGTGTTGATGCGCTGCAGGATTTGGCGTGTGACGATGTCCCTTTTGTACGGCTCGATGGTATTCAGCCACTCGGCCGGAAGCTCCGCCGCATCGTCATTCAGGACATAGCTTAAAGCCATCCGCCAAGGCTCCTTGACACCCGCATCTCCGCCAGGGAGCGGGACATACCCGAAGCGGGCCATACGCTCAAATCCGCCGTAATCCCCGGCGAAAAACTCACCGCCCCAGATATGCCCGTCTTCGCCCAGTCCCGTGCCGTCGAAGGCGACCCCGATCACCGGACCGGAAACGCCGTTTTCCGCCATGCAGGAAGCGATATGGGCGTGATGATGCTGAACGGGAATCTTGACGATGTTCTTTTGCTCGGAAGCATATTGGGAGGAGCGGTATCCAGGGTGCATATCGAAGGCCACAACCCCGGCCTCGGCTGCGAAAATGCGCTGAAAATGCTGCGCTCCGCCGATCAGGGAATCCAGCGTTTCCAGGTTGTCCAGATCGCCGATATGATGGCTGACAAAGGCTTTGCGGTCCTTCACCAAACAAAAGGTATTCTTTAACTCTCCCCCCAGAGCCAAAATGGAAGGATTGCCGGACTTGTGCAGCTTCTCTTCTGCTGATTGAACGACAGCGGACAAGTCAATAGGAAATGGGACGTATCCCCGTGATCTACGAATGATGTACTCCCGTTCCCAGAACACACTGGTAACCGTATCATCCGTCCGCATATGGATTGGCAATTCCCCAACCAGGTAATAGTCGGCAATTCCTTGAAGAGCGGGTACGGCCTCTTCGTCGCGGTACACAATAGGCTCACCGGAACGGTTGCCGCTCGTCATGACCATCAGCTCCATTCCGTCCTGAAACAACAGATGCTGCAGCGGCGTATACGGCAGCATCACGCCCAGCATGTTGTTGTCAGGGGAAAGGAAATCCGCCGACGGAAGAAGCTTACGCGCCTCTTGCTTCAAGGGAAGCAGGACGATCGGCCGCCGGGGGCTCGTTAGAAGCTCCCGCTCCTTCTCCGTCACGGCGCAGATGCGGAGCACCGTCTCCAGCGAATCCGCCATAACGGCGAATGGTTTGCCGTCCCTGCGCTTTCGCGCCCGCAGCTCCCGTACTGCCGCCTCCTTCGTCGCATCACAAGCAAGGTGATAGCCGCCAAGGCCCTTGACCGCCAGAATGGCGCCCGACTTCAACCGTTCGGCAGCACATGAGATCGGGTCAGCCGTTTCCACTCTTTTGCCGGAAGCGTCCAGCATATATACCTTCGGTCCGCACTTTGGACATGACACCGGCTGGGCATGAAACCGCCGATCGGGCGGATCATGGTATTCCTTCGCACAATCCTCGCATAGCTCGAAATCCCGGATCGTCGTATGCTTCCTGTCGTATGGAACTTGAACCGTAATGGTAAACCGGGGCCCGCAGTTGGTACAGTTGATGTACGGATAGCGGAACCTCCGGTTGCCGGGGTCCTTCAACTCCGCAAGACAATCCTCACAAACGCAAATATCTGGCGGAAGGTTCACCTCGTGAGAGGCCGCGCCAACGCTCTCTTTTATACGGAATTCCGCGTATCCGATTGGGGAGTGCTCTTCCACGGTCAGTTCTTCAATGTAGGAGAGAGGCGGAGCGGACGTTCGCAATGAAACCAAAAAAGCATCGATATCTGGCCTGCAGCCCTCCGCCTTCACTTTGACGCCGCTCGCGTCATTCGTTACCCAACCTTTCAGATCATGCTGATGCGCAAGCCGGTATACAAAGGGGCGAAACCCCACTCCCTGCACAATGCCCTTCACCTGGACAACCACCCGGATGACCTCACTCAACATAGCTGTTCGCCCTCATTCCATTCCTGGTTCATATGAACTTGAGATTTTCTCATTTGGGTATCGGTCGTAACTACGAGGAACGTTTGGACTTCCGGCCGCTGTTGTCCCCAGATTTCTTAATCAAAACCTCTCTTCGCAGATGAAATCCGGAGACAAAGGCGGTCGCTATCGCTCCTACAGTTCCAAACTTCCCCTTCGTTACTCCCTTACTCTTATGTCATTTTTCAAGTTCATCTTATATAGATGTTACTGTGACGCCGCCTCTCTGCGTTTTTCCATTCGTATGACGACTCTCAGGCTAATTTCGTAAATAAGAATCAAAGGAACGGCCAGCAGGATAACCGATGTGATGTCAGACGCGAGCAAACCTTCCCCGATCAATACGGAGAACACTATGGTGAACCGCGCCTTTTTCATCCAAGAGGAACGCAGGAGCCCCAGCTTCCCGAGCGTGATGAGCGGAAAAGGAAGAGTGAATACAAGACCGAAAACGACGCACAGGATGGCAATGAAGCTGAGGTATTCCTCACCCGACAAAGCCGCCTTCATATAAGAGTTTCCGTATGTGAGAAGTGCGCGCAAAACGGAAGGAACGACCACCGCATAGCTGAGAATGACACCCAAAATGAAACTGGGTACCATATAAACCACCGCCGAAAGCAGCACTTTTCGTTCCTTCGCGGTCAGGCCGGGACCGATAAAAGCAAACAGCTGGTAACCGATGAACGGGGACAGCGCGATAAGGGACGCAATCAAAGCCAGCTTGACCCTGAGAACAAAAGCTCCGGTTAACGAAAAAAACGCCAGATCCAGCAACTCGTTCCCGACAGATCTTTTTAAAATGTCCACAATCAGGAACGCTTTCGTATAAATGACGGCGGTCAGAACGATGACGGAAGCCACTGTCACAATTAACCTTCTGCGCAGCTCCGCCAAATGCTCGAGCACCGGTTGATCGGTATCTTGGTCCAAACGGTTTGAATTAATCATGAGTAGTCACACGCTTCATCCCTTGCATGCCCTTTCGCTCCAGAAGGTAAATCGTCCAAATGCTGATTTCGTACAGCGCCGCCACCGGTATCGATTCCGCCAAGAGCGAGAACGCATCGGGGGTTGGAGACAAAATCGCCAGGATGATCGCAATTCCCAGTATCGCGAATTTCCGTTTTCTCATCAGCATTTTGGAATGAATCAGTCCAATCCTCGACAGTGTGACCATCACGATCGGCAGTTCAAAAACCAGGGCCACCGAAATCAAAAAGAAGGCCATAAACGATACATAAGCGCTCCCGGCAATCATCGGACTCAGAACCCCTTGTCCGCTCTTGATCAGAAAGTCGACGGTGTTCGGCAAAATAAACTCATAGGCAAATGCGATCCCCCCCGCAAACAGAACGACAGCAAGCGGTATGGCCAAAAAATATATTTTGAGACGAATGCCGCGTCCAAGCAAGGGGGCGAACATGGACACGATCAGGCCGGCCAGCACGGGAAAAGAAGCTACAATTCCCCCGAACATCGCCACCTTCAGCTTTGTCATCACTCCGTCGACAGGAGTCATATAGAACAGCGGCTGATCCTGAAGCGGTCGACACAAAAGCTTCAAAAGCGGGTCCGACACCGCATATACAGCCGTTGCTGCGACGATGACAAAGAGCACTCCAGCGAGGATGCGGGCGCGGAATTTGCCCAGCCAGCGAACGGCCTTAACGATATTTTCGCTCTCCCACATCAATATTCACCGATGAGACCCTTACGACTTGACTTCATTAGTTTCTTGAGGAACGACAGCTGCCTGAACGGGAACAGCGGCAGCTTGAACAGGAACAGGCGCGTTAGTGGCGGTGGAAGCGGGAGTCTCGCCGGTTAACTCCTTGCCCGCTTTCCGAAATTCGGAGAAGGCTTTACCGATGGCTCCGCCCACGGAGGGAAGCTTACCGGGACCGAACACAATTAACGCGATAACCAAAATAACAATAAGTTCGCCAAAACCAATATGAGGCATAGGGAACACTCCTTTTTTATAATGGATTCGAGATCGAGATCGTTTCCTTCAACCAGGCGCAAAGCTCATCAATTCCCTGACCGGTCAGGCAGGAAGTTTCAATAACCTTCGCCTTGGGATTGATTTCCCGGATATCCTTGTGGAATTCATCCTTGTCAAAGTTCGTATAGGGCACCAAATCGACTTTGTTCAAAATGACAATGCCGGACTTTTCGAACATGCGAGGATATTTCTGAGGCTTATCGTTTCCTTCGGTCGTACTTAATACGGTAATGATCAGATCCTCCCCCAGCTTGAAGGACGCCGGACAAATGAGGTTGCCGACATTCTCGATGATCAGCAGGTTCGTCTCGTCCAAGTTCAAATGACTTAAGGCGTTACGGATCATCTGCCCGTCCAGGTGACATCCGCCCTCGGTGTTGATTTGCACGACCTGCACGCCTTGAGCCTCGATTCTTTCGGCATCCTTTGTCGTATAGAGGTCACCCTCAATCACCGCAATCTTCACTTCATCCTTCAACTTCGCGATCACTTTCTCCAGAATGGAAGTTTTGCCCGACCCCGGGGAGCTCATCAGATTGATGACATACAGGCCTTTCTCGTTCATCAGCTTCTTATTCTCTTGAGTCAGCTCGTCATTCACCTTCAGGATGTTCGTAACCACTTTAACACTGCTCATTTAATCACCCTCCATCGTATCGATATACAGCTCATAACCTGTAAGGACCTGATTGTCTAACCCACCGCACGAAGGGCATACGGGATGGTAAAAACGGATGGGAAACGTAATGCCACAGCTCCCGCATGAGGCTGTTGCTTCCACCTGCTCGATGGTGAAATCCGACCCTTCCGCAATCGTTCCCTGCGATGCATTTTGAAAAGCGAATTGCATAGCTTCCGGAAGAGCCCCCGACAGTTCTCCCACCTTGGCCGTGATGCGCCTAATTTTGGTCAAATGATGCTCTTCGGCTTTCGCGAGGATTAATTCCAAGGCGCTTTCTACAATAGCCGCTTCATGCAAAGTTCGTCTCCTCCTGACTTGCGAAACCCAACTCTTGCTTAAGAAGCCCGATAATGTCGGGAATCTTGCTCCTCATGAGATCCGACATTTCGAGTTCAAAGCCAATCTCCTGCGGCTCAATACCGAATATGATCACGTCCGGAGCGGCGCCGAGCATGCTGGCCATTCGGACCACATCAAAAATCTGAACATCGTGAATGGATAAGTTCCCCTTCTCGTAGCTCGCAAGATCCTCCGGCTTGATCCGGTAAATCGTTCCGGGCTCCAAGCCGGCCCTGAGCGCATCGATAACGATAATTTTCCGGCACTCCAGAAAATAGCTCAGCATGGCCAGAGTGGAAGTCCCCCCATCCACCAGTTCAACCGTGGAAGGGAGGTCTTCTTTCTCCAATTCGCGGATCGTATGGACGCCGATGCCGTCATCCTTCAGGAGTATGTTGCCGATTCCAATGACCGCGGTGTCCTTCATCGTTATTTGCCAAGCGGCTGCACGACAAATTTGGACATTTCCACGCCGTCTGGGGACATGACATGCACGGAACAACCGGTACAGGGGTCAAAGGAATGCACAATGCGGAGCAGCTCTACAGGCTGCGTCGGGTCTGCCACCTGGGTGCCAATCAGAGCTTTTTCAACTGGACCTGGATTGCCGGCGTCGTCCATAGGAGAGGCGTTCCAGCAGGTTGGGGTAATGATTTGGTATTTGGAAATTTTGGAGCTGGATACCGATAACCAATGGCCAATTGCGCCCCGGGGAGCTTCCGTTAATCCGGCGGCGCTGCCCGATACCGGATCGCCGATATTCGTAAAGCCGCTGGCCCCTGGTGTCAATTGATCCAGCCAAGTTTGCATATTGCTTACGAGTTTGGCCATTTCCACGTAGCGCGCCATATGCCGGTCCATAACGGATACGCCATTGCGGTAGTCGCCGCTTACCCACACTCTGGCCAGCGGTCCCGCTTCAAAAGGCGTGTCGTTGTACCGGGGAGATTTCAACCAGGTGTAAGCTCCGCTCTTTCCGTAGCTCGCTGTTGTCGTGCCGCTTGCCGGGGCTTGTCCGCTCGGAGAGGAGTAATAGGAATATTTATTGTATTCCTTAATGTTCGCTTCGTTGAATGTGCCGACGGTTCCGCCTGTGACAGTGCCGGCAGGGAATAACAAGCCGCCGGAAGTATTCGTGTCAAATACGCCGAAGGTGATCAGGTTGCCGTATCCTGTGCCCACGTTGTAGTAATCGCTGTAAGCCGAAGCCAGCATGTTGACGTCCGATTGATAAGTGCTGGAAATGAAGGACTGTATATCGTTCAAATAGTTTCTGAAGTTGGTGATTTCCGTTGCCGATGGCAACGCCGTTACACCGCCCGGAACAATATTCGCGGCATGGGGAAGCTTACCGCTGAAGATGGCCGCCATTTCATTGGCCTTTCTGCGGATTTGCAGCGCCGAAAGATAGTGATTCGTCAGCGTTTGGGTATCGGCGGCACTGAACCTAAGATCCTGCGTGTAGCCTCCCGTCCACGGGCTCATCTGCGGACCTTGAATATAGTCTAGTAACGATAAATGGTAAAAATGAGTGATTCCGCTGTCCAGGAAATTCGCCCCTTGAATCAGATTCCGGAGCATCAGCCCCTGGAGATTTGGTTTAAAGCCCTTAATCTTCTCAACCGCCTTTGAGGAAGCAACAGCTTGAGGGACAGGGCATACCCCGCAAATCCGCTGAGTCAGGAAAGAGGCATCCCTTGGAGGCCGATTGAGCAGCATGTTCTCAAAATCCCGGAACAGCATTCCGGCGACGGTAGCGGAAGCAACCGTATTATCGGCGCCCAGCGTGACTTCGACCTTCAAATGTCCTTCGAGACGAGTTACTGGATCCAGTTTAATTGTACTCATTATCATCACCCTTTCTTAGTCGCCGCTTGAGACGGAAATGACAGGATTTAACGGGAATGCGGGAGATGTACAGCCGATGCACGGATAATTCGATTGGATGCACCAGCCTTGTCGGTTGTTCCACTTGAGCGAAGGACATGGCGATAGGTTCCCAGGGCCTTTACAGCCGATTTCCTCATAACAGCCGTAAACTCCGGGCTGGGACACTTCTTCTGTTTCTCTTCTTGGACAAATACTGTGTACGGTTCTGTTGAAATATTTACTCGGGCGGCTGTAACTGTCGAGAGAAGGTACACCAGTCAAGATTAAATCAAGCAGCGTCTGTACCATTACCGTCGCATTCACAGGACATCCCGCTAAATTGACGACCGGGTTCGCGGTTTGGCCGCTCAGCAGCGACTTCACAGATACACATCCTGTGCTGTTAGGGGCTGCGGCCGCCACACCGCCGAAAGAGGCGCAGGTACCTGCCGCCACGACATATTTCGCTTTCGGTCCATATTTGAGCACAGCATCATACATGGTGAGCGGAACCCCGTCCTGCTCACCGATAATACAGTAGTTCTTGGAGGCTCCCCCCGGAATAGCGCCCTCGATCACGAGAATGAATTGTCCGTTATACTGGTTCGCCGCATTTTCAAGCGCCTGCATCGCACTTTCACCGGACGCCGCCATGATCGTGCTGTCATACTTCATACTGATTTTGTTCTGAAGCACATCTTCGATGGTAGTCGGGTTCGTCACGTTAAGTGTGGAAATGCTGCAGCCCGAACAACCCGATCCCAGCAGCCAAATGACCGGAGGATCCGTGTCCGCCGCCATAACCGTGTTCAGCTTGTCCATATCCATTTCCAATTTCAGCGCTGCCACAGCTGCCACCGACCACTTGAGAAAATCTCTTCTGTTGATTCTCATTAAATCTCTCCTTTTCGTCGATTGGGAGTCGCACGTACATGGAATTGATTTCTTACAATGAAAAATCCACCCAGATTATAAAGTGAAAGGGAATGAAAGATCAATGAACAAATTGAAAACTTTTGGATAAATTACCTAAAATTTGACGATCTTCTTCAAGAATCGAGGGGCTGTTTAGGAGGGTGTTGGTGAGAAAGGCTGAATGATGTCGAGATTGAATTCGCGTACGAATAGTAGTTTAAACGTTTCATTTATACAAAATAGGTACAATGTCAACTATGACTTCGGGCCCTATGAACCGCTTCCATAATCCTATATCCGGCTTCATTCTATGGTGATCTCCGATAATCTTCGTTATAATTAAAACAGAAATTTATTTGATAGCATGAATCTTTTGATCAGGTAAATGTTAAATTTTACTATCATTGGAGCTGATTAATGGATGGAGCAGGCGCTTGCATATATACGCCGTCAGAAGGATGCCGTCATCGAGTGGTGGCTGAACGAATTCGGCAAGGAGTATCCCTTTTTCTATAATTTGGACAAATTAAGAGAGCATGGCAAGCTCTATTTTGATCTGGTCACAGCCGTACATATTCCTGTCCAGGGGCACCCCCTTTTTCAGCATTTACCGGAATGGTGCCAAATTCTGTTTCTAAAAAAAGTGCCGATCGTGCATGTCATGCACAGTTCCCATTTATTCCGTCAATCAGTGTTTAAAGCGCTTTCGGATGCGCCGCTGGATGAAGGAAAGTTGATGAAAGTGTTGGCCCTTCTAAGCGAGCGGATTGATACTTATGAGAGACAAGTTTCCCTGTATTATTCGGTCCATGCCCATGCACAGCTGGAGGATCAGGAACAAAGGCTGGATGAGCTGCATGACGATAAACTAAGTCTGATCGGAAAAATGGCGGCCAGTATGGCCCATGAAATCCGCAATCCGCTGACTTCCATTCGAGGGTTTATCAAACTGATCCGGGACCGTCTGCCGGAAGAGTCACTCGTTCTCGTTGACAATTACATCCACATTATCGAGACCGAGTTCGATTTGATCCAGAGTCAAATCACCGGCTTTCTTACCTTTTCCAAAAAACCGGTTGAGGAAAGTTTCGTACTGCTGAACGTCAGAGAACAAATACAATCTGCGCTGGTACTCATCAATCCGCTGCTGATCAACAATAACATCGAGCTGACCGTCGATTTGCCGCAAGAGCTGACGTTTTATGTACAAAAGACGCCGACTCAACAGGTGATCTCGAACCTGCTAAACAACAGCATCGATGCGCTCAGCAGTGTGGGCAGAGAGAGACGGATATGGATCTCCGGTGCTGAAGACGATCGGTGGACCATCCTCAAAATAACGAATAACGGACCCAAAATTCCGGATGAGATTCAGCGCAAACTGTTCCAGCCATTTGTAACGGGTAGAGAGCATGGGACGGGGCTGGGTCTTACGATCTGCAAGAAGATTATGGATAACCACCAAGGAAACATTTCCTTCTGCTCCACCGATAACGAAACCGAATTCATACTGAAATTCAAGAAAAGTTAACAATTCTATTACGATTTTTGCACAAAAAAACTCATTACCTTCAAAAGGCATGAGTTTTTTCATTTTCTCAAAGTATGCGTCAGTCTGGGTCAGGCTCTTTACGCATCCTGCTGCTGTAAAATCATTTTCAGCCCGTTTTTGTTCACCAGCAGATCCTCCAGCGTGTATTCGTCAAGCACTTGCAAATACGCATTGAGTGCTCGCCCGAGTACGCCTTTCAGACCGCATACCGGGGTAATCGGACAATGGTTCCCGGCGGGATTGAAGCATTCGACGAGGTGGAAATCGTCTTCCATCCTCCGAATGACTTCGCCTATGTTGATTTCACCCGGTGTATGCGCTAGCCGGATGCCGCCTCCCCTTCCTCTCACTGTTTCGATATACCCCGCTTTGCCAAGTTCGTGTGCAACTTTGACCAAATGGTTTTTGGATATGTTATACGCATCCGATATTTCCTGTATGGTTGATCGTTCGCTGCGCTCTTTCGTCCCCAGATACAGCAGAATCCGCAAGGAAAAATCAGTGTACATCGTAAGTCTCATCATTACCCTCCTGCTCAAGCGTGCAGTATGTGATTATTATTACAATTCGACTTAAATATTTTGTCCATTTTGTTAAAGATGTATTTTGAATATATCTTTAATTTTAGGAAAAGCTTATAGTTAAGCTATCGAATTGAAAAGGAGTGAATCATCATATTATCCCAAAGAACAAGAGACATCGTCAAATCGACAGCCCCTGTCTTGGCGGACCACGGCACTGCAATTACATCGGTGTTCTACCGGAATATGTTTGCTGCTCATCCTGAATTATTGAACATTTTCAACCATACCAACCAGGCTCAAGGCCGCCAACAGGCAGCACTTGCGAATACGGTATATGCGGCGGCTGTTCATATTGACAACCTGGAGAATATTTTGCCGGCAGTTGTCCAAATTGCGCATAAGCACGTCAGCCTCGGGGTCAAGGCAGAACATTATCCGATCGTCGGCGAGCATTTGCTGAAAGCAATCAAGGAAGTATTAGGAGAAGCGGCGACGGATGACATTCTGGGCGCATGGGCGGAAGCCTACGGTGTCATCGCAGATGCCTTTATTAGCGTCGAAGCCAACATGTACAAAGAGTCGCGGGAACAAGACAACGGCTGGAACTTCTTTAAATCGTTCATTGTTGCACAGAAAGTAAAAGAAAGCGACACCATTACTTCCTTCTATCTAAAGCCGGCAGATGGCTCCAATGTTCCGGAATACAAACCGGGTCAATACATCTCCATTCGCGTTTCCATACCGGGTGAGAAGTATATGATGATCCGTCAATACAGCCTGTCCCAGGCACCAAGACCGGATGAGTTCCGAATCTCGGTAAAACGCGAAGCCGACAAGGACCCAAATGGCGTCGTCTCGCTCTATCTTCACGAACAGGTCCAAGAAGGGAATACCGTCGAAGTGAGCGCTCCTGCCGGTGAATTTATTCTCGACCCAGCGAAACCAACACCAGTGGCCTTTCTTTCAGGCGGTGTCGGCATTACGCCGATGATAGGCATGCTCGAAACGGTATCGACCACAACGCCTGACCGGCCGACCGTCTTTTTGCATGCTGCGCGTAATGAAGCGCTTGCCGCTTTTCAAGTCGAAGTGGAAAAACATGCAGCAAATATGAGTAATGTGAAGTACAAAACGTTCTTTTCGGATAAACCGGACGGCTACATCTCGCGCAAAGTTCTGGAGGAGTTTGTCGATACTGCCGGAGACGTGTATGTGTGCGGACCGGTTCCATTCATGGAATCCATTATCCGTGAATTACATGAGATAGGTGTAAAGAACGAACAGATTCACCACGAATTCTTTGGACCGGCAATGCAGCTGGATAACAAATAGTCCTTGTCAGGCAGTAAACGGCGGCCTTTTCCCTGGAATTACTAAGGGAGAGGCCGCCGTTTGAGCTTACCTACATTCCAGTTTTCTGTTCAGCAGAAGACCAATTCGATCGACCTTATTTATACATCATCGTCCAAAATCCGATATCCCGGAAGCCGATTCGTTTGTAAATGGTCCCCGCCTTCGGATTATCGTAAAAGAGACACAGCGAGCGGCCTTCCTGGACGACATCGGCGCACAGCTTCCTGACGACGGAGGTGGCTAGCCCCTGACCGCGGTAATCCGGGTGCGTTGCTACGCCGATGACCATAGCCGACAACGAATTTTCCGCTGCCGTTGAGGCAGTTGCGGCTACATGCCCGTCCCGCTCAATGAGATAGGTGCGGCCCGTACCGGTCTCCAGTGACCTCCGCATACCCGACCGCATGCTGTCCGGGTTCGTTTCGAACTCTTCAATACCGTCCATTAGCGTACACACGGCCTCCACATCGGAAATCTCTGCCCGCCGGACCGAGGCCCCGGCATGTGGAGACCTATCCCCGGCTTCATTCAGCGATGTAAGCTCCGCAAAGAACAATTTTTTTTCTTTTCGAAAGCTCATCAACTCACGAAATTGTGCAACCAGATCTGACGATCCGGAAAGCATTTCAAGCCGGTCGTCCCTTAGCATCAGCTCGGCAAAGCCGTCCACATCAAACGGTCCGTCCGCGTAAGGCAAATAGTTATGCTCATAGCGCAGGAGCGCCGCCTTCAGCCTCCCGTCTGCAGAATCAAATTCTCCCCATATCTCCTGAAAATCCTGCTCAAAGCCAAAATTCTCGACGTCGCCGATCAGAAACAGATTAAGCGCAGGCGCTTGACCCAAAAAAGCCAGCAGCGCCTGGCGATCGTCGTCCGTAAGCTTGCGAATCATCCGGCATCCCCCTACCGATAATTAAGATAACTGCGATTGAACTGCGGTGTTACAAGCAACGACTGGTGCAAAGAATACTCGGCCTTATAAATCTATATTTTGGCATGAAGTCTGTCCAAGCGCAATTAAAAAAAGACGCCGCGCGGAGATTGGCAGGCAGGAATAACTTCTTTCCTGTCGCTATCCGTGGGCGGATGTTGCCTTGCCTTTACCTGAAGGCTCATTGAGCGGCTGTCCTGCATAAGACGTCTGCTCCTTAATCGCCAGCAGTATCTCATCTACAATAAGACCGGAGGATTCAGTATGCGAAACAGCCCTCATCTGCCTCTTCATTTCCTCCCGGAAAGAATATATTTCAAGTCTCCGCAGCTGGTCCAGCAGCTCCGCTTCGCTAAACGCGGTGCAAATGGCTTGCTGCCTCGTTAGCGATTCCGCATTTCCGGCTTCCTGGCCGGGGAGCGGACGGTACACAATAACAGGCAGTGACATCGCGAACGCCTCCGTCAGCGTCACCCCTCCCGCTTTGGTCAGCAGGCAGAAGGAAATGCTCATCAGCTCATGCACATCGTCGGTATATCCCAAGATGTGGACGCGGGAATTGTTCCGGTATGTGTTATCCAGTGACGTACGGAGCCGATGATTGTTCCCGCAGAGCACGATGAGATCAAATTCGGTACGGTCCAGCACGCTTTTTAAAATATTCCGGACTCTCGACATCACCCCATACGCTCCTCCGGCAAGGAGAATATAGCGCCGGCCATCCTTTAACCCATGCTTCCGCAGCACCTTGGCCGGGTCCGGAAATTTCCTGAACGCATCTCTAACCGGAATCCCGGTGACCTTAATCGCCTGCTCGTCGATGCCAGCCGCCAGCAGCGCCTCTTTAATCTTTTCCGTAGGGATAAAATACTTCATCGTATGGGGGTGAATCCACCTGCCGTGCAGCACGTAGTCCGTTATTACGGTAAAGACCGGTACCTCACTCGCGGACTCTTTACCCAGCTCTGAAGCGGCCAGATACGGAAACGTGTGAATAATGACGTCGGGCTGGATATACTCCAAAATGCCTTTTGCTTTCCGCTTTCCCATCGAATGAAGCAGTCTGCCCAAAGGATCTTCCGGCTTCATTGCGCTCGTCGCACCGTACATCAAGCCGTAAAGATTTGGAGCATAGATAGCGCTCTTTAAATAAAAAGCCCGGGAAACTCCGTTCAGCCAGGGATGAACACGGGCAAAAAGGTCCACAATGTGCACACGGTCAACGCCTCTTGCCCGAAACGACTGCTCAATTGCCTGAGCCACTTTGGCATGACCGTCTCCGAACGCGGATGATACGATAAGCACAACAGGGTCTGGGTTCATCGGAAGGCTCCTTTGCATTCAAGCATTACTATTATTAATTACATATACGCGAAAATTATGCAAAAAAACAAAGCCCCGAGCAAAGTATGGGGCCACTGAAAAGCATAGCTTTTACAAAGAGATGAAAGAGATCCATCAAAAAAGACAACAATCATTCACGTATTTCCGAATGAAATGTCATCTATTTGCTTGCTCTCATAAGAAGAGATGAGCCTGACTGCTTTTTGTACTGTTCTTTGGCCATGGCCTTAAACGCTTCGCATTGCTGAAACATAGATCCTGCGGCGATTTTTGGGTATAGCTGGCCTTGGTATGGGTTTCATCTACAATAATGGATGTACTGCGGATGCCCCCTTTTTCCATGGCGATTTCAACCGTTTTGCCAATGAGCAGATCCGACAGCTTCATGTCCTTGAGCCGCATTTGTTGAAGATGGATTTGAGTAGCAAATATTTAAAAATCCGGACCGGGTCCTGCGCAGTGCGTCCGTTGTCGTGGCAATAGCTTTAGTTGAGTTCCTCGTAGACAAAGGTAAAGTCCACCAGTTCGTCCATTCACCGGGAATGAGTATATTATAAAGTCGGACTCAAGATCAAGCTTTGTTGCTTCGGAAGCATCGGGATCACCAACCTTCAATTGTTTACGCTAATTATACCGAAAAAAAGAGACAGCCTCCTCATAAAAAATGAGAAACTGTCTCTTTTTGGAGTTCAGGAACTTTTTCAGTGGTCTCCTGCAAAGGTGCAGTTTGATATCAGTGAAGCCTGAATTAAAATCGTCCTGAAAACAATTTCGACAATCTTATTGACAATTGGAAAGTCTACTTGAATGGGTTGTGATTATTTCTATAATTACTATATTATGTTTATTAAATGGGAATTAATTGGAATAAATAGGTTGATATATAATTGTATACATGTTAATATATGTTATAAATTTACATATAATAGTCCTTCAATACGAAGAAATGCTGGCCAGCTTTCTATATAATACTCACAATTCATAAAAAATAGGAGGACAAGCAAAATGCTTAAAATTACGAAGATTATACTTTCAGCGGTGATTTTTTCTACTGCTGTACCAGCTTTTTCAGTGAATGCTCAAGCTAAGGATACAGATAACATCTACACACAGTATATACAAGAAGCTATTGAACAAGAAATACAGATGGACCCTGCAAACCTCTCTTCTGTACAAGGTATCTCCCAACTGAATAACGCAGATTTTAATAAAGTTGTAGATAGAGTTATGGAAAAAAACAAAGTGAACAGTAAAACAAAACAAAACATTCAAAAGCTTGAAGATGCAGAAGTTGTAATTTTGGATATTAATCAAAATGGTGATTTAGTTAGTGCAACTTCTTCTAAGAAGGGGGATGTAATATCTGAATTTGATCAAAAAGAAACAAGTACAACAGGATCTACATATGAAGGGGAACCTCAGACTTTAACTGATAGCAGTTTTTCTAATGGATTGCTTTTTGATGCTACTACGCTATCATTTATAGGTAATCAGGGGAATACCTCTGGTAAGGAAACTGGTGCGTTTCATCGTCTTCAAACACCAGCTAGTACTTCGTTAAACATTTATAATGGCGTGGTTTCAGATTCTGTAGTATTACCAACCTATAATATCAATGGTGCGTATAATTATCAAGAAACTGCCTACTTATATACTGGTGTTGATTCAGTTGCAGAAGTGGGTTTTGAAGCATTAGTTTCTCAATCGACCCCAGTCGGATGGTATCCAATATTTCATGCTAAAGCATCTCACACAGTAACAACAGGGGATGACAATGGTTATCCTCAACCTAACACAGATAAAACTTATGTTTATAGGGGCATGAAATTTAATAATGGTGATACAGTTAATGGATATAAAGTGTACTACTACACTACAGATTCTACCTTAACAATCCGTGAACAAATAAACTATTCAGATATTTATGTTGTTCGTTTTAATGGATTAGGGAGTTCAGGAAGATCCGTTAAACGTGTTACTGCTATCGCTATGAATAATTCACCTAGTACTACTACATCTTTTCATTATGGATTCACTACGCCTGCTATCTGGAATAACATGAGATTTCTTACCAATAATAGTTCTAGTACAGCATATCCTAGTAGCATTTCAGGCTTAAGTAATGATGTTTGGACACATGGTGGTTTAATTGATTATTCAAATAACACTTCCACTCATACTGAAAAATATACTTTTTCAGTAAACTAAATAAATAATCTCAGTAAAATCCAAAAAGGAGAAATTGCACATCATGATGAAGAAACTTATTCTTCCCGCTTTACTTGTAACTTCGCTTATCTTTAGCTGCCAAACCAGTGCAAGAGCAATTTTTACTATTGATGTTAAAGTAAATAACGTTCTGATTGATAATGGTACAGGAGGATATGATGCTGGGCCATATATTGAGCAAGAAACCAATACATCTTATGTGCCAATTCGATTTGTCTCGGAAAACCTTGGAGCTACCGTTAGCTGGAATAAGCAAGCCAAGAAAGTTACAATTAAGTCGGAAGATGGTAAGGTGATAGAATTAACTGTTGGCAGCAAAACAGCTTATGTCAATGGTGAGAAAATGACATTACCTAACGCTCCTGTAATGCCGAGTTATCCTAACCGTGTCATGGTGCCACTGAGATATATTTCTGAAGTACTGGGAGCTACTGTTAACGTTAAGAAAGTTGATGGTATTTTACATGTAGATATTACTACAAGCTAAATGAGAGACAAACAAACAAGAGATACCCTCTTGTTTGTTTGTGGAGATATGGCCAAGACCATTTGTTTGACATTGAAAAAACATCTAGGATGCAAACAGGCGTCGGTAGCTTACCGACGCCTGTTTATTTAATTTAAGCTGGGCAGATCCTCGGACGATCTGATCTTCAGTCTTCTACCCATCTCCCGCGCTAACCGATTTTTGACGCGACCTTACGATGAACTCGGGCAAGAATATTTGGAACGTTTCCGCTCCCAAAGCGAACAACGTAAACAGAATCAAATGATTAAACAACTTGAAGCGAATGGATCTTCGGTTACAAAGGGGTGACTACACCCTCTTTATTTCACATTAACTTCCTTCCGAGAACTGCCAGTTGGAAGTTCTACTTTGTTGTGCGCTTGAATAGTAATATCTGCTCAGAGATCTATATTAAAAAAACCGGAAGAATCTCGGCGTCGGCCAAGTTCTTGATCACAGCCCCCAGACCTTCAACCGAGAACAGCAGCCCCCTGCTTTTCCTACCGAGCTCTCAGGTATATATCACGCGCCATCAGCGCGTTCCAGAAAGGGAGTAAAGTAGCGTAGGCGCAGCCCATTATAAGCGCCAGAGCGACGACACTAACAAAAGAAGCTGCGGAGGTCAGCAGGAACATCGATGTTGAAAATACGGCGAAGCCCAGCACCAGGAACCATTTGCCGCCGATCATATCGTATAATCTGCCCATGGGCACCATGAGCAGCGCGGCAGATCCCCCGCGATTAGAAGCGCTAGCGATAGTCTGGAGTGGAACAGACCGAGATGGTTCACTGCAAAAGTTGTTTATAAAGGCCCCCACCCACTCTATGAAAAAGAGAGCCAGACCCAAGCGGGCGATGGCTGTACCTAGCGCCTCTGTCTTATTAGCGGTTATCCATAAGCAGTCTTCGCTTTCCCTTCCACTTACAGTGAATGTACCGGTTGCCCCAGATATGAAGGACGGTGTTCCAGAATCTCCAGGACCTCGCTTACAATTCGCTCGGCTGCGTTCTTCTGGGAAATGTCGTTCATCTGACGTGTAATTTCCTCGCGGTAAGGCTTCATTTCCAGCAGCAGGAGACGGCCTATCAATTCTTTTTCCGTGCTCGCGATATATAGCACTTTTTGACGGGATTGCGCCTTTGCGTTTCCTGCTTCCTGGCCGGGAAGAGGACAATACACAATAACGGGTAGCGATAGCGCTAAAGCTTCGATAAGGGTCATTCTACCTGCTTTGGTCAGCAGACAGAGGGAGACGGACATCAGTTCATGGATTTCATCGGTATATCCGAGAATATGAACGCGTTTATTATTCCGGTAGTCCGCCTCTATCGACAAGCGGAGCTTTTGATTATTTTCGCAGAGTACAATGGATTCGAAATCGGTATGCTCCAGCACGCTTTTTAATATTTTACGAACCTTGGTGGAAACGCCGTTGGCCCCCGCAGATAACAGAATATTTAGCCGGTCTTCCCGCAGCCCATGCTTCCGAATCAGCACAGCATGATCTGCGGACTCAGCAAATGCCGCACGGACTGGAATTCCGCTGACCGAGATCCTTTCTTCGGCTACGCCAACCTTCATCAGTTCCAGCTTGATACTTTCGCTGGGGTTAAAATACTTTATGGTGCGGGGATGAAACCATCTTCCCTGCAGGCAATAGTCGGTCAGAACCGTAAAAATCGGAACATTGTCTGCAGGACTCAATTCCAAGCTGTGAAAAGGCTAAATACGGATAGGTGTGAATAATTAGATCCGGCCGCAAGCCATTCAGGAATTTCCTTACTTTATGCTTCCATGGAATGCAAAAATTGCCCTAACGGGTAATCCGGCTTCATTTTACGTGTCATATTGTACATGATTCCGTAAAGATTTGGAGCATAGATAGCGCTCTTTAAATAAAAAGCCCGGGAAACCCCGTTCCGCCAGGGATGAACACGGGCAAAAAGGTCCACAATGTGCACACGGTCAACGCCTCTTGCCCGAAACGACTGCTCAATTGCCTGAGCCACTTTGACATGACCGTCTCCGAACGCGGATGATACGATTAGCACAACTGGGTCTGGGTTCATTTGTAGGCTCCTTTGTATTCAAGCGTTTATATTATTAATTACCCATACGCGAAAATTATGCAAAAAAAAAAACAAAGCCCCGAGAGGTAATCGGGGCATGTCTGAATATTTGGTTATTACCGGATGTAGCTGTCCAGCGCTTTGGTGAGGTCTTCCAGCACTTTGCCTTCATTGCCGTGATGAACAGCTTGGACGACACAGTTCTCCAGATGATCCTTGAGCATCAATTTGGCCGCCTTGTCCAGCGCCTTCTGTACGGCTGCGATTTGCAGCAGCACTTCGGAGCAGTCCCGGTCCTCGGCGGTCATTTCCTTCACTGCGCGAATATGGCCTTCAATCCGGGCTAATCTGTTGACGATCTGCTTACGGTACTTATGCTCATAATTGTGTTCGTGAACACCGGAATCCTGACCCATATGCGTACCCCTCCGATTATTCTCTGTTTAAGCTGATTCTAATGACGGCCATGCTGTTGTCTATTATATCAAGAGTCGCTTCGGAGGGGCAATTTTCCTGCCTTTCGGCCCAAAGGAAATCAGCGTAGTAGTCTTAGTCCGCTCAGGATAACGGCCAGCGTGCTTCCTTCGTGGCCGACCACGCCTGATGGCAGATTGATGCCGCCCCAGAAGTTGGATACAACCAGCACGGCAATTACGGCAAGCGCAAACGTGAGGTTCTGCCGGATGACTCTGCGAGCGCGCCGTCCAAGTGAAATGGCGAACGGGATTTTGGAAATGTCGTCCGTCATCAGCACAACGTTCGCCGTCTCCAGCGCAACGTCGGTTCCGGCGGAGCCCATCGCGATTCCCACGGCGGAAGCGGCCAGCGCAGGCGCATCGTTGACGCCGTCGCCCACCATGGCAACCTTGCCGTGCCGCTCGGTCAACTGCCGGATCAGCGCGAGCTTCTGATCGGGCATCAGCTCTGCGTGAACCTCGTCGACGCCGGCGGCCCGGCCAATGGCTTCCGCCGTAAGCTTGGCGTCACCGGTAAGCATAACGACCTTTTTATTCATGCTCTTCAGCTTCATGACGGCTTCCCGGACGCCGGGACGCAGAACATCCTGCACCGCCAGCATTCCGGCAAGCGTGCCATCCGTCTCCACGAAGATCACCGTCTTGCCGTCCGCTTCAAGCTTGTCCGCTGTTTCCAGCACTGCATCTTCTATTTTGAGGTTTTCAAGCAGCTCCTTTTTGCCGATGCGGCAGTTCCTGCCGTTAACGGTTCCGCTGACGCCCATTCCCGGTACAGCCTGCATTGCCGACGCCGATTCCAGCGAAAGCCCCGCGTCTTTGGCATGACCGACAATAGCCTTGGCGATCGGATGCTCGGACAGATACTCCAGCGAAGCGGCAAGCGTAAGCAGCTCCTGTTCGCTGAAGCCTTCGGAAGGAATGCTGTCCGTCAGCTTCGGTCTTCCAACCGTGAGCGTCCCCGTTTTGTCAAAAGCGACGACTTTCACTTCCCCTATCTGCTCCAAATGAACCCCGCCCTTAAACAGCACGCCTTTGCGGGCGGCATTCGAAATGCCGGACAGAATCGCAGGCATGATGGAAGAGACAAGCGCGCATGGTGAAGCGACTACAAGGAAGATCATCGCCCGGTAAACCGTACTTTCCCAGGACCAGCCCAAGACAAACGGAGGCGCGATCATCAGCAGCAGTGCGGCCACCACCACAGTTTTGGCATAGATGCCTTCAAAACGCTCCACGAACAGCTGGCTTGGCGGCAGCTCGTTCTTGGCTTCCTGCACAAGATGGATGATCCGGGCCAGCAGTGTATCTTCCGCACCAGTATCGGTATGAATCCGCAGCGCCCCCTGTCCATTGATCGTCCCCGCAAAGACCGTATCGCCGGCGGAAAGATCGACGGGAATGGATTCGCCTGTGATGGAGGATTGGTCTACCGCCGATTGCCCCTCCAGGATATGGCCGTCGCAGGGAATTCGTTCACCCGGCCGGACGAGCACGATGTCGCCTTTTTGCAGCTGAGCCGCCCGGATCTTGACCTCTCCGCCGTCTTTAAGGAGAACCGCCTCTTCCGGCCGGTATTTCAGTATGGAGGCGATGTCCTGATTCGTTTTCTCCATCGTATAATCCTCCAGCGCGCCGCTCAGGCAAAAAATAAAGATCAGAATCGCGCCGTCGAGCCAGTATCCGATGCCGGCAGCCCCCAATGCTGCGACGACCATAAGGAGGTCGACATCCAGATCCTTTTCTTTAATCAGGGTCTCCAGCCCTTCCCAAGCCTTCCGGTAACCGCCGACAATATAGGCGAGAATGAAAAAGATAATTTCTCCCGACTGCAATCCGTTTCTGCCCATGATCCAGGCTAGTCCGATAAACAGCAGACAGGCCGCCGCGATGATCAAGCCTCCATGCTGCTCCCAGACTGCCTTTAACGGCCTTTTCTCCTCTTGTTCACTTCCCAGTATGACTTCTCCCACTTCTCTGTTCCCTCCCCAAGTATAATCACAAATAATGAGAATTGTTCTCACAATAATATCCCCCTGGGGGGGTTAATGTAAATTGAGGATGTCAGCTATTTTGTGACAAAAATCGTATAATTTCAGTCAAACAAAGAGTGTGAGCGCTTTAAATATTTGCATTCGGAATTGTAAGTCCGCTCTGAAGAGAAACTTACAGCTCGGCGGCAACCCCGAAATGATCGGAGACGACCGTGCCCCTGATGCCGTTCATGACGACATGGCAGGATTTGGCCTGAACTGGCCGGTTAGAAAAAATATAATCGATCCGCAGTTTGCCCTCGTTATCGTCCCAGCCTTTGATCGCTTTGGTGACCGTGGCTCCGTCATCCTTGATCACTGCGGATGCGTAGAGATCATTCCAGCCTTTTTGGGTGACGTAATCATAGCCCTCATTCCGAATTTCCGCCACATTGTTGAAGTCGCCCATGACAAACACCGGAAATGCCTTCAGCGTGTCGAGCTTCGCCTGCGCGGCATCCCATTGCCTACGGAAAGGCTCTACTTCGTCGCTCCACCAGCCGAAATGACCGCTGACAAACCAGGCTTCCTCGCCGCCGGTCTCCGTCTTGACACCAACTATCTTCCGCGTTCGATAATTCTCAAAATCTCGGATAACCGACACGTATTCGCTGAAGCCGTCGATAATGGGGGTGCGGGCCAAGATCGCCAGCCCTTCGTCGTATTTTACAAATCCGGTATGAACCGGTATCCACGTCCAGTAGTACGGCAGCCCGAGCTTTTGCAGCAGTACGAAGGCATAATTATCCTGTTTGATCACTGTTCCAGGTTCCGCCTCAAAATAGCGTTCCAAAACGCCGCCTGGCAGCGCCTGCTCTGCCTTGGTTTGGTTGACCTCTTGCAAAGCAATAACATCAATCTCCTGCTCCCGGATAAAAGAAGCCAACTGCTCAATCTTCCTAATCTGGTCGGTTTCAATCCACGCATGGGCATTCAAAGTCAGTATTTTCAAGACAAATCCCCTGGCTTTCTCTATTGTAAAATAAATGCTATTTTTTCATCGTAATTATACTTCTTTTCAGGAGGTTGTCAAAAAAAAAGCATGCAGCAAAACAGAATTTTGCCGGCATGCGTACTGACTATTTTGTTAGTGGAGTTACCTAATGCAGAATTTCCTTCTTGTCTACCCTGGCGCCCGATAAAGACCGCTCGAACATATCGAGAATAAACAGGAACCGTTCCGCTTCGCGGAATACATGGTCTGCGAGCAACGGATGAATAATGCTTTTGATCCGGCATTCATTGATTAAATCACGCGCCGTTTTCTTGAAATCGCGCAAGGATTGGACCGAGACCTTGTTCTCATCGACGAATTGACTGAGCAGCGGAACGGTTTGAGATTGAGGGCGCATGCTGCTTAAATCGGTCGCTTGGAACACCAGCATATCAAAATCTTGACTGAACTCCCGCGCCTGTTCTACCAATTTCCGTTCGGACGGGTCGAGCAAATGACCGATGAATTTGGCGTGATCGGCCATGATTTTCAAGAAGAATACATTTTCATCGATAATCGCATCCGGCAGCGGCTCGAGATTCCCCGTATTGAGTTCTATCAGGCGGTTTCTGAAATAATTCGCTTCCCGGCTCACATGGTCTACCAGCAGCGGGAAGTTGGTTTGTCCGGGCAGCTTGCAGCGCAGGATCAATCCAAGCACCCTTCGTTTAAACGCCCAAATCTGTGTCGCGGCAATGGATACTTCGGTATTAAATGCTTGAATCGTTTGTGGATCGGTATTGACCTGAAATTCGTGGGCTCTCCTCTCAATATCCTCGAAAATCTTATAAAACCGGTTGGCCTCCTCTTTTAGCTGAGTATCCTCGCATCTGAAGCCCAATCCGAGAAACAGGGAGTGCTCCTTCATTATTCTGGACCAAAATCGTATTTCATCCAGCGACCTGGCAACGAATTCGTTCAATCCAATCTCCCCTTTGCCCATAAAATGACCTGTTATAGGGATATGGATTTGGTTTGTCCATTATGACCTCCATTAAACAAAGAAACCCGGAGTCTTGAAAAAGACCGGGTCTCTGATCGTTAGGCGGCTATTCAGGTGATTTATTCATAGCTCGGGAGCCAACCGCCATGAGCGGCAATCAGAACGTCGCACATGCTCACGATGTCATCCATGGACAGCTCTGCCGCCGTATGGGGATCGAGCATCGCTGCATGATAAATATGCTCTTTCTTCCGCGTGATAGCGGCTTCGATGGTCAGAAGCTGGGTATTAATATTCGTACGGTTCAGCGCCGCAAGCTGTGGCGGCAGATCACCGATAAAGGTTGGCTGGATTCCGCTGCGGTCGACGAGACATGGCACCTCCACGCAAGCCTCTCTTGGCAGGTTGGTGATGAGGCCGGTGTTCATGACATTGCCGCCGATTTTGTATGGAACGTTCGTCTCCATCGCCTCGATGATATACGAAGCATACTCATGCGAGCGCTCATGCACCAGGTTGCGGTTATTGACCAGCTCCTCGCGCATATGCTCCCAACGCTCGATTTGATCCACGCAGCGCCGCGGATATTCGTCCAGCGGAATTTGAAAGCGGTCGATCAGCTCGGGATAGTTCCGCTTGATGAAATAAGGATGATACTCCGCCGTATGCTCCGAAGACTCGGTATTGTAGTAGCCGAATTTCTGCATAATTTCGTAACGGACCATATCGCTATGCGGTTCCTTTTGCTTCTCGGCGGCCCGTCTTTTAATTTCCGGGTACAGATCCTTCCCGTCCTTCATAACTTCAAGCAGCCATGCCATATGATTGATTCCGGCGATCTTCGTCTTAACGCCTTCCTGCTCCAGGCCCAGATGCTCGAACATATGCGGCACGCATACCTGCACGCTGTGGCACAGGCCGACGGTATTCACGCCGCCGTAAGTGTTCATCACATTCGTCAGCACGGCCATCGGGTTCGTATAGTTCATAAAGAGCGCGTCCGGACACACTTCACGGATATCCTTGGCAAAATCGAGCATCACCGGAATCGTGCGCAGGTTGCGGAAAATGCCGCCAATGCCGACAGTGTCGGCAATCGTCTGACGCAGGCCGTATTTCTTCGGAATTTCAAAATCGGTGATGGTGCAGGGATCGTAACCGCCCACTTGAATGGCATTAACCACATATTTGGCACCGCGCAGCGCTTCTTTGCGGTCGGTGTAGGCCTTGATCTCACAGGTGCTGCCGCTGCTCTGCTTCAGGTTAAGGAGCATATTCTCCGAATCCGATAGCCGCCGGGCATCAATATCGTACAGCGCCAGTTCAAATCCTTGAAGCGCGGGCGTCATCATGCAGTCACCCAGTACATTTTTGGCGAAAACCGTGCTTCCTGCTCCGATGAATGTAATTTTTGACATTGACTCTATTCCTCCTTATGTCGGGAGACGAATACGGGATCACAGCGCATTTGTTGTAAAATAAGCTTTGAAAGACCCAGGAAAATTGCGGTGTTCCGGTGATTTCGTTCCCTTTCTTCTCTTCCTACTATAGGGCAGAACCTTAGGAATTTATATGGAGGAATAAAAGGACCATATGGAGTTTTGTCGTATACTTTAATTAAGCGTTAGCGAAAAATACAGGCATTTTAAAGCTGGAGGATCTCATGAATTCTGACCATTTTCAATTTGAAATCGGCATTAACCTGCAGCCCGAAGCGGGAGAACTTACGGTTCTGTTCAGCGGAGAGGGCAGTCCGAAGCCGGGCCATAAAGTCGGCCCTTCCGTTCACGATTACTATTTGATTCATACAATCCTGTCCGGTCAAGGAGTGTTTGTAAGCGAGGGTCATGCTTATGTATGCCAGGCGGGCGACACGTTTCTCATTACGCCGGGCGAATTGTTCAGCTATGAATCCGATCGGCAGACGCCCTGGAATTACGTGTGGGCGGCGGTTCAGGGCGAGCAGGCTTTGCGGCTGCTTAAGGAAGCAGGGCTCAGTCCGGAGAAGCCGGTGCTTCAGGGCGCCGATGCCGCCGCTCTGCAATCCTTATACCAAAGGATTCGGCTGTCTTTTCTCCAATCGCCCTACCCCGGGCTGGAAAGCCTGGAGGCGTCGGGCTGGATGAGATTGCTGCTTCACCGATTGGGGCTTGTCAGCCGTAATCTGGAGAATGGAGCGGCACAACCACCAGAGGTGATCGACCGGCAGGTTGAGCAAGCTATACGCTGGATATCCCTGCAGTATCATCAGCAGCTCGGCATCGGCCAGATCGCATCCTCATTGGGCTATCACCGGGCCCATTTCTCCAAAGCTTTTAAAGAACGGACGGGTCTGTCCCCCAAGCAGTATCTGATGAAGATCCGGATGGACAAAGCAAAGGAATTGCTAGCCAGCAGAGCGCTTACGATAGATGAGGTCTCATCATCCGTCGGGTTCAACGACGCGCTCTACTTCTCCAAGCAGTTCCGCAGTTGGTTCGGACAGTCACCAAGCGAATACCGAAGCGGGCTTACTCCATTTTAGGGGAATCGGACGGAGACCGCGACCTTATATTGTGAGTATTTGTGCATCCTGGGATGTGAGCCCTACGGTCTGATGCCATAGGGCAGGTTTATTCTGGCAGAGTTCAGCATGACCCGTATGTCATGCGCACTGCGGCTTTCGTCCGGTCAGGCGGTGTAGGGACCATACAGCAAACGCGGCGAAGACCAGGCCGCCGCCGGCCAGGCAGACGCCTGTCCAGCCCCAGGTATGCCACGCGAAGCTACCCAGCGTAGAGCCGATAGAGCCGCCGGCGAAGGTGCTGACCATGAACACCGTGTTGATGCGGCTTCGGGCAGCGGGCTCATGGGCATAGATTCTTGCCTGATTGCTGACCTGCGTCCCCTGGATACCCAGATCCAGAATGACAACGCCGGCAATCAGAAAGGCGATGGAGAAGCCGGTCAAGCCAAACAGTACGAATGATAACAGCGTCAGCAGAATAAGTACGCCGATGATTCTATAAGGCGGCATTTTGTCAGCCAGCCGGCCGACGACCGGCGCTCCGGCCGCACCGGCGACGCCGACGAGACCGAACAGCCCGGCAATCGAGCTGGTGTAATGATAAGGCGGGCCTTCCAGAAAGAAGGTCAGCGAAGTCCAGAACACGCTGAAGCTGCCGAACATGCAGGCGCCGATCAGGGAAGCCTCGCGCAGGGTGGCGTACTTCCGGGCGAGCTGAAGCATGGAGCGAAGAAGCGCGCCGTAAGAGGACGACACCTGCGACTTCGTGGCGGGGAGCTGGCGATACATGAGCAGGGAAAGCAGCAGCATACAGACAGCCGCAATCCAGTACATAGATCTCGAGCCAAACAGGTCGCTGACAATGCCCGAAACGGTGCGGGCAAGCAGAATACCGAACAGCAGGCCGCTCATGACCGTCCCGATGACCCTTCCTCTCTCCTCCGGCTGTGCCAGCTGCGCCGCCAGCGGAACAATGATCTGCGGAACAACGGTCGTGAAGCCGATCGCAAAGCTGGCGAAATACATCCACCCAAGACTGCGGGATTCGGCAAAGCCCACCAATGACAGGGCGACACAGATCAGCAGCAGTGAAATGAGTTTGCGTTTTTCGCGGATATCCCCAAGCGGCACGAACAGCAGCATGCCCAAGGCATAGCCGACTTGCGTGAACATGGAGACATATCCGACCTCGCTCGGAGACGCGCTGAAGGCGCGTCCAATGTCGGCCAGCAGCGGCTGATTGTAATAAAGGTTGGCTACGCCCAGTCCGGACGTTATGGCGAGCATAAGAATCAGGCCGCTCGATAATCCCCTCCTGTGTCTGCCGGAATCCATTTCGGCAATGGAAGAAGTCATAGCGGTTTATCCTCCGTTTCCAGCTACAAATAATATAGCGGCTATCGTTTAGTTTATATTATATCAGCCGTTGTCAAATGATAGATTTCACCGGATATGAGTCTAAAATAAGAACAACAAAAAATCCCCGGGGGTCCGGGGATTAAAGATTCATGCGGAGTAATCCAAGCTTAATAAGTGAAATTTCACCACTGAAGACCGGGTTGTGGCCGTTCCTTACACATGCAAACGCCGTTCTACAAGGCTCGAAGACCCGAAATGACGTTCCTGCAGCAAAGCGGCTACCGCCTTTTCGGCTTCATCCACATTGTTTACGGTCAGCGTGATTTTTTCGGATTCGCCGTACTGTTCGGCGGTATAGTCGTATTTCGGGTCATAATAATGCTCCAGCAGCAACAGGACCGCATTCTCGAAGTTTCCGGAAATCAGGCACCGGTCGATTTCTGCGGCAATGGGCACATGAATACGGGATTTGATTCTGCGGAACGCCGCCAGAATCTCTTCCTGATGCTCATGGGGCCGATAATCCGTCATGATCTGCGCAACCCTGGCTTCAAGCGGCATTTCGATTCGAATCTGGGTACCGGTCTCTTTCTGCCGGCCCATGAACGGCGGCATGACAACCTTCCCGATCCGCATGCTCTCCGCTTCAAACAGCACATACGGCGATTGTTCAAGCTGGATCAGCTGCTCCAGCAGCAGGCTGTCGAAAGTCTTCTGGTTGTTGGCTTGAAGGCCAACCTGTCCGAAGATCGAGCCCCGGTGCCCCGCCAAGCCTTCCAGATCGATCACGGGATTCCCGTGATGGAGAAGACGGTGCAGCAGCGCCGTTTTGCCCGTTCCGGTATTGCCGTTAATGATATAGGAATGCGGCTTGAAATCATAGCATTCCAGCGTCTCGACGACCCATTTCCGGTAGGCTTTGTATCCTCCGGTCAGACGGTACACATGGATGTCCATCAAGGAGAGCAGAGTCGCAGTCGTCCGGCTTCGCATGCCCCCTCTCCAGCAGAACACCGCCTTATTCCCTGAAATTTCCCCGAATTGCCGGATAAATGCCGGGAGCTTGGCGGAGACCAGCTCCAGCCCGCGGTCTTTGGCCGCCTGAATGCTTGTCTGCTTGTACAGCGTGCCGACTTCCGCCCTCTCCGCGTCGTCGAAGAGAGGAATATTCAGGCTGCCGGGAATTGTTGAATCTCTGTACTCGGATGGGGAGCGGACATCGATGATAATCATCTCTTTGCGTGCTTGTAGCGCCCGAAGCTCTTCGAGCGAAATATCCTGAAACAATGCTCTCTCTCCTTCTTATGTCTTAGATCACCGTAATCAGTCCCGGATTTTCGGCGGTAACTTCTCCAATGATAGCTCCTTCTACGCTGGCGGCTGCCAGATCTGCAAGGAGCGATTCGCTCTCGTGACCGGCCACGGATATCAGCAATCCTCCTGAGGTGACGGCATCGCACAGCAGATAACGGCCGATCTGATCCAGCGATTCAGGATAGATGACCGTGCCTTCCAGATGGGCGAAGTTGTTGCGCGTTCCTCCGGGAACGAAGCCTTCCTCCGCCAGCTCGCGCGCTCTAGGCAGCACCGGAACGGCGTCTTTCCAGATGACGAGTCCGTTCCCGCTGCCCTTCGCCATTTCCGAAGCATGTCCGAGCAGGCCGAAGCCCGTAACGTCCGTGCAGGCGTGAACTTCATAGAAGCCCATCACTTCGGCCGCCGTTTTGTTGAGTGTGGACATGACTGCCGTCAGCCGCGCGGTTTCTTCCGGGGACAGGCGCCCTTTCTTGATCGAGGTGGTCAGTATGCCGACTCCGATCGGCTTGGTCAGGATCAGCTTGTCCCCCGGCTGTGCGCCGGCATTGGTCCGGACTTGATCCGGATGCACAAGCCCGGTTACTGCAAGGCCGAATTTGGGCTCTTTGTCATCGATGGAATGGCCGCCGACCAGCGTCGCGCCCGCTTCGCTCACCTTGTCCGCAGCGCCGCGCAGAATGTCGGCCAGAATGCTTTTATCCAGCGTAGAAATCGGAAAGGCGACTATGTTGAGAACGGTCAGCGGCTTACCGCCCATGGCATAAATATCGCTCAGCGCGTTGGCGGCGGCGATTTGGCCGAACGAATACGGATCATCGACAATCGGTGTAAAGAAGTCCACCGTCTGAACCAGCGCCAAGTCATCGGTCAGCTTGTAGACACCGGCATCGTCACTCGTATCGAGTCCGACCAGCAGATTCGGGTTCGGTACCGATTTCGGCAAATTCCGGATCACCTGCATGAGATCGGCCGGGCCAATTTTGCAGCCGCATCCTCCTTTGCTGGATAATGAGGTCAGCTTTATTGTTTCGGTTTGAGACATGAAAGACTCAACTCCTTAGGAATGAATTCAAAAACCACAGTACCTAATATTTTACATCAATCTTGTATATTTTCGCAAAATAAAGCTTTTCCAGCTTCCCTGCTATGTTATAATTGTGACATTTCGAGTTTAAACAGATGGAGGTCATTTATTGTTATGTCACCAGCAACAAGCAGTTCATCGGTGCCCCAAAAATCTGGAGAGTTCAAGGCTGTAGCGCTAGCGGTAATCTTTTTGGTTATCGCTATAGCCGGTCTCACCTACGTTAAGTGGTGGCCCTACTACCATAAAGCGTTTAAGGCGGCCGCCGAGCATTCGATCGGTTCTTCCATTTTGACCGGCAAGGAAGCCGCGGCTCCCGCGCCTTCGCTGCAAGCTGCGCTGGATTATGCGGCTGCCTATTTCAAATCGGTATGGAAAGCCGCGGTGCTTGGCATTCTGCTGGGCTCGCTCGTCCAGGTGCTTATCCCGTCCCAGTGGCTTTTGCGCGTTCTCGGCAAGGCCAGTTTCAAGAGTACGGCACTCGCCGGACTGGCATCAATCCCCGGTATGATGTGCTCATGCTGCGCCGCGCCGATTGCCGTCGGTTTGCGGAAGAAGAATGTATCGGTAAGCGCCGCGCTCGCGTTCTGGATCGGCAATCCGGTCCTTAATCCGGCTACCCTCATTTTCATGACCTTTGTACTGTCGTGGAAATTTACGTTGATGCGGATCGTATTCGGAATTGCCATTACGTTCGGCATCAGCTACTTCGCCAATAAATTCGCTGGAGATACGGCGGTTCCGGGGGCGATTGCCGAGCCGGTGAAGCCATCTGCCGCAAATGAAGGACCGCTTCTGCTTCGCTGGATCGCCGCTGCGGGAAAAATGCTTTTTGCCGTCGTGCCTGCCTATATCGTTACGGTTCTCCTGCTTGGAGCGGCGCGGGCCTGGATGTTCCCGTCTCTTGGAGCGGGCGTGGCCAGTGGCATTCTCGCCGTCATTATTTTCGCGATCGCTGGCACCTTGTTTGTGATTCCAACCGCCGCTGAAATTCCGATTATCGGAACCTTTCTTTCGTTCGGATTCGGAACGGGCGTTGCCGGGGCGCTGCTTGTGACGCTGCCGACGATCAGCCTGCCATCCCTGCTTATGGTATACCGTTCATTTCCGCGCCGGGTCTTGGCGTTCGTCTTCCTCTCGGTCATGGCCGCCGGTATTCTTGGAGGTATTGTAGGCTCTCTGGTGCTATAAACGCACAGGATGTCCGGCAGATAGACAATTTAAAGTGAAAACTCCCTTTCTGCTCTCGGCGGATCGGGAGTTTTTTAACTTTTTCAGGTTACGCTTGATGGGCACATAGGGGAAGCCGTGTAATGATTCGGCCTATCGGGCTCGACAGGATTGGATTGAACGAAACGGAAATTGGAATCGACTGGATGAAGCGGCCTGTACGGACTCGACTAGATGAAGTGATCTATCGCGCTTGACTGGACGAAGCGACTTATCGCACTTGACAGGACGAAGTGACCTATCGCACTTGACAGGATGAAGCGGAAATCCTCCCTTTTATTTTGGAAAAAGAGACAGATTTCAGGCTTAAGACGGAAAAACTCCCTTATAATTGGCCGATATCGTTCGAAATCAGGCAAAATTTGCTATTAATCTGGAGTTTTTCCTGTTTATCGGCTGATATAGCCTTTTTTCGGGTGAATAAAAGGGAGGTTTTCCCGTTCATGGAAATGAACGTGTTGGTCAACTAGATCCTCCATACAGTTCGGACATTGAGACATAGACTGGTTCATCCTCCAAACGGTTCGGATACAGTGATATAGATCAGCTTATCCTCCAAGCTATTCGGACTTAGCGAAATAGTCTATTGCATCCTCCAAGCTGTTCGGACTTAGCGACATATTCTGGTACATCCTCCATACTGTTCAGACGCAGCGACTTAGCCTGATGCATCCTCCTTGTTGTCCGACAAGCGACATACCCTATTGCCACCCCTATATGCTATTCAACATAGTGAAAAACATAGTGCGATCGTCCATGCTGTTAGACATTGCGGTTTAGCCAAGCGTATCTCTGTGCAGCTCTGATATAGCCAACCGAATCTTCAGCGTACATTACTAAGTGTCCTATCCCTTCTGCCAGCGCTTTACCATCTCATGTAAGCCCGGAACGTCGAGACCGTCCACCGTAAAAGCTTTGCGCAGCAGGTCTTGGGGAATCCACTCGTCATATTTCCCCAAATAGGGAGCTTCGCCTGGTGCCAGCAGTTCCAGCGGGTCAAGTCCGGCGGAGCCTGCTTCCAGGATGGCACCCTCCAGCCAATCGGTGTCCGCCTTTCCAGCGACGACCATGTAATAAGGCTCCATCGGGACAACCGAGCGTAAGGCCAGCGGGCGCGTCAGCTTATGCTTAAGCAGCCGCTCCAGCGTGCGGAAAGTCCGGCTGCCCGCCCAGGGCAGGATGAACAGCGAGTCGCCGCCCGCCGGAAGCACGGATCGCTCAAGCAGCCCGCTTTCTCTGGCGAGCCGCCGGGCCCGCTCAAGCCGGGCTGCTGCTCGGGGTGCAAGATACTGGTAAAGGGCCGTATCGCCAAGTATCTCCCGGATTTTGGTCATGATCCGGGTATGCACGTCGCCGCCGGCACCAAGCCATAACGTACCGACTTTGCCGCGAGACGATTTCACATACACGGCCTTGTGGCGGTTGTCCACCTCTTCCACCTTCCACAGCTTGCCTGCAAGGGTGAAGCAGTAACCGGGAGGCGGCACGGTTGTAATCGAGCCGATTTCTTCCGTGCCGTTATATACAACATGCTCCTCGTCGTCCTTGAAGACCGCCAGAAAGCGGAAGTTATTGACGATCTTCTCCCCCGCGAGTCCGATCAGGAGACTGCCTTCATCCATCTGCTCAATCTGGCCCATTCCCAGCTGGTAAGCCATGAAGGCGTCATAATCGTCTTCGCTGAAATGCTGAAACGAAGGGAGCGAAAGAACGGCCTCCCGCAAATCTTCCGGCTCAGCCTCTCCCATGCTCTTCAGGATGCTCATCGTCTGGTGATACAGGATGCCCATCGGGAGCTTGCGGACGGTCAGCGGCTCAACCCATTTCTCGCGCACATACAGCTCAATGACGGCAATCGCCCGGAGCAGCGTCCAGGGCATGCGCGCCGGAAGCTGGGCGTCCTCGTCCTCCTCCTCCGGTGTGACGAACATCATCTCCGCCGGAGCGTCACCCCGGCGCCCCGAGCGGCCGAGCCGCTGCACGAAGCTGGAGCAGCTGTAAGGCGCCCCGAGCTGCATGACCCGCTCCAGCTCGCCAAGGTCAATGCCCAGCTCCAGCGTAAGCGTCGCCGCGGCGACCGCCGGTCCGGGGCCTTGGCGCAGGGCGGCCTCCGCTTCCTCCCGCAGCATCGCGGAGATGCTGCCGTGATGGACGTGGAACACGTCCGGCTCCTGGCTCCTCGCCGCGATGCGCCTCATTTCCAGAATCGCCGTTTCCGCGTCGGTGCGGCTGTTGGTGAATACCAGCGCTTTTTTCAGCCGGGTATGGTCGTATATGTAGTCGAAATAGGCTTTGCGGGCAAGCTCCAGCTGCTCAGCCTGTTTCTCGTCCCTGGCGTCCGGAAAGGAAAAATGCTCGACGCTCAAACGAAGTCTCCGCCCGCCCTGGGGTGCGGACACCTGCACACGCTCCCGCGTCCCTGCTGCAAGCCAGCGGGTAGCGGTCTCATAATCGCTGAGCGTCGCGGACAGCCCGATCCGGCGCGGCGAGCAGCCCGCCATGCGGGAAATCCTCGAGAGCAGGCTCAGCACCTGGATTCCCCGGTCCGCGCCCATGAAGGCGTGCACTTCGTCGATGATGACGAAGCGAAGATCGCCGAACAGCGCCGGAATGGCGTTTGGACGGTTCATCAGCAGCCCCTCAAGCGACTCCGGGGTGATCTGTAGCACGCCGGACGGATTCTTCATCAGCTTCGTCTTCTCGGCCTGCGGGACATCGCCGTGCCAATGCCAGACAGGGATGCCGCCTTCGATCAGCAGGTCGTTCAGCCGGGCGAACTGATCGTTGATCAGCGCTTTGAGCGGGGCGATATACAGAATGCCGACAGAGTTCGAGGGATTTTCATGCAGTTCAGTCAGCGCTGGAAAAAAAGCCGCCTCCGTTTTGCCGGACGCAGTGCCCGAGGCAATCAGCAAATGGTCCGGCGACTCCAGCAGCACCCGGCACGCGTCCACCTGCGCTTCGCGCAGCGTCTCCCACCGGTTCTTGTAAATAAACTCTTTGATAAACGGCGCAAGCCGGTAAAACGGATTGTCGCTCATAACTCGAACTCCGCCAAAAGATCGTCCATCGTATCTTTGTCTCCTTCAGCCTTACCGGTTCCCGTCCGTTCTCCGACCAGGCTTTCAAACGACGTCTCCGGGCTGCTGTGAAGTGTATGCAGCAGATCCATGAAATCCCGCACCAGCTCACGGGGTGTCAGTAGCTCGTCCGCGCCCAGTCTGGAAGAGGCTTCCTCCATAAAATGCACAAGCTGATCGTCAGTCAAGACAGAGGCATAACCGTAATGCAGCGCATGAATATCACGCAGCCGCTGCAGCAGCACCAGTATTTCCTCTGAGGACAGCATCTCAAGCGGAATGATCGGCCCCGAGAAATTATTCGGAGCGGCGGCCCCGTACCGTCCGGCCACAAGCCTGGAACGCAGCGCCTCGTAGCTGAAGAGTCCCCTCCGGTGATCCTCTACAAACTGCGGAGTTCCGCCAAGGAAAATGCCAAGATACTCCGCCTTCCCCTGCATCGTATCATTGAACATGGTTAACAGCTTCTCGTAATTGCTCTGCCTGGAGACGCTGTTCGTAATCTTGTACAAATTGACACCTTCGTCGATGAACAGCAGCAGCCCCTTGTAGCCGATGGCCGCGGAAAATTCCGCCCACAGCTTCATGTAATCGTACCAGTTGTCGTCATCGATAATGACGCCGACGCCCAGCGCCTTCCGGGATTCCGTGCGGGTCGCGAATTCGCCGCGAAGCCAGCGCAGCGCCTCCTGCTTCAAATCCTCGTCCCCAAGCTTGTGGCCGTTCCAGTAAGACGCCAGAACTTTGGCGAAGTCAAAACCGTGCACAAGACTCCGCATTTCGGAGGCGACGGCAAAAATCTCCTTCTCAACCTCGCCGGTGAAAGAAGGATGTCCGGGGTCCACTCCTCGTTCATTCATTACCTTCTGCTGCAGCGAAGAGATCCATTTCTGGAGAATGACTTCCAGCGCTCCGCCGTCCGGCCGGGTGCGGGTGGACAAGTGGCTTATAAGCTCTTTGTAGGTGGCCAGACCCTGTCCTTTGGTGCCGACAAGTCTGCGCTCGGGCGACAAATCGGCGTCGGCCACCGCGAAGCCGCGGTCCATCGCGTAATTGCGAATCATTTGGAGTAAAAAGCTTTTGCCGCTGCCGTATTTGCCGGTAATCAGCTTGAACGCCGCGCCTCCCTCGGCGATGTTGTCAAGATCGCGTAGGATGGCTTCGATCTCCGCGCGGCGGCCGACGGCGATATGCTCCAGCCCGATGCGCGGTACAACGCCCGCTGTAATCGAGTTGACAAGCGCCGTCGTCATTCGTTTCGGTATTTTCAGTTCGTTCATGCCTTATGTCACCTCTTCAAATATTGCAGCAAGGACGCATACTCGGGCGAGATCTCTTCGCCGTCGATCAGCAGATCGCCGATAACATCCATCGCGATTTCGTTGATTTCGTCAATCAGCAGGTCGGGAAGCGCTGCATGAGCAGTGGCAAGTCTGCGAAGCTCGGCCGGGCCATCCGGTCCGGATAAAGCCAATACCGCCTCACGCTGCAAAGGACTGAGCACTTGAGTCAAAGCTTCCCACTCGCTGCCGGGCATTGAATCCATTGTCTCCAGCAAAATCGGTTCCGCCTGCGCTTCCGGAGCGGCTGCACCTCCCGCAGTTTCGGCCATGGCCACCCACTCGCAACCGGGCGACGTAACCAGGGTCTTTGGGTTGTTGAGTTCGCCCTGGGTTACCAATGTGTCCGCGCCTCCCGCGTGTAAAGCAGCCGCTGATGCTTCCTTAACAGCCTCGTTCTCTGCAGACGGAAGATCTTCCTCCGGCTTCCGGCTATCCAAAACGTCTTCCCCATATCCTACAGATCCTGTCGGTTCGCCATAGCCTGCGACAATGTGCTGCCCCTGAACTGCTCCTTCTACCAATAGTTCAACAGGCAGGATGCCATCAGAACCGTCCACATCGTGCGGCTCCACCACAGGCCAATCCCCATAGGTGGACTTCTCCTCCAAAGCTTCTAAGGGCTCTTCCACCGTAAGCAGATGGCGGACAACGTCGGAGTCGCCGCGCAGCCGCTCCAGCTTGTCCTTGTCGATCACGATATCCGGCCCTTTTTCTTCACGTTCCGCTTTGCGGAATTCCCGTTCCAGAAATTTGCCGACTAGCTCTTCAATGTCTTTATCTATGCTGATTCCTTTCAGGCGGCCCCGATAGTCCATTAGCGTCCGCAGTTTGTTCTCGGCAAGCCGGAACAACCGGGTAATCAGGCTCCTGAGCGAAGGCGATTTGCTTATACGAACGACCGGAACGAGAACGGAATAGCCGTATAGCGAAATGTCGTAGACAGCGCTGCGGAACAAGTAACGTTCCCTCGTCACCGGCGGTCCCGGAGGATACATTTCGAGCAGCGAATTTCCGTGCTTGCGCTTCGCATAAGCGTCAACCAGCGCGACGACCTGCGGAACGAAGCGCTCGAGCGCTTCATTGCCCGGACCTGAATAAAATTTCGACTTGGTCATGTCGTAATCCGACATCAGCGACAGCGCAGGTAAAGTGAGCTGCTCCGGCGCGGACGCAAGGCACCGCATCAGCTCGATTTCCGCCAAATCTCCACCCAGCCCTTTGGCCCGGACGACAATTTCCCGCAGCGGAATGTCCAGCTTATGGATAAAAGAAAAATCCGCAATCCACCCGCCGAGATAGTGATCAAGGCGCTTGAAAGTGTCGCGGTAAGCTTCCCACAGCCGGGACAGCTGTTCATATCCGTCCTGCGGCGTCTCCCAGCCGACCCCATTGATCAGCTCGTACACATGCAGAAAAATATAAGACAAATCGGTTTCGGGATAACGGCCGTGCCTGACCTCGTTACGCCAATAGAAGTACCATTTCGTCTGCGGACCGGTCATGTGCCCATAGGTCGGCCAGTAGCTCTTGAACTTGACGAATTCGGCTGAAACTTCGGTATCACCGGCCAGTTCCCTTGCGTGCTCCACGAACTGGCTTTCCATCGTAGCCGGACGTTTAGAGGGTGCCTGTTCGCCGTCTCCGATTGAACGATCCGACGGATACGCTGTCCGTTCCATTTCAAATCGGTTCCGATGCGTTGAGGTCTCCCGCCCCGCCGAAGGCTGTTCCTTTCGGGCCTCCGCTTCTGTCACAGCGCGGTTCCAATCCCCAGTTGAACGTTCCTCTCCGCGGGTTCCGCCCTCTTTTGCACGAATAGTCTTGTCTTGTTGGGGGACAACCGCTTCAGCACGTCCTCTCCGCTGTTCTTCTCTCCGGTCCGGCAGCTCCAAGTCCCACAGCTTCAGCTGTTCGGGACCCCCGGGCTTGCTCCGGCTTTTCTCCTTCAGCCCCCGGTTCTTCTCCGCTGCAGCCGCGCGTTTCGTCTCCTCCGCCCGAACGTCTTCGCGCGAAGGCACCGCCATATTTTGTTCATCGCCTTCCCAGATCAGCTCCGAGAAATGCGGCTCGTTGTTATAGGCCATCGATTGATCCCGCTCCATTGCCGGCAGCTCAGAGAACCGCCCGTTTAGTTCCTCCCATTATACCATGAATCCTATGATTTGCTTCCTAACAGGGGAACGTTTATTCGGATTATAATAGAAGCAGCGTTCATAGAACAACTGAAATGTTGATTTTTTCGGCAGGAACGATTACTTCGCAGACTGTTGCTTTGAGGAATAGGGGGAAGCTAAAGAATGGTAAAAATAAAAATTCACCGAAACCTTGCGAAATTGAAGAACATCGATCTGTTTTATTTGGATACCCGAACCGAAGGATCCGCCATACTTTGTCTTCACGGCAGATGGGGCCGGGCGGAAACCTGGGTCGATTTTATGGAGCGCTATGGTCAGCAGTACAGAATTATCGCACCGGATCAGAGAGGCCACGGCTTGAGCGGTAAACCCGCATCGAACTATACAGCGGAAGAAATGGCGGAAGACATGGTTGAATTATTGGATGAGTTAAAAATTGAATCGGTGCTTGTCGCCGGGCATTCGATGGGCGGACGGGTCGCCGGTTATTTAACCGCGCTGTATCCCGAATATGTAAAAGCCTTGGCGATTCTCGACAGATCCGCATCTGGACTAGCCAAGACCGGCACGCCGCCGTCAGACCCGTTCCCAGCCGTCGACCCTTTGACCCGGGATTGGCCTTTGCCTTTTTCCAGCTTGAGCGAAGCGATGAATTTTATCCGGAAGTTCACTGATTCCGAACTGAGCTATCAATATTTCATGAATAGTCTCGTCGAAACGGTTGAGGGATACCGGATGCAGTTCAGTTCCCATGCTATGGCCGCGGGAATGGCGCATGATGTCGATTGGTTTCATCTCCTGCCGGAGATACAATGTCCGGTGTTGTTAATCCGGGCCAAAAGGAATGATGCCGTTTCCGACGAGGATTTTTTCCAAATGCAGTCTCTTCTCCCCCATTGTGTCGCCCGTGAAGTGTCGCATCCTGATCACAACGTTCATTTGGCGAACAAGGAAGAATTTTATGGGTATTTTGATGAGTTTTTAAAAATAGCAGAAGGTTGGCTGCGCAAATGTGACTAATGCGAGACCAACCCTCATTGGTTACTGCAAATCCAATCCCTTCGTTTCCTTTCCAAGAAACAGTACAGCGGCGGCGCCGATAATAACCGTAACGAAGAACAGCAGAAAAATGGCTTGAATGCTCACGGACCACTCCACCAGCACGCCGACGAGCAGTGGTGCGATGATCCCTCCGATCCGGCCAAAGGAAGCGGCCATTCCGACACCCGTTGAGCGGATCGCCGTCGGATACAGTTCCGGCGTGTACGCGTACATTCCGCCCCAGGCGCCGAGGTTGAAGAAGGACAGGCATACGCCTGCGGCGATCAGCATTCCCTCGGATGAGGCGAAGCCAAACCAGGCCGCGCTCACTGCAGTAAAGAACAGGTAGACGATCAGCACGAATTTGCGGCCGAACTTCTCGATGAAATAGGCGGCGGTAAAATAACCGGGAAGCTGGGCCAGCGTCATGATCAGCGTGTATTCAAAGCTCCGCACAAGGCTGAAGCCCTTCAGCACCATTACCGACGGCAGCCACAGGAAAATTCCGTAATAGGAAAAAACAACAGTGAACCACAAAATCCAGAGCATGACTGTCGATCTGATGTATTCCGCCGACCATACCGAGGCGAACCGCTTGGTAAAAGGAACGGGAGCCTTGCGAATTCCAGCAAACCGGGGAGAATCTTCGATCGCCCGCCGGAGATACAGGGCATACAGCACCGGGACCGCCCCGATCACGAGAGCAAGCCTCCAGCCGTAGTCAGGAATGACAAAATAAGCGATCAGAGCGGCGGCAATCCACCCTACGGCCCAGAAGCTTTCGAGCAGAACGACCGCGCGGCCCCGATCCTTCGGCTCGACGCTCTCGGACACGAGTGTGGAGGCAACCGGAAGCTCGCCGCCAAGGCCGAAGCCGGCAATGAATCGCAATACGCATAATAGTGCAAACCCCGCAGCCAGAGCGGACAACCCGGTGGCGGCCGAGAAAATGATCAGCGTCCAGAGCAGAATATTTTTCCGTCCGTATTTGTCGGCCAGAATTCCCGCCGCAGCGGCTCCAGCAGCCATACCCAGCGAATTGATGCTGGTCAACAGACCGATCTGTCCAGGTCTCAGACTCCATTCCTTGGCCAGCGCCGCAACGACAAAAGAAATCATCCCGACGTCCATGGCGTCGAACATCCAGCTGAGGCCCGCACTGAAGAGCAGCTTGCGCTGCTTCGGGCTTGTTAGCAATGTACCAGCTTTTGCTTCCACGCTTGAGTCCCCCTAAATTTCCGTCTTGGTTAATTGTATATAACTTTCCCTGTTTGGATTGAAACCTTTCGTCTTACCTTTGGTTAGAAGTCCAGGAACAGAGACGCGTTGAAATACTGTCTGGCCAGCGCCTGAAAATAACAGGCTTGAACGGAAACCGCCGCAATTAACAGCGAGTTTCGCACGGTTTCCCGCTGAGGAGGGTTCAGGTGAGAGAGCTGACAAACCGCTTGTTCGGCGGCCAGCGCCAGTCTTCCCCCGCTCCACAGCCTGTCCCGTAAAGGTTCCGGCTTCCGTTCTTCGGCCTGACCGCCTGCTTCCCTGTTCTCTTCGAACAACAGGGCATAGGCGCCGTACAGCTCTACAGGCTTCAGCAAATCGTCGTCATCCTGTTCCGGCTTCAAAAACAGCTTGCAAAACAACCGGCGAATACTCTGAAAGTCAAGCGATGATTTCAGATCCTCGATCATAAACAGCATAGCCGCCTGATTGATCGAATACTTTTTCCCTTCTCTTGGCGCTCCAAGATATTCTTTGAAATCGCGTTTCACCCAGTTTTGCATAGCGGTAATGGAAATTGTGGAATACTCTATTAGCGCTCCTAGAGCGGCTATTTCCTGAAGGGACAGCCCTTTTGCTTTTCCTCCGCGGATGATTTTTTGCAGAATAGCCGGAATATCCGTGGTCAATAACGCGCTCAGCGATGTGCCCTCCTTCATTTCCTGACGGTGAAGCTTACCCCATGCGTTCTGTAAAATATGCAGCGGTGTATGATCGGACTCGCCGGTCAATGAGAGCAGAAGAGAGGACATCTCCACGCGGGTTAATGTAAATGATTCCATAGCCGTTTCAACGCCTCCTTTTGTCTATGACCTGTTGATAATCCGCCAAATTTGAAATTCCGATGAAAAGTTCGTAAAATAAGTTCATATGAACTTGTTATATGAGTATAACCTATTTTATCAGTGAAAGGGATGGTACCGATTATATGGGTATAGGACTAAGTTTGACGTTGGTGGCCGTTTTGATTTTTTTGACCGCTTTTTTTGTAGCTACGGAATTTGCAATGGTGCGGATCCGGGGAAGCCGGATTAGCCAATTGGTGCTTGAAGGACGCAAAAACGCGCTCGCTGTTCAACAGGTTGCGGCTAATCTCGACGGCTATTTATCCGCCTGTCAGCTTGGGATTACAATCACCGCGCTGGGCATTGGCGCTCTTGCAGAGCCGGCCTTTGAACATCTGCTCTACCCCCTCTTTCACCTGGCTGGCGCCGGGGCGGAATTAAGCCATGTTCTGTCGTTCGTGCTTGCATTCTTTATCGCGACATTCTTGCATGTCGTAATGGGAGAACTCGCGCCGAAGACCGCAGCTATCAATAAAGCGGAAGAAGTCAGTCTTCTGACCGCCAAACCGATTATCTGGTTCTACCGCATCCTGTATCCGATGATCTGGCTGCTTAACGGCTCCGCCACTCTGCTTGTCCGTCTGTTCGGGATGAAGCCGGCAGGCGAGCATGAAGAAGCCCACTCGGAGGAGGAAATTCGTCTTATTCTGTCCGAGAGTTATGAAAGCGGCAAGATTAATAAAGCTGAGTACGGCTATGTCAACCGGATCTTCGCTTTTGACGAAATGCTAGCCCGGGATATCATGGTCCCGCGTACCGATATGGTCTGCCTGTTTACCAATTACTCTCTTCAAGAGAACCTGAATATTATCCGCAAAGAGCAGTATACCCGCTTCCCGGTAGCGGAGGGCAACAAGGACAACATTATCGGGATGATCAATACCAAGCAGATGTATCTTGAATATGACAACAATCCCGGATTTAATTTCAAAGATCTCATCCATCCGCTTCTGACGGTTTCCGAAGTTACGCCTGTAAAAACGCTGCTGACCCGAATGCAGAAGGAAAGAGTTCACATCGCTCTCCTGCTTGACGAATACGGCGGCACTTCCGGTCTGATCACGATCGAAGACATTCTGGAAGAAATCGTCGGCGAAATACGGGATGAATTCGACGCGGATGAGCTCAAGAGCGTAGAGAAGCTAGGAGAAGACCGGTACATGGTAGACGGTAAGGTGTCGCTGCCCGAACTGCGTGCGCTGACCGGTGTCGACCTCGAAGACGAGGAAGTGACCACTATCGGCGGCTGGGTATACAGCCATCTGGAAGAACCTGCAGTAGGCAAAGAAATCGTGCATGGGCAGGATACGTTTATCATCCGCGAAATGAACCGCCACCGCGTCCGCAAAGTGGAAATCGAGCTAGGGACGGGAGAGGGCGGAGATATTCCAGAGGAATCGTTGACATAAAATCTGGTTTGAATTACTGCAAGTCCAAGGTAAAAAACAGCCCGTTCTCGCCGAGACCGGGCTGTTTTAATTGGGGGAACATCGGTATTTTCGATCCTCGTCCACCTGTATCGGGCTGTCGCCGGATTGTCCTTCGTTATGTATATTTACCCGCTAAGCCTCGATAATTTTACTCATATAGTATTCATCTACCCATTCACCGTTTACTTTAAGCGACTTAATCTTGGTTCCTTCAACGGAAAAGCCGCTCTTGGTGTACAAGGCAATGGCCCGTTCGTTATGTTTCATGACCGTGAGCTCCAGACGGACGATCCCGTTCTTCCTGGCCCACGCATCCAGTTCGCGCAGCAGAGCGCTTCCCACGCCCTTACCCTGACAGCGTTTCTGCACCCCGATAACGATGTAAGCGCTGTGGCGGTTGCGGTTAGCCCCTCCTCCTTTGGCAGCCACATAACCCCCGAGCTGTCCGTCTGCTGTCGCACCGATCAGGATGGATGCCGCCGATTCGCCAAAGCTCTGGATCATCTCCGCAACCTGCTGCACACTGGATTGCCGTTCGCCCGGTTCGAGCATCATAAAGGCGGTTTCTTTGTCCAGCGTATGCTGCAGGCGAAGAAGGTCCTCGGCGTCGCCGGGAACCAGTTCCCTTAAAGTAACATCCACTTTATTCACTTCCCAAACGTCTGGTTTCACGATCTGAAGATCATTTACAGGTATTTTTTAAACAGCTTGCTTCCTTCTCCGTCATAGCCAAGAGAGGCGTAGAAGCGGTGCGCTTCCTCCCTGCGGGCCGCGCTGGACAGCATGATTTTGATCGCATTTCTGGCTGTTGCCGCTTTCTCGGCATGTCTCATCAAAGCTGCGCCTATGCCTCTTCCCCGCATTTCGGGAGCTACAATGACCCTTTCGATAACAGCAAAAGGACGGGCTCCGCTTAGCGCATCCATGCACAAGTGCAAATGCACCGTGCCGGCGATCACGCGATCCTCCTCGCATACATACAAGAAGCTGTCCGGATTCGACAATATTTGTCGTATGCGGCCTGGGTGAACCTCAATATCTGTATTATCCGGAAGCAGCAGCCGGTACAACTCCTCAATCCGGCGGGCATCCTCCGGCAGGGCTTCTCTAATCATACAACGGTCTTCCTTCACTTTCCGTCCTCCTAGGAGCGGCAGACCATCAGCACATTTCCGTCCGGATCTTTGAAGTTAAACCAATGGTCATGCTCGATATCGGTCAATACTTCGGCTCCGCTCTGCCTCACAAAATCATAAGCGGCGTTGATATCCTCCGTGTTCAGGTGAAATAACGGTGTATTCAGAACACATTCGCTGGTGTAAATTCTGCTGTCCAGCACAATGGCCGGGCTGGTCTCTGGAATAACGAACATGTGTCCGAACAGAATTTCATCATCTGTCGGCAATCCTAGCAGACGGCAATACCACTCTTTCGATCTTTCAATATCGCTGACCGGAATAAAAACGCCACCAATCTGACTCAGGATGGGACTGTTCACCGTTAAAACCCTCCTTTGGAAGATGGGAATAAGGTTATTCCAATAGTACCATTCGTTATTGCAAGTGAATTTCCTGCCGTAAGCTTAGGAAAAGGATAAAATTATGATATAATTTGTCACAATGCCGGAACGAACACAACAATAGTCAGGAGAATAGACCCATGGCCAATTTATCCTATGGCGGGCTGCGTCTGACTCCGCCCAAAATCTTGTCCCTCGGATTTATCCTTCTTATTGCCGCAGGCACCGTGCTGCTGTCGCTTCCCGTTTCATCCGCTAGGGGCGATATCTCATGGATTGATGCGCTGTTTATGGCCACCTCGGCGACATGCGTAACCGGGCTGGCTGTTATCGATACCGGGACTGGACTGACGACCTTCGGCCAGATTGTGCTGCTCGTGCTGTTCCAGTTCGGCGGCCTCGGGTTCGTCACGATGGCTACGCTGATTACGCTCGTACTCAACAAGAGGATCTCGCTTAAAGACAGATTGCTCCTCCAGGAGACGATGAACCAGAACTCGATGCAGGGCATTGTTCGCCTGATCCGCCGGGTTCTGATTTATTCGCTCGTAATCCAGTTTGCCGGCGCGGTGGCGCTGACGCTTCGCTTCCTGGAGGAAATGCCTGCCGGGAAAGCGGTATATTACGGCATCTTCCACAGTATTTCCATTTTTAATAATGCCGGCTTCGACTTGTTCGGCGATGTTCACGGGCCGTTCAGCGGACTGACGAGGTATGTGGAAGATCCTGTCGTCAACATCACGGCCATGCTGCTTATTTTTCTTGGCGGTATCGGCTTTATCGTATTGTCCGACGTTGTCGATTTCCGTAAGCGCAAAAGGCTGACCCTTCATTCCAAGGTGGTGCTGTCTACCTCCCTTATTCTGATCGGTGCCGGAGCCGCGTTATTTTTCTGGCTGGAGCTGTTCCATACGCTGAAACCGCTGCATTTCGGGGGTAAGGTGATGGCCTCTTTCTTGCAAGCTCTGACCCCGCGATCCGGCGGCATTACGACCCTGGATATCTACAAGCTCCGGGAATCCACGCAGTTTCTGATCATCCTGCTGATGTTCATCGGAGCGGCACCGGGCTCGACCGGCGGAGGGATCAAGGTGACGACATTCGCCCTGCTCATCGCCGCCGTATACTCTCGGATTCGCGGCAGAGAAGATGTGGTACTGTTCCGCCATCGTCTGTCCAAGGAGAACGTCTACCGGGCCATAACAATGACGCTGCTCTCCCTGCTGCTTGTAATCATTTCAATGATGCTGCTGTCCATTACCGAGGAAGCGGATTTCCTTGCCGTCATGTTTGAGGCGGTCTCCGCTTTCGGTACCTCGGGGCTTTCGATGGGACTGACCGCAGAGCTGAGCGCTGCCGGAAAAATCCTCATCATCCTCCTCATGTTCATGGGGCGGATCGGCCCTCTTACGCTGGCTTACGCTCTCAGGCCAAACCGGGGGAAGGAGCTGTACCGCCATCCTGAAGGCCATATTATGATCGGATAAACGGAGGAGCGGCGATTTTTCGCCGTTCTTATGTTAACTGTCCGACTCCTCCGCATCCAGCGCTGCATCCAGCAGACGGTCGAACAGCTCGTCGTCTTCCTCCAGCTTGGCGTCCAGCTCCAGAAATTGCTCTTCGCTTCCAGATTCGCCTGCAAAGCTCAGGCTGTAATCCCATTCCTTGCCCTTCTTGCTGAAAAACGTAATTTCGTAGGGAGCCGCGTGGCCCTCCAGGGTAAATACGGTTCGTCCCACATAATTTCCTTCAGCATCGCGGCGCATGGCCGCTTCCGTTACACTAACGCTCATGCAGCTTCCTTCCTTTCATTGGATCGGATGTCCAGTCGCTTCAGAAGCGAAGTGGAAATCCTTTTCAGTATATCATTGTTCCCCGCTAAAAATCCCGTCCTTCCTAGCTGATTGACTTTTTTCATCCGGCGGTTAATAATTTATTACAATACTTAGCAAGCTTATTTTGGCAGGAAGAAACAGTCTTAGGTCCGCCTTAATGACAAATCCGTTTTTTGGGATATTCTAAAGCCAAGATTAAGTGCGAAGCTTAACGATTTCATCGAACTCAAAGAAATTGGGGGAAAATCTTTATGACCGATTTTGAAGCAAAGCTCTCCAAATACGCCGACCTGGCCATCAAAATAGGCGTAAATGTGCAGCCCGGACAGGCGCTGGTCGTGAATGCGCCCATCGTCGCGGCAGAATTCGTCCGGTTGATTGCGGCCAAGGCATATGAAGCGGGTGCCAGCCAGGTTAAAGTGAACTGGAACGACGAGCGCATCACGCGGCTGATGTTCGAACATGCCGCCCCGGAGGTGTTTACTAAAGCTCCGACCTGGTATGCCGGCGAGATTACCGAGTTTGCCGAGAACGGCGCGGCTGTACTGTCGGTCATCGCCGAAGACCCGGATGCGCTGAAAGGCATCGAACAGGCCCGGATCGCGAACTATCACAAGACTCGGGGAGCGGCCCTGACCAAATACCGCGAGTATGTCATGTCCGATAAAATCAGCTGGAGTATCGTAGCCATACCTTCGCAGGCTTGGGCCGACAAGGTGTTCCCCGATGTACCTGCGGAAGAGCGGATTGACAAGCTGTGGGAAGCCATTTTCCACACTGTGCGTCTTGACCAGGAAGACCCGGTAGCCGCCTGGCAGGACCATCTGGACACGTTGGAAGCTAAAGCGGCCGTGCTGAACGCTAAGAAATATAAAAAGCTGCGTTACGCCGCACCGGGTACGGATCTAACCATTGAGTTGCCTGAAGGCCACCTGTGGGCGCAGGGCGACAGCATTAACGCCCAGGGCCATACCTTTGTGGCCAATATGCCGACCGAAGAAGTATTTACCGCTCCGCTGAAAACGGGCGTCAACGGTACCGTCCGCAGCACGAAACCGCTCAGTTATGGCGGTAACATTATCGACGGCTTCTCTCTCACCTTCGAGAACGGAAAAATTGTCTCGGTTTCCGCAGAAAAGGGACAGGAAACGCTTGAGCATTTGATCAGCCTGGACGAAGGGGCAAAATATTTGGGCGAGGTGGCGCTTGTTCCCTATCATTCCCCGATTTCGGAGTCGAATATTTTGTATTACAACACGCTGTTTGACGAAAATGCTTCGAATCATCTTGCGATCGGAACCGCCTACGCTTTCTGTCTGGAAGGCGGCAAGAGCATGACGCAGGAAGAACTGAAAGAGCGCGGTCTTAACACGAGCGTTACGCATGTCGATTTTATGATCGGATCGGCTGAGATGAATATCTACGGCGTGACAGGGGACGGAACGGAAGAACCGGTATTCTTGAACGGAAACTGGGCGTTTTAATCGAAGGAGGGTCGGGATTTGGATTTCAATCAAAAGCTGGAGAATTATGCGCTCCTTGCCGTAAAGATCGGCGTCAACATTCAGCCCGGGCAAACGCTTGTCGTCAACGCGGATATCGCAGCGGCCGAGCTGGTTCGCCTGGTCGTACGCAAAGCTTACGAGGCCGGAGCGAAGTTCGTCAAGGTGAACTATTCGGATGAGGCCGTAACGAGAACGCGCTACGATCTCGCCCCGGAGGAGTCGTTCTCGGAACCTCCGAAACGGTTCGCAGAAGAGATGGAGGAGCTTGCGCGGAACAACGCCTGCTTTCTGACCATTATCTCGGCCGATCCGGATCTGCTGAAAGGTGTCGATCCGAAGCGGATCTCCCTTAATCAGCGAGTTACGGCTGAGGCGATGGCGGGCTACCGCCAGCTGCTGATGAGCAACCAGGCGAGCTGGAGCGGCGTCGCTTATCCTTCGGCCTCCTGGGCGGCCAAAGTATTCCCGGATGCGCCGGAAGAAGATCGCATCCCGCTGCTGTGGGACGCGATCTTCAGCGCTGTTCGCGCGGACGCGGAGGACCCGCTCGAAGCCTGGCGGCAGCATCTGGGTGAACTGAAGCGCCGCTGCGACAAGCTGAATGAGCGCAAGTACCGCAAGCTGCATTTCACGGCGCCGGGCACCGACCTGACTGTTGAGCTGCCGGAAGGCCATATTTGGTGCCAGGCCGGAGCAGTAAACGGCAAGGGCATTCCCTTTCTGGCCAACATCCCTACCGAGGAAGTGTTCACGGTTGCGCACCGCGACGGGACAAACGGCAAGGTCAGCAGCACGAAGCCGCTCAGTTATGCGGGAAGCGTCATTGACCGCTTTACCCTGACCTTCAAAGACGGCAAGGTTACGGACTATACCGCTGAGGTGGGACAGGACAAGCTGGCTGTGCTGTTCTCCATGGATGAAGGAGCCGCTTCACTTGGCGAAGTGGCGCTTGTCCCCCACCGTTCTCCGATTTCGGAAAGCGGCATTCTGTATTACACCACGCTGTATGACGAGAATGCGTCCTGTCACCTGGCGCTGGGAGCTTCGTATGCGTTCACTCTGGAAGGCGGTACATCGTTGACGAAAGAACAGCTAGCCGAACGCGGTATGAACCAAAGCCTGATTCACGTCGATTTCATGATGGGCTCCCCGGAAATGGATATCGACGGCATTACGGATGACGGCACGGCCGAACCGATTTTCCGTGGTGGCGGATGGGCGTAAGTTAAAGCTTTTGCCATTTAAATATGATGAAAACCCCGGGAACTCCTACAATTGGAGATCCGGGGTATTTGCATTAAATAATGTTCGGGGCGCCTTCCCTTCATCAAGTTGAGTAAGCGACCAATATTTCAAATTTTGTTCAATTTATAGACACAAAAATGTTGATTTTAGTTCACAAAAATGTCACAATGAAAATGTGGGATTCAATATCCAAGGAGGCGATTCAAATGATGAAAGATCCGTACTCCAACGAGGCTGAACGGATTGAAGAGGAAGATCATGATGGCGAGCCGTTGTATGACAAGCGCATCGATGCGGCCAACGCTATCAAGTACACCGCTTACGTCATGCTCTTCCTGGGTTTTCTCTATTTCCTGGTTGCCTTTATTCTCCCAATGTTCGAGTGACGGAAATTCTTTTAAATATCCTAAAGAAAGCGATTACGGCCAGTCCCGATCCTCTTTAGCGAGGTGCGGAGCCAGCCGTTTTTTGTTGTGTGGGCATAGAGACTATGCCCAGCACTTATGAATCCATGCCATAGCGTCCGGCGTCCACACCGGTTCCATCCGGGCCTTCAGCCATAGAACGGCTTCCTCCCTTGTTCCGGGAAAAGGTTCGATTCCGGTCCCGCGCATCCAATGTCCGGCCGTCTCGAATGATGTGCTGTTCCAGCCGTTTTTCGCTCCATCGGCGTTTAGCCTCTGCTGTACCCCCGAAATGACGATATCCGCGCTTCCCTGCAGCTCGTTCAAGGCGTTGTCAAAAGCGGTCTTCTTTTCTTTGGCCTTCATCCCAGCCTCCGCCCGAAGCTGACGCGTCTCTATGCCTTCATTATTCTCTATGATCTCCAGAATAACGTGCGCCTCCCTGCTGGCCAGACCGCTGCTATAACGCTCCCTGAACGTCCGCACATTTCCCAATACGGCAGAAAAATAAGGAAACCATTCTCTGTCAACGAGCACGGCTTTCTTCTTAAGAAACTTCCCGTACGCTGCCAGACCTTCTGCCGGAAACCGTACACGCCACTTCCATGGATCGAGTTCCGTATCGGTGTGCCAATCTTCTTCTTTGGTCAGACTCTTGAGCGAAGGGTGATCCGGGATAAGCGGCGCAAGCGGCAGAATCCCGATTTGTGATATAAGTTTCGCGGCATCTTCAAAAGTAAAGGACGCCGGTGCTGCTTCAAATACCATGCTGCATTTCTCCTCCTTCATCAGCTTTCATTGTTCCCGGAACCGGTCAATCCCTGCCAGGAAAGCGCTAAGGGTCGCTGACAGGCTTTCGCTAACGTCAAGGGGAATGCCGAACCCTCCCTTTTGCTCCAGCGATGCGAACCCGTGCAAAATGCTGCGAAACCCTCTTACCGCATGCAGTTCACCATTTGGCCCCAGTTGATAAGGTTTCAGAACAGCCACAATCAGATTCAGCAGGCGCTCCCCTTCCTCGATAAGCTCCGCATGCTCCTCATCCGGGGCTTGTAGAGTCACCTCATACAAACCCGGATGCTGCTTGGCAAATTCGGCGTAGCCTTTTCCCATGGCCAGCACCGCCTCATTGCCGCTTAAACCGAGCGACGTAGAAGCTAGAGCCTCATAAAGCAGTTTCACACCGTGGACTGCAAGCAGGGTCCTTAGACCGGCCTGTCCGTTAATGTGATTATACAATGAAGGAGGGCGAACACCCAGCTTGGCGGCAAGAGCCGCCAGCGTCACCCCTTCCATTCCGTGCTCGTCGGCAATTTGCGCGGCCGCCGTTACTATTTTGCCGCGGCCAAGTCCCGCTCTTGGCGACATGACTTATCCTCCGTTCCTGTTATGAAATTACGAAATGAGACCTTGCGGTTTAAGTTCTGCTTCAGCCTTCGCAATCGCTGCGCTTAACCGTTCACCGGGCTGCTTCAGCAGGTTCCCGTGCCCGACTGCCAGAAGCGATGGTTTCAGCTGCGCAATTTTAATAGCGCTCTCCAGAGCGGCTTCTTTGTTCCAGGTGGCCATGGCCGGAAACGGGAACAACGGAATGACTGTTCCGGATACCGCGGCACCGCGAAAGGTCTGAAACGCATCACCCGCGAACACCGTACCGCTCCGCCGGTCGAGGAAAGACATCGACCCCGGCGTATGGCCCGGTGTGAGAATGGCTGTCAGCGAACCGATCTGGTCGCCATCGTGAAGCAAATGATCAGGAACGCTGGTGATGTTCTTCGGAACCCCGCCGCGGACAGGCGTTGGCGGTTCGCCCGGACGCAGCGAGCTGTCGCCGCGCAGCAGCGCCGAGTCTCTCTCCGAAATATACAGCTCGGCTTCAGGCAGCTGTTTCTTTAAAGCATCAAGCGCGCCGACATGATCGCCGTGCGCATGAGTCAGCACAATCCGGGCAAGCGGCTTGCCGAGCGATTGGACGGTGCTTAGAATGCCGTTCAGGCTGAAAGGCATTCCCGCATCAATCAGGGTAAGGTCTTTGTCTTCCTCCACAAGATAACAGTTTACCGGAAAGAGGCGCGGCATCCAAGTCAGTTGAAGCATCCAGCTATCACGCGTAATTCTCATTGTCTTCCCTCCAAACTAATGTTATTAGTTATAATATAAACTAATGGTATTAGTTTTTCAATCCCTATTTATTTTTTCGGGGAGATTAATTTTCGCTGAACGCAAAAAACCGGAATCCCCTCTTCTTAACCAGAAGCGGTTGACCCCGGCGGGTGACCTGAACAGTCAGGAGTATGAATCTTACAAGTGTGAACTCAGCCAAAACGGCCCATGATATATTCCTGGGTCATCGAATTATCCGGATTGGTGAATACCTTCTCCGTCAGCCCGTATTCAATCAACTGACCGAGATAAAAGTATGCCGTGTAATCGGAAATCCGCGCCGCCTGCTGCATGTTGTGGGTAACAATAACGATGCGCAGCTCCTCTTTCAGTTCCTTGATCAGCTCTTCAATCTTGCCGGTGGAAACCGGGTCAAGCGCCGATGCGGGTTCGTCCAGCAGAAGAATTCGCGGATTGACCGACAGTGCCCGAGCGATACAGAGACGCTGCTGCTGGCCGCCGGAGAGCGCCAGGGCGGAATCCTTCAGACGGTCCTTAACCTCGTCCCACAAAGCTGCGCGGCGGAGACTGCTCTCGACAATCTCGTCGAGCGCTTTCTTACCCTTCACCCCGTGATATCTGGGTCCGAAAGCGATGTTGTCGTAGATCGATTTGTAAAACGGATTCGGCTTCTGCCAGACCATGCCGATTTTCTGGCGCAGCTTGATGACATCGGTGCCGGAGGCGTTAATGTCCACCCCGTCGATCCAAATGCTGCCTTTGGTTGTCGACCCGGAAATTTCATCGTTCATCCGGTTGAGCGACCGGAGAAAGGTCGATTTGCCGCAGCCCGAAGGGCCGATCAGCGCCGTAACCGACTTCTCCGGGAAAGGCAGGCTGATGCCTTTGACGGCTTCATACGTGCCGTAGAAAATGCTTAAATTTTCGGTGCGGAAATTCTTCTCTACCTTCGATTCCTGTAAAACATGCGGTGCCGTAAGTGTCGCTTCCATGTTTCTACTCCTCCACTCTAATTCATTCTTCGCGATGCGGTTAGCTTCCGGTAGATCAATCGGCCCATGTAGCGGGCGACCAGGTTAAAGATCAGTACCGTAATGACCAGGACGGCAGACGCTCCGGCGGCAATCTGTACCGCATCAGGCGCAAGACCTTCGCTATTGATCTTCCAAATGTGTACAGCCAGCGTCTCGGCCGGGCGGAACGGGTTCAGCGGAGAAGACGGGCTCAGCGGATTCCAGTCGTTAAAATTCAGCCGAGGGCTGCTCATGCCCGCCGTGAACATCAGGGCGGCGGCTTCGCCAAATACCCGGCCTGCGGACAGAATCGTTCCGGTTATTATCGCAGGCAGCGCCACCGGGAACAGGACGGTGGTGACGATTTTCCATTTGGAGAGCCCGAGCGCGAATCCGGCTTCTTTCTGCTGAGCGGGAACGCTGCGGAACGCCTGCTCGGTGATCCGTACCATCAGCGGAAGATTGAATACGGTCAGGGCCAGCGCTCCCGATACGAGGGAGAAGCCAAGACCGAATATATTGACGATGAGCAGCAGGCCGAACAATCCGACGACAATCGACGGGAAGGAAGACAAGACTTCAACGATCAGACGGATAAATGCCGTAATTCTTCCCGGACGCGCATACTCGGCCATGAAAATGCCTGCTCCAAGCCCAAGCGGAACGGTAATCAGCAGTGTCAGGACAAGCAGGAACAGCGAGTTGAACAGCTGCGGGCCGATGCCTCCGCCGGTACGGATTTTTCTTGGAGCCGACGTAAGAAAGTCCCAGCTGATATGGCTTAAGCCTCTAAACAAAATGTAACCAAGCAAACCGGCCAGAACGGCTACGATCAAGAGAGCAAGGGTTACAATGACTGCGGTAGCGATTTTGTCCTTCGTTCTTGCTTTCATTAGATTGCCCTCCTTTTTTCCAGCAGGCGGACAATGAAGACGAACAAGAAGGTCATCAGCATGAGTACCAGCGCCATGCTCCAAAGCGAATTGTTCTGCGGCGATCCCATTGTAGTATTACCCATTCCCAATGTGATGACGCTCGTGAGCGTCGATGCCGACTCAAACAGCGATTTCGGTATAAACGGCGCGTTTCCGATGACCATCTGGACTGCAAGCGCCTCGCCGAAAGCGCGGGCCATGCCAAGAACGACGCCGGTCAGAATGGCAGGCAGCGTGGTTGGAATAATAACCCCGCTGATCGTCTGCCAGCGGGTCGCTCCAAGAGCAAAGGAGGATTCCTTCAAATTCCGCGGAAGCGCGGACAGCGCATCGACTGCTACGCTGGTGATCGTCGGCAGAATCATAACCGACAGCACGATCGAGCCGGCGGCCACGCCGATCCCTTGTCCGGGGAACACATCCCGCAAAAAAGGAACAATAACGCTGAGTCCCACAAAGCCGTAAACGACAGAAGGGATTCCGGACAGCAGCTCGATGACAGGCTGAAGGAGTTTTTTGCCCCATCCCGGAACGATTTCGGTCATGAACAGCGCGGCGCAAATGCTAAGGGGACTTGCGATCAGCGCGGCCAGGAGCGTCGTGATAAAAGACCCCGCGATGAAAGGCAGCGCTCCAAACGAAGGGGGACTCCCTTCCGGTGACCACTTCGTCCCGAAAAAGAAATCCGAAATACTGACTTTATCGACGACAAACGTTGAAACTCCTTTAGACATTACAAAATACACCATCGATATAATGGCGACAATCAGTAGAAGCACGCAAAAGGACATATAAGAACGTCCGATGAAGTCTTCGATATGATGTTTTTCAATACGCGACTTGTGATTCTGCGCGATTTTGTTGTTTTGCACTATCATGTAAGTCCCTTCTCTTTAAAGTGAAAAGAGAGGCAGAAGAACTCCGCCTCTGAATCTATAAGAATTGTATCGTTTATACCGGTTTATTTATTTGTTACGTTACCGGCAACGTCGCGGGAAACCTGCATCTTCGAGGCCGGAATGTAGCCCAGCTCGGTTACATCTCCATTTTGAACCTCGTCGGTCAAGAAGTAATCGAGGAACGCTTTAACCGCTTCAGTCGGTTCGCCGTTCGTGTACATATGCTCGTATGCCCAGACCGGATATTTACCGCTGATTACATTGTCCACGGAAGGATCAACGCTGTCGTATTTCAATGTTTTAACCGATTCGTCGAGGTAAGACAGAGCCAGGTATCCGATTGCTCCCGGTGTTTCGGCTACGATCTTCTTAACGGTACCCGAGGAATCTTCCTGGATCGAACCCGGAAGGTCTTCCGTCTTGGTTCCCAGTGCAAACTTCTCGAATGTAGCGCGTGTTCCGGAGCTTGCCGGACGGTTGATGATCTGGATTTTTTGATCCGCGCCGCCTACTTCTTTCCAGTTGGTGACTTTGCCGGTGAAAATATCAACCAGCTGTTGTTTCGTCAGATTGTCAACGCCTGCAGCCGGATTGGTGACTGCCGCAATCGCAACTACTGCCACTTGATGATCGACAAGCGCCTTCGCTTTTTCAGCATCCGCATCTTTCAATTTCTCTTCCGCGAATACGTCGGAGTTACCGATATCGACTTGTTTTTCCGCAACTTGTGTGAGGCCTGTACCGCTGCCGCCGCCTTGAACCTGAATGTCCAGGCCAGCGTGCTGCTCCATGAATTTCTCGGCAACCTGCTCAACCAGCGGCTGAAGAGCCGTGGAACCGGATGCCAGAATCGAACCGCTCAGTTCTGCGCCGGTGTTTGTTTCTGTAGGCGCGCTGCTAGCCCCGGCGTTGCCGCCGTTGCCCGAATTGTTTCCCCCGTTATTTCCGCATGCCGAAAGTGCCAATACGCTAGTTAATGCAAGTGCCAAAAACCAGGATTTTCTAGAGCGCATTATTGTTTGTCTCCTCCTACAAATGGTGTCTTATTTAGGCTCGTTCGCCCTAACATGATTAATTGTAAAATCTGTACGTAAGTTAAACCACCGACTTGTGTAAACGGAAAGATAAAAAAAGAAATAAAATATGTATAACAATATAGAGATATTCTATAATAGATAGAGAGAATTGTTGAAAAGCCCGGTTTATACGGAGGAATCCCATGAATATTTTAAAATTGCAAATTGTTGTTCTTATTGAAAAATATAAAAAAGTTACCGACGTCGCCTCCGAGCTAGGGCTCAAGCAGCCGACAGTGTCGTTTCATATGAAATCGCTAGAGAGTGAGCTAGGTACCCCGCTGTTCCAAAGCCGGAGCGGACGTGTGCTGCTGACCGAAGCCGGACTTGCGCTGCACCCCTATGCCGTCCGTATTGTCGCGCTGGCATCGGAGGCCGAACGAAGCGTCAAACAGACCGTTTCCCGCTCAAAGGTCAAGCTGGACATCGGTGCTTCGCAGGTCCCGGCGGCTTATTTGCTGCCAGCTGTATTGGCCGGACTGGTGCGAAAGTATCCGGAAATCGAAATCAGCGTATCGGAAGCCGGTGAACCTAGTCTGCGCGAACGGCTGCGAACCCGCGAGCTCGGTCTTGGCGTTCTGCACACCGGCGGGCAGGCGGACGAATCTTTACATTTGAAAAAGATCGCTGACGATGAAGCTGTGCTTATCTTTCCTTCAGATCACCCTTTTATATACAAGGATGATCTCGCACCGGATGAAATTGCCCGGGAACCCTGGATTCAGCATGCCCAAGGCAGCCGTCTGCGGGAATTCGCCGACAGCTGGGCCGAATTGAACGGCCTGCACTTATGGAACAAGATGGAGCTTCAAAGCTCAGAGGCCGTCAAAAGATCGGTCGTTCAAGGCCATGCGGTCGCTGTTTTTTCCAAAATCGGCATAGCAGCGGAGCTGGAGTCGGGGAGCCTGGGGTATCGACAGCTTCCGGGGATCATGCCGGAGCGCGGCGGTTTCTATATGGCCTGGCGTAAGGGCCACGCCCTGACGGAAATACAGCAGGCTTTTGCAGACAGTCTGGAGTCCGAATTTCATTCTATTTATTAGCATACGGGAGGTTCATATTTATATGGAGCTTTATCATTTCAGTAAAGACAGCGGTAAAAAGATTACCCAATTCAACTCCGACTTCACAATGTCGCGCATTGTACAAACGGATAAGCCGGCTCATATTGGATGTATGCACTTAGAGGAAAACGGTGTTGTCGGTTACCACCAAGCTGTAGTGCCCCAGCTGCTTATCATAATAAAAGGTGAAGGAGATGTGAGAAGCAAGGACGAAGAATATATTAAGGTGCAGGCTGGAGACGCTGTCTTTTGGGGAAAAGGCGAATGGCATGAAACAAAGACCGCTTCAGGACTGACCGCCATCGTCATCGAGAGCGATGAATTAAAGCCGTCCTTGTTTATGCGTAAGAAGTTAAATTGACAGGAAGACAAAAAAGTGCCAGGGCGGCAGTTGCCCGGCACTTTTTTACACTTAGCAATCAGTTTCACATCGGCTTCTCTGCAACTAGTACAAATGTCTTCGGGATGCCCTTGTCGAACACCTCCGAGGACAAATTCGGCTCTTCGATCAGCTTCCTGATCCGGAAGCTGCTGTCAGCCGCTGCGGTCACAATTTCGCCGAGGGTCCATTTGCGCCAGTACACGATACCCGTCTGTTCCCGGCTCTCTCCGCCTTCCGGCGAATACTTGGCATACGACACCCGCTTTTCCTCAAGCGTTGAATCGAAGTAATCCCCGGTGACTTTATGCTTGCGGATTTTGGCCGTCGAGCCTTTGGAGGAGATCAGCTTCGTCGAGACGGGATGGAAATCCCGCAAAATAAACGTTTCACCCGGTGCCAGCAGTGAATAGGCCGTATCCATGAAAGGCTTCAGGTCGGTAAAATAATGGACGATCCCCTGCTCCGCAAAAACAATGTCATACGTTCCCCAAGCAGTGTCCCGAGGCAGATTCAAGACGTCTGAAACAACATAGTTCAGCCGGACTCCCGCCGCTTGCGCCAGCTCGGACGCATAACGCGCATTGCCTTCGGAGAAGTCGGCGACTGACACCTCCGCGCCGAGCAGGCCAAGAGCTACCGCCTTTACCCCGTTTGATCCCATCAGGTTCATAATTTTCTTGCCGCTTACTTCTCCAAAATGGGCCATAAGGGGTTGAAGCTTGGCGGCCGGATTATTGTGCAGCTTGAGCGCGGCTTCTTGGGGTGGACCGAACCTGCTTGTCCAAGCGCTGTATGTATCCTCATTCCACAGTTCTTCGCTGATGGAGGAGGTTACCGCTGTAACGGGTTTATGATCATCCGTATGATTGTCATGCATAGTGTAAAAGCTCCTTTAACTCATTCTTAAGTGGTGCCAATCGGAATTTTCAGCGATCAAGAAGCGTTTTCCGGCAGTACCTGAGCTTCCTGCATATAGCTGCGTTGCCGTTCTTCTTCTCTGGTTGCTATCCGGGCGCCAACATACAAATAACATGCGAGACCGCCGAGCACCAGCACGCCGCCGCCCCATTGCAGTCCGGTCAGCCGTTCGCCAAGCAGCAAATAGGCCAGGATACTCGCTCCGACCGGTTCACCAAGAATGTTCATGGAGACGGTAGTGGCAGAGGTGTATTGGAGGAGCCAGTTAAACAAAATATGCCCAAATACGGTCGGCACAACAGCCAGCAGCGCGAAAATACCCCACTCCTTAGGCGGATAGTCGAAAAAGGCGGTGCCGGTTGCCAAATTGTACAATGCAAACACGGCGCCGGCGATGATAAATACAATCAGGCTGTAGAGATAAGACGGCATTCGGGCGACCAGCTTTTTGCCGATCATCAGATGGACGGCTACCGCCGCGGTCCCAAAAATGGAAAGCAAGTCCCCCTTAAGGTTGTCTTGCGACAGTCCGATGTCTCCCCAGCCGATGAATACGACGCCGATAATCGCCACGCCAAGACCGGCTACCGCCGAAACGGAGCTGCGCTCCTTATATAGAAGAAACGAGCCAATCATTATGAAAACGGGTTCAAGCGCCATAATCATCGTAGAACTGGCGACCGAAGTGAATTCAAGCGAACCCATCCACAGTAAAAAATGCAGCGCCAGCATGAATCCCGAGGCTGCCAGCAGCAGCCAGTCATTTAGCCGCAGCTTCACTAGCGCACCGCTGTACGGTCGGACGAACGGGGCCATCAGTAGCGAGGTGAACAGCAGGCGGTACATCGCCTGTACAGAAGCCGGCGCCGAGGACCATTTGATAAAAATGGCCGAGAACGAGATGGCGATAATCCCGATCAGCATAAGCAATGCGACGGGGACCGGCGGTTTTTTGGTAGTCATGAATCGGTCTTCCTTTCCGTGTGCGTCGATGGGTTAAAAAAGCTGCTTTCTTAATGTAACGCAGACGGCAAAAAAAATCAGCCTTTTTATAAAAAATCGGCCTTTTTCAGAATGTAATCTCGCCAGCCGGTTTGAGCGTGACGACGCGTCCTCCGAGCACTGCGTTATGGTGGCGAACAATTTCTTCACCGGTAAGCTGTCCGTTGTCAAATGTGCTATGGGCATCCTCCGCCAGAATTGAAGAGTAACCGAGGCTGTACGCCCGGCGGCATGTCGTATCGACGCAGTACTCGGTTTGCATGCCTGCGAAGACCAGATTGGTGATTCCTTCACGCTCCAGTTCTTCCCTAAGTCCGGTAAGATGGAAGGCGTCCCACGTCGGCTTCTCAATAATCTTTTCCCCGGGCAGCGGCGTGACGCGGGAGCTGATCTGCCATGTCGGTACTCCTTTGGTATACTCCTGATCCTCGGTATGCTGAATAAAGATCACTGGCGTGCTGTTCCTCCGCGCCCGATCGAGCAGAGACACGATTCGCTCCATCACACCTTCTTCGTCATGCAGCTTCATTCCCGGATAGGAAAACATCGCCTCCTGCACGTCAATCAGAATGAAAGCCGTCCGCTGGTTTGCCATTTTTAGTGCCCCTTTCAGCTTGATCTAGTTATCCAAGAGTATACCAGAAATAGAGATATCCAAGTATTGGCTTTGTGATACACTGGAGAAATCAATCTGAAGCAAGGAGTGAGCCTCTTGAAGAAAATTCTGGTGCTCGGCGGAACGCGTTTTTTTGGCAAAAGGCTGGTAGAGCTGCTTTTGGAGGACCCCGAAAATGACGTTGTAATTCTGACGCGGGGAACGACGGTTGACCCTTTTGGAGACCGGCTTCGCCGCATCCATGCGGACCGCACCCATCCGGATGAACTTGCCGCAGCGATAGGGAATCAAATGTGGGACGTTGTCTATGACAATATTTGTTATTCGCCGGATGAAGCCATGGCCGCCTGCCGCATTTTTAATAATAAAACAAATCGGTATATTCTGACTTCCAGTCAGTCTGTTTACGATCCAAGCCCGGAAATATTGAGAGAAGACAGGTTTGATCCCGGAGCTTATCCGATTCAGGGGGGCGGTAAGGTAGATCTCCCGTATTCGGAGGCAAAACGGCAGGCTGAAGCGGTATTCTTGCAGCAAGCTGCGTTTCCGGTAGCCGCTGTCCGGTTTCCGATCGTACTCGGCGTTGATGATTATACGAGACGATTACATTTTCACATCGAGCATGTACGGCAGGGAGAGCCGATAGGCATTCCAAATCCTGAAGCGCGGATCTCCTTCATCCGCTCGGATGAGGCCGCCAATATTATGCTCTGGCTCGGGCGTTCATCATTAACCGGTCCGGTGAATGCTTGTTCTGACGGCTTCATAACGATTGGAGAGATGATCTCTCTCATTGAGCAGGCTGCCGGCCGACAGGCTGTGGTCCAAACAGGAACGGAGGATCGGCATATGTCTCCATTTGGCATCGGGCAGTCCTGGTACATGGATACAGCAAAAGCTCAGGCTGCCGGCTGCTCTTTTCTTTCCCTTTCGGATTGGCTTCCGGAATTAGTAACCGACCTTAACCGATCATATGCGGATCACCATATACGGACGCTATAAGGGAATTTGCACAGGAAAAAGCCCGCGCCTATCGCTGCCTTCATAAGGAAAGCGACAGACCGCGGGCTGTAAATTGCGGTTGCAGAATGTTACGGCAGTGTGGTACTGACTGTTGCGGGCAGTTTCAAGATGTCGTTATCGCGTCTCGGCGTTCTCCGAACGCCAATCGCATTGTTCTTTCATGTATTGGCACATCATTTGAAGAAGTTCTTTGATGACTACAGGCTTTTTGATGAAATCCGTCGCGCCGGCGGAAAGGCACTTCTCTCTGTCTTCCTTCATCGTCTTCGCGGAAACGGCAATGATCGGAAGCTCCGACAGGAGCAGCTCCTCACGAAGAATGGATAAGGTGTCGTAGCCGTCCAGCACCGGCATCATAATATCGAGAAGAACGATTCCGATTTCGGGATGTTCTCTGACGGTCTGAAGACATTCAAATCCGTTCTGCGCAGTCAGCACCTTCATATCGTACTTTTGCAGCGTCTTAGTCAGCGCGAAAATATTGCGGGAGTCGTCATCAACCACCAGCACGGTTTTACCGGCCAAGCACCGGTACTCGGCCGAGTTCAAGCTGTTGTCGATCCGCATTTCCGAATAACCGCTATCTGTAGCCCCTCCGACTTCAACTGCTGCCGCTGCTTCGGAGTTGAATAATTGGCTCTGCGGATCCCATGGTTCTTCCGTGCAAGGAAGATACAAAGTGAAAATACTGCCCTCATTCGGCTTACTCTTAAGCCCAAGATGTCCACCGAGCAGCTTTGTAAGCTGCTGGGAGATCGACAATCCGAGCCCTGTACCGCCGAATTTTCTCGCCGTTGAACCATCGGCCTGCTGGAAAGCTTCGAAAATCAGATTTCGCTTGTCCGAAGAAATTCCGATGCCGCTGTCTATAACGGAGAACGCCAGCACGGGCCCGGATGGATGATATCCGGCGGCCGAGAAGCTGTCGAGCTTGGATACTTCGAGCTTTACACTGCCCTTTTCCGTAAATTTAAACGCATTGGACAGCAGGTTTCGCAGAATTTGATGCAGCCGAAGCTCATCTGTGTAAAAGATATCAGGCACATTATCTTGAATATCGACAATGAACTCCAATTTCTTGGATTCCGCGGTCTTGCCGAAATAGCCGTCGAACAGGGAAGGAAATTCCGTCAGATTAACCGCGCTTGTTTCGATTTGCATTTTGCCTGCCTCGACCTTGGACAAATCCAGAATATCATTGATAATGGAAAGTAGATCGCTCCCCGAGGAATGAATGACCGATGCATAGGTTTGCTGCTCTTCCGTCAGATTGCCCCCCTGGTTTTCGGCCAAAATCTGCGAAAGCAGCAGCATGCTGTTAAGTGGAGTCCGCAGCTCATGCGACATATTGGCCAAAAACTCGGATTTGTAGCGGGAGCTTCTTTCCAATTCCTCGTTGAGCTCTTCCAGATCCGCTGCCGTATTCTCTGCGAATTGCTTTTGGGTTTCCAGCTTGCTGTTAACATTTATCAGTTCGTGGGTCTGTATCTGGAGCTCTTCAGACTGGGTCTGCAGCTCCTCGTTCATAGTCTGGGATTCCGAATAGAGCTGTTCAATCTGCATACGGGTCATAACCGAATTGACAGAGACGGCCAACAGATCGAGCATCTGCTTCAGCAGCGTAAAATGCTCCGGAGCCCATTTCATGAGCGAAGCGACCTCCACCACCGCAACCGTTCGGTTCTCGAATACAGCCGGCGCGATCACCGCCTGCCTTGGAGGAGTTCTTCCAAGACCCGAGCTGATGTGAATATAATCGCCGGGGAGTTCTTGAAGCTTCAGGACATTCTGGTCCAGCGCGCACTGTCCGACCAGGCCTTCGCCCATCATGACTTTTTCCCTGCCGATGTGTATATCCTCTTCGCCGCCCGCATAAGAACTGACCCGAACCAGACTATCGCCGTAGTTGCCTTGGGCAATATAAACCGCGCCATATTGGATTTCCAGCATGGTAGCCAGCTGGCTCAGGAACGTATCGCTTAAATCGGCAGGAGCCGTTTTCTCCTGAAGCTTAACCGACATGCGGGCTACCTGATCGCTGATCCGCTGCTCTCTTTCCACATTTTCCAGAAGACGGTTGGTCGCCATGGCGAGATCGTGGATCTCGTCTTTGGTCTTCACTTCAATTCGTCTCACCTTGCTGTTTCCATCGGCGATATGGTTGATGGCATCGATCACGTTCTTGAGCGTCTTGACGATCCCGCCGGAAATCAGAATGGAAGCGGCAATGGCGACCAGCGCGACCAGACTCCATAAAATATACATGGTAACAATCAGTTGGCTGTTGCGACTCTTAAGATTGGTGATCCGTTGTGATGTGATGGTTTTCTCAATATCGCGAAAATGCTTAGACTGCTTACGGATTTGATCGACAATCGATTTGCCGGTATCCGCCCGAAAATAGGCGCTTACCTCGGCATCGCGTCCTGCTTGCTTGAGATCAACGACGTATTGTCCTGATTTGACGATCCATGTTTCGATATTGGTTTTGATGTTGCTCAGATTATCCACCTGGCTAGAATTTCCCGAGATCATTGCATTTAGATCGGTATAATGGATCCGCCATTGCTCCAGCCCGTCGTAATATGGGGCAAGATAGGATTCATCACCTGTGAGCGCATACCCGCGTTGGCCGGTCTCCATATCGAGTACATTTTTTTCAATCTGAAAAGTAAGGGCGTTCACCTGCATATCATGTCCGCTCAGCATCACCGTTTCTTGTTCCAGTTCGGAGATCCGGCCCTGAACGATGACCAGAAACAGGCCGAGCAGAAACAGAATCATACTATAGCCAAGTGCAATTTTTCCACGGACTTTCAAATTCCATACACGATTATCCACAAAAAATACAACCTCCGTCCCGGTATCCGGCGGATTCACCGGTTAATTTGGCATACCTATTCCCGGAGGCTAAATGATTTCGGTTCGCATGACGCGTTCCTTGAGCTGACGGACGCCTGACTCAAGCCTCAAAATCGTCTCCTCGATCTCCTTCGGATCGATTCCGCGGACAACGGGGGGCGGGGCCTGCCTGCTTTCCTCTTTCAAATCACGCAGGGTAATCTGCTGCTCTTGCCATTTGTCCATCAAGTCGGCGATGGTTGCATAGAACCGCTCGTAATCCTTAATGACGCTGTCCAAAAACGTATCTACTTCCTCCGGATCGTATCCGCGCAGCTTCATGCCGAATTCTTTCTCATGAATGGTGAGTGCGTCAAGCGCGATTCCAAGCTGAGTGAACAATTTTCTCTGTTTGTCCAGCCTCCGCTTCATATGTTCATCCATCTTCCATTACCTCCAAATGTGGACTGCTCTCTTCCGGCCTTCTTATTATAGCAAGGTGAGAAGATGCTGAAAACAGACCGCAAGGACCGAAACCTTCCCATCCTTCTAAAAGTTATCTGCCACAGCTTTGTTTAATATGCCCAGGCAGCGGTCAAGATCCGTCTTTACCTGCTTTTTGTAAAGCTTTGCCTTCTCCGCTCCGTCCGAAGTGAAATGGTATAGAACGATTTCCTGAAAATCAACTTTGGGATCATTTCCCTTTAACTGCTTCGTTCGGTACAAAATCCCCTGCTGCACCAGTTCGTGAAGGGCGCGATATATTTCGCTCTGCGGAGGATTATACCCGTGATTTTTGAAGTCTCTGCGCAAATCTTCAAGCATTTGATAGCCATAGCCGTGATGCTTCTCCACCATCGTAATGAGATACAGCTTGATAAACGCCCTTTGGGCAATCATAAAAGCCATGAAAGACCTCCCTTTTTCAAAAAATACGGGTATCATATCTCTATATAATCACTGTTTCCCAAATTTCACAATATGATTTTGGGAAAATGCTCCTCCTTTTTTCCAATACAACGGGTGCGGGGAGAGAGTATTGATGGGATCTGTGAAAGGAATTGAGGGAGTTTTTTGCTTTTCTATTATGAATTTTTCATATGTTGTAATATTGTTAATAGTGGTTGACTTGAATAACGCAAAAAACCGCACTTCCCAGCTAAGGGGAAATGCGGTTTGATTAGTTTATTTTAGAGAGGTTACAACGGGTTCATACTAGAACTTGTCCCGTTTATTGACCTCCGGTTCGGTATCTGCGTTCATCGGCCCTCTGTTGCCCATCGCGTTGCCGACTCTTGTATCGTCCGTTACGATATCCGGATTGGTCGGACCTCTGTCCTGAAGCGGCGCATCACTACTGATCACCCGATCAGCCGACGACGATGAATACCGGGAAGCGTTCAACGAGCGGTTGCCGCGGAAAATGTCATGAATTTCGGTATCCCGGCCGTTGTCGTCCACCATCACCAGAATTTTGCCTTGGTCGACGTATCCTTCATACTCTCTTGCTTCGTCTTCCGGGATGCCAAGTCCGATCAGTCCTCCGACCAGTCCGCCTGCTCCCGCTCCCACCGCAGCACCTGTCAGTGCAGCCGCAATCGGTCCTGCTGCAATAATCGGGCCAATACCTGGAATGGCCAATGCGCCAATGCCGGCCAGCAGACCCGCTATGCCTCCGACCACTCCCCCGGTTGCAGCGCCTGTCGCGACTCCTTCCAGTCCTATGGTGTCCGTGTCATCAGTGATCGTATTCAGATCATCGCGATTCCTCGTTACCACTGAAATATCTTCATTGCGGAATCCTCTGGCCTGCAATTCCTTTATCGATTGGGTCGCCTCTCGTTCCGTATCGAAAATGCCTACAATTTTCTTTGTCACTTGAAGCCCTCCTTTGTCATGATGCTACGTTAGTTATTACCCTTCATGAGGGTTTCCAAACGAGATGAGTGAAAGTGGAGGAGTTTCAATCTGTTTCCAAAATTGCAGATTTTTCAAAATGAGGATACTCACCTGAAGCTAATGGACCGGCCGCGTGCGGTTGGTCGGAATGGCCTGAAGCGGGTCCTCCGGCCAGTAATGCTTGGGATACCGCCCTTTCAAATCTTTCTTGACCTCAAAATAACCGCTCTTCCAAAAGCTGGCCAGATCGGCGGTTACCTGTACCGGACGCCTCGCCGGGGACAGCAAGTGCAGCAGAACGGGGATTTTGCCTCCTCCCAGAGCCGGTGTCTCCTTCTGTCCGAACATTTCCTGCAGCTTTACCGCCAATACCGGTGTCGCTGGATCACTGTAATCCACGGCAATCCGGGAGCCGCTTGGCACCGCGATATGCGTAGGAGCCTCCCGGTCGAGCTCGCGTTTCCGCTCCCAAGCCAGCATCCCTTCCAGCGCATCGCGCAGCGAAAGACGCTGCACATCGCGAAGGCTTCGGCAGCCGATGAGGTAAGGCAGCAGCCATTCTTCCATGCTGGCAGTTAGCCCCTCATCGCTCATATCCGGCCAGTCCGGATCAAGCCGGTGCATGAATGCCATCCTCTCCCTCAGCTGAACGGTTCCCTTGTCCCAGGGAAGCAGCCGGAGACCTTCACCGGCAATTACCTCCATCAGGACCCTTGCAGCTTCCTCCGGCGAAGCCTGTTCATGCCCCGTCTCTTTAAGCACAAGCTCGCCGAGAATGACACGACGGCGGGATTTCACGCTCTTGCTCTCTTCGTCCCAGTACACTTCGGAGAGCTGGTTTAATTGATCCTCATGATGAGCCATCAGCTCTCTCTCCTGCACCGGAGCTGCCAGCATAATCCGGCTCTGCGTCCCCTTGTCGTCGACAGAGACGGCAACAATATATGGCTCGCGCGCAAGCTGCTGGCCCTCCCCCATCGCCGCGCCGCGGCCGCCGGACAGCAGGAAGGCTCCGCCGCCTCGGCGCTGTCCGATCCGGTCGGGATAGGCGAACGACAGGAGCAGGCCGCAGAGGTAAGGGTCTGCGGCCTCCGCCTCGGCCGATAGCGAATCGGCCGAAAGAGCGGCTTCGGGCGCAGCCGTCCGCAGCTGCGCCAGCAGTCCGCGGCTCGCGCGCGCAGCGGCGCGAAGAGCCGCGGGATCGCCTCCGCCCGCTTCGCGCCCGGCGGAGGCCTCGTACCGCAGCAGCGCCTCCACGCGGAGCGTGAGGTCGCAGCTGCCCGAGGCGGGACCGCGCATCGGGTCCCGCTCCTGCAGCAGCGCCGCCAGCCGGCAGGCGAGCGGCGCTGCGCCAAGCCCCGCCGCGCGCAGCAGCATGTGCGCGGCGCGCGGGTGCGTGCCGAGCGCCGCCAGACGCCGGCCGTGCGGGGTTATGGCGCCGGCGGCGCCCAATGCGCCAAGCCGGCGCAGCAGCGCCGTCGCCTGCGCGTACGGCGCTGGCGGCGGGGCGTCCAGCCAGCCGAGCTGGGCGGGGTCGCGCACGCCCCACAGCGCCAGCTCGAGCGCGAGGCCGGTGAGATCGGCCTCGAGGATCTCCGGCGCGTCGGCTTCGGGCAGCCGGTCATGCTCTTCCCGGCTCCAGAGCCGGTAACACACGCCCGGCGCCGTCCGTCCCGCACGGCCGCGCCGCTGATCCGCCGACGCCCTGGAGATCGGTAGCGTCTCCAGTCGCGGCATGCCGGTTCGCGGCGAGAACCGCTGCGTACGGCGCAGCCCGGAGTCAATGACGGTCCGCACGCCCTCGATCGTCAGGCTTGTCTCGGCGATCGAAGTCGCCAGCACGACTTTACGCCGGCCCTCCACAGCCGGCGCAACAGCCCGGTCCTGCTCGGCCTGCGGAAGCTGTCCATACAGCGGGCGGATTTCCGTGTTGCCCGGAAGCTGGCCGGACAGCAGCTCCGACTCCACCCGGCGGATCTCCCTTTCGCCGGGAAGAAACAGCAGAATGTCTCCGGGCTGCTCGGCGAGCGCTCGCCGGACCGCGTTTCCCGCAGCCTTTTCAAGTGGGAGTGTCTTTGCCGGCGGCGTATAGATCGTCTCAACGGGATAAGTTCTTCCCGGACAACGGATAACCGGTGCTGCGCCAAGCAGTTCCGACACCTTCTCTCCGTCAAGTGTGGCGGACATGACGAGAAGCTTCAAATCCTCGCGCAGAACGGCCTGCGATTCCAGAGAGAGCGCAAGGCCCAGATCCGCATTCAGACTTCGTTCGTGATACTCGTCGAAAATCACGAGGCCGGTGTCGCCAAGCGAAGGGTCGTCCTGAAGCATCCGTGTCAGCACCCCCTCGGTAACGACGATGATGCGGGTATTCGGTCCCGTCTTGCTGTCCAGCCGCATCCGGTAGCCAACGGTCTGGCCCGCCTGTTCCCCCAGAACGGACGCCATATAGACCGCAGCCGCCCTGGCGGCCAGCCTTCTCGGTTCCAGCATCAGCATCGTTTTGCCCTTCATCCAGGGTTCATTCAGCAGCGCCAGCGGGACCGCTGTTGTCTTGCCCGCTCCCGGCTCCGCAATAAGAACGGCGGAGGAAGTCTCCGCAAGGATATGTTTAAGCTCAGGCATGACCTGCATAATTGGCAGTGTACTCATATAAATCTCTCCGTCATCAAAGATAGGTAGTCAATATGGAATAAGGCGCGTCATTCAAATGATCCCGGCAAACATACAGCCGGACTGGAAATGGAAGGGATCGTGAATTACAATAACATATTGAATAGTAAAAATCCGGTTCATTCATAGATTCATTTGCATCATTTCCACTATAGTCATCATGGGCGAAACGTACGGAAAATTCAAGGGCGGGGGCTGCGCTTCGAGCAGAGGCCCGCCTTGTAATGTGAAACTCCCGCTTCGCACGTTATCCTATTATTGCACAATTAGGAGGGTTCTCCTTTGCTTCATCACCTGAACAACGCTCCCTACGGCAGCGACATTCGCGGCCGGTTCGCGCCATCGCCGTCCGGCTGCATGCACATCGGCAACGCCCTGGCCGCCCTGCTCGCCTGGCTGCAGATTCGCAGCCGGGACGGGATCTTCGTCCTCCGGATGGAGGACATTGACACCGCCCGCTGCCGGCCCGAATTTGCCCGGCAAATCATCAACGATCTCCGCTGGCTCGGACTCGATTGGGACGAAGGACCCGACGTCGGCGGCCCCTATGGACCTTATGTCCAAAGCGAGCGCCTGAAGCTGTACGAAGACGCGCTGAACCGGCTGCAGGCCGAAGGCAGGCTGTATTCCTGTTACTGCAGCCGCCATGATATTCTCGCCGCCGCCGCCGCTCCCCACGGCCTGGCTTCGGAAGGGCCGGTTTATCCAGGAACCTGCCGCAGCTTGTCCTCCGAGGAGGCGCACTGGCGTTCCATGACCAAGTCGCCTTCCCTCCGCTTCGCAGTGTCGTCCGGTGAAATTTCTTTCACCGACGGCGTTGCCGGGCATCGGGTGAGCAGCGCAGCCGCCGGAGGCGATTTCATCGTACGCCGCGCCGACGGGATCTTCTCGTACCAGCTTGCCGTCGTTGTGGACGACGCCCTGATGGGAATCACCGACGTACTACGAGGGGCCGATCTGCTCGATTCCACGCCCCGCCAGCTGATGCTCTTCGAAGCGCTGGGCTGGAAGCCGCCGCGCTACGCCCATGTCCCGCTTCTGATGGGCCCGGACGGGCGGCGGCTCGCCAAGCGTCATGGCGGAATTACCCTCGCCGAGCTGCGCGATGCGGGGGTAACCCCGCAGACGATAAACGGCTGGCTGGCCTGGGCGGCCGGACTGCTGCCCGAGCCTGAACAGGTCTCGCCGCAAGAGCTGCTTCCCTTATTCGAGCTGAACCGGATTTCCTGCAAGGACATCATTGTCACATCCGATATGCTGGGCCTCCTGCACCCTTCCCTGAAACAATAAACGGGATCCAGCTTCTAACTAGAAATGCTTGGACATAATAATAAATGCCCGGGCGCTCCATAAGCGAGCGTCCGGGCATTTTTACTTTTTTGCACGGCTCAGGGGCGGCCCTCATTTCAACCATCCCCGGCTGATTATTATTACTGAGTCATTTCCTACCCTTGATCCAGTCTTTTCCGAATTTGTTCACCGTACTGCGCAAAAGCAGCGCTTCCGTCAAGTCCCCGCTGCCGCAGAAGCTCTTCCAGCCTCAGCTTTTTCTCTGTCAGTCTGCGTCCGAGCTCGCGCTTCTCCCCCGCACCGCTGTGGCAGGCGGCCAGAAGATTTTCCAGAGTCGCGCATTCCGCCCGCAGCTGCAGCTCCTCCGGTAGAAGCCCGGCATTCTTCATGATCTTGAACGAGATTCGGAGATCATCGGGCACCCCCGACAAATCCTCCAGCTCCAGCGGCTTGCCATGGCCCGGCAAATTCCGGAATTCGCCTTTGCGCATCGCCTCTTCAATCCGCTGCTCGGCCAGCCAGGACATAATGGCCATTTCCACCGCCTCCTCGATCCAAATGTGTTGGTTTGAGTGCTTGGATTTATTTTAACACAGGAACCGCCGGTGATCAGCCAAAGATAAAATCAACGAGGGCATGGCACAACGTCACCCCTGCTATATTGTTCGTTCTCGTATAAATGTATGTAAAATAAAGATGTATGAAAAAAATAATAAACAATTGGATGTACATTTTGCCAAGATACCCGGCATAATTCAGATTCAGCACCGCCATTTGGAACGGAACGTGAGTTAAGGCAAAGAGCAAGCCCGTTGTGAGGATGGCCACTGACTTACTCGGAATGAGACCCATTATCCTCGTTTGGATGTAACCCCGGAAGATCAATTCCTCCGGCAGCGCGATCAGCGTCAAATAATACAGAAACCCCAGCACCGCCCCTCCATCCAGCGGCAGAGATTTGCCGTGAAAGATCCAGTTCATAAGGGGGACCCATCGGAAAGGCAAGACGGCAATGAGACCGATGAGAAGGGACAACCCGATTTTGGAACGTTTAATTCCGATCGAACTCCAGGTTTCTCCCCGCAGCTTCAAGATGATGAACAGCGGAGCCAGCTGCAGAACAACCGCCGGAAAAGTAAATGCCAATCTCATCCAGTCCTCATGGGGTATTGCAGTTGTTAACTGAACCATCCAATGGGAATTATAGATCAGCCCAAGCAGATAAAAAATCACATTCACATAAACAAAATACAACAGGGCTGTGATTCCCTCCCTTACTGTCGGCCTTCGAATCGTGCTGCATGTCAAATGGAAGGAAGTTACAAAATTTAATACTCTCAACATTGTCACCTCATGGGAAAAATAACAACCTCCCAACAGTTTATCATTTATTTCCAGTTCATGCCGCAAAAAAAATCCGCATTTTCCGGAAACAATTCCGAAAAATACGGAACAACTTAGGTGTATATTCGCCCTGCGTTAAGTCAGCAGAGATTCGGCGCCGTCAATTACGATATGCGCTCCGGTAATATGGGACGATTCGTCCGATGCAAGGAAGCTTACAAGGTTAGCCACATCCTCCGGCTTGCCCGGCCCGTCGGCCAACGGCTGTTGCCCTTCGGGAAATTCGATCGGGATGACAATCGATTCAAGTTCTTCGGTTGGTTCGGTGCTTTGGTCGATGTTTGTGGAAATAGCCCCCGGCGAAACGACGTTCACGCGGATTTTGAATTTGGCCAGCTCCAGAGCGGCCATCTTGGCAAAGGCGACCTGCCCCGCCTTAGTCGTGCTGTAGGGCGAGAAGCCGAAGCTGGCAAACCGCCGGTTGCCGTTGATCGAGCTGGTAATAATAATGCTCCCTTTTCCTTTGCTCTTCATATGGGGAATGGTGTATTTCAAGGAGAGAAACGTTCCGGTAAGATTCACATTCAACGTGCGCTGCCAGTCTTCAATGCTAAGCTCTTCAATCGGGCCAATGGAACCGTTGATTCCCGCATTGGCAAATACGATGTCCAGCCCGCCGAAATGCTCCACCGTCTTCTTAACCGCCGCTTCCATCCGCTCGGGGTTTGAGGTATCCACATCGACGGCCAGCGCACAGCCTTTGCGGATCTGGTTCAGCTTCCGCTCCACATCGGCGGTACGTTCGTTCACCAGATCGAACAGGGCGATATTGGCCCCTTCACGGGCCATCTTGATGGCAGTCGCTCTGCCGATGCCCGAGCCCGCTCCGGTAATGATGGCTGTTTTTCCTGCAAAACGCTGCTTGGGTTCAGTATTTGGGCTCATATGTAGGCTCTCCTTCCTTTTTCACATGATAAGTTACCCTGTCTCAAGATTACCCAAAGGAACCGCCCTTTTAATCATTTCAATCCAAAAAGGTTCGCTCGTTGCCTCAGATAAAGGAAGACTATCTTACTATTTTAACCAAAAAAGACAAAACAAAACGGCCGCCTTCGGTTAAAAACCGAAAGCAGCCGTAAAAACTCTGGCAGCGCGCTTAAGCGCCGTGTAAACCTGATTACTTGTCCAATAAGCGAACATCCACTGTGACTTCAAGATTGCCCGCAACTCCGCGGTACACCCCTTTGACCGGAACAATATCTTTATAATCTCGTCCATGTCCCAGCTTCACGTAACGCCAATTCACTTCCACATTGTTGGTCGGATCGAAGCCGAGCCAGCCGCTTCCCGGGATATGCGTCTCCACCCAGGCATGGGAAGCCTGTTCAAAATCGGCGTTGCCGCCCTGAAGATCACCCACAAAATGATATCCGCTCACATATCTCGATGGAAGCCCGACGCTGCGGCAGACCGCGATCATAAGATGGGCATAATCCTGGCAGACGCCGCGTTTGAGCTTTAACGCTTTTTTGACCGTAGTGTTGACGCTTGTCGCTTCCGGATCGTAGGTGAACTGCTCATAAATGGTGGATGAGAGCCTCTTGGTCCATTCGTATAAATCCTCCGCTTCGTCAAAAGGATGCTGGGAGGCAAATTCCATCAGCTCCGGTGTTACCTCCGTATAGCGGGTCGGCAGAATAAACTCAATATAACGGTTCTGAAATTCCTCTTCCTTCATTCGTCTGACCTGATCTTCCAGATCCAGCTTCGGTAGATCACGGCGTTGGGCCCGGTCTTCCGTTACGACTGTTGCGCGGGTATGAATGACCATCTCGGTATGAGGTTTGTTCACCGAATAAGCGTGGACCCGGTTTCCGAAGAAATCTTCGTAAGTAAGTAAATTCGCCGGCGGAAAAATTTCCACCTCATGATGATAACAGGACTGCCTGTAATTGGTTCGCGGAGTGAGCCGGATTTCATTGACACTGTCCGTCACGGGCTCCGGATAAGTATACCGGGTCGTATGATTGATTTGAATTTTCATATTTTAACCCCTTCTTGCCGAAAAAAAGCACCCTCCATCGTTCTCCCCAGCTTCTGGCAGGATGACTTCAGCGACCCCAGCACCTGGTCCACCACATGCCCGGCTATATCTTCCTTCTCCATATAGTCAAGCTCCGCCCGGATCTTGCCCGCCTGACGGATGACTCGCTCATACCCTTCGCCCCGGTCGCTAAAATCAATTTCGATATTCGCCAAGTGCTCCTCGAGCTGATGGGCGGAATACCGGATGGAACGCGGAAACGAGATGTTGGTAATCAAAAATTCCAGAATGCATTCCGGGGACACCGCATCTGCGAAAAACTTGCGGAACGCCTGGTATCCGCTGACCGATTTCAACACGGCTTGAAGCTGCGTATACACCGCAGACGGTTCCTTGCCCTCGCAGGAAGAGGTCACCGATTGCAGAATGCGCACGGTATTCTCCGCCCGTTCCAGAAAGCGGCCGCTTTCGATAAACCGCCATTCATTGCCCCGCAGCATTACTGACTCCTCGGCTCCGAGGAACGTCTCCGCCCGCTCTTTAATCTGCTGGTAGAACTGATGCGGGCTCTTCATAATATCCGCAACAGACCGTTCGCCGAGCCAAAGGTTAAAGCTGTTGGCGATATCCCACAGCTCGCTCGGAAGCTGCTGGCGCAGGGTACGAAGATTGTTGCGCGCGTGATGCACGCAGGAGTACAAAGAATTGGCATTCCCAAGATCCAGTGTTATGAATGACAGAACATCCGGTTCACAAAAGCTTTCAAATTGCTGCAAATATTCATTTCTGGCTCCAAGCGCATCGATCAGTCTGGACCACTTATGTCCATCTTCCAGAAAATCTTCTTCCTGCTGAATATGATAATGCACGTCAATCAGTCTTGCATGATTCTCTGCTCTTTCCATATAACGGCCGATCCAAAATAATGATTCCGCGTTGCGGTTCAACATGTACCGTCACTCCCTCGTCCTCGTATTGATGCGATCTATTTTTCTAGGACATGACCCAGGTATCCTTGACTCCGCCACCTTGAGAGGAATTCACAACGAGCGAGCCTTCCTTCATGGCCACGCGCGTCAGTCCTCCCGGAATGACATGCGGCTTGCGATCCGCGCCCATCAGAACAAAAGCTCTCAAATCAATGTGCCGGGGGACCATCTGGCCTTCGGACAAAATCGGCGCTCTCGAAAGAGACATAATCGGCTGCGCGATATAGCGTTCCGGTTCGGCCAGAATTTTGAGCCGGAAATCCTCCCGCTCTTTCCTGCTCGCCTCGCTTCCGATCAGCATGCCGTAACCGCCTGACAACGAGGTTTCTTTAACAACCATTTCTTCGAGATGATCCAGCACATGCTGCCGTTCGTCCGGTTTGGACAGCAGATAGGTTGGAACGTTATTCAGAATCGGTTCCTCTTTCAAATAATACCGGATCATTTCCGGCACATATACGTACATGGCCTTATCGTCTGCGACGCCGGTTCCCGGAGCGTTGGCAATGGCCACATTGCCTGCGCGGTAAGCGTTCATAAGCCCCGCCACCCCAAGCAGCGAGTTGGGATCGAAGGCAAGCGGATCGATATAGTCGTCGTCTAGTCGGCGGTACAATACGTCCACGCGCTTGAGTCCGTTCATTTCTCTTAAATACAGTTTATGGTCCTGAATGACCAAATCGCGGCCTTCCACTAGATGAACTCCCATTTGCTGGGCCAGAAAGGCGTGCTCGTAATAGGCTGAATTGTATTCGCCCGGAGTCAGAAGAGCAATTACCGGATCGGGCGTGCGCGAAGGGGAAAGGCTGCGAAGCACAGACAGGAATCGGTTGATGCTGTGCTCGACGTCCCGGATGGAGCTTGAGAAAGACAGCTCGGGGAAGAGCTGGTTCATCAGGGATCTTCCTTTAAATAGGTAAGAAAAACCGGAAGGTGTGCGGAGATTGTCCTCCAGCACATAATAGTTTCCGTCGTGGTGCCGGATCAGATCAATTCCTGATGTCGTAATATAGGCGCCGCCGGGAACGCGCAGACCTGTCATTTCCGGTCGAAAATAGCAGTTGGAGATGACCATTTTACGGGGAACTATGCCGTCTTTTACAATATATTGTTCATGATAAATATCATGGATGAACAGGTTCAGCGCCGTTACGCGCTGGATAATCCCCGCTTCGAGCTTCTCCCACTCGTCCTTGGCGATAATTCTCGGGATCATATCAAAGGGGATGGTTCGTTCCATAGGATGGTCCTGAGCCGGGTTGTACAGAGTAAAGGTTATGCCCTCCTCCATCATTCGCCGCTGCATTAAATGCTGTTTGGCCTGCAGCTCCTCGGGACTCATTCCGGTAAACATGTGGTTGACATGCTTGTAATGAGGGCGGACGCTGCGTTCACCTTCGAACATTTCATCGTAAAAGTGATGCAGCGGATACGGAGACAGACCGGGCAGTGGATCAAGTTTGGACATAAGCCCGACTCCTTTCACAAAAATGTAATGTTTTTTGACAAACCATACTTATAAATAATCCAAAATCCATAAAATAATTCAATCACACTTTCATAATACGTAAACACGCTTATTCATGTCAATATATATAACAACGGATTTGATAGACTTCCATTTTATGCTAGTTTGTATGCGGTTTCCTTCTTCTGGATTGAGCATATTTGACTGAATTCTGGATTAAATGAACGCAAGAGAGGTTAGGGGGGGCTATTATGAATTTTTCATATGTTGTAATATTATAACTGTGAACTTCAAGCATTAAAAAAGCGCCGGCAGATGCCAGCGCTCATAGATGTTGATCTAATTTAAGAAAAAAGTCAGCCTTCCGGGTTCGCGTCTTCCTTCTCTTCGATAATCGCTCCCGCGAACAGAGCGTGCACGAATTGTTCGGAATCGAACGGCTGGAGATCCTCCATTTTCTCGCCGAGTCCGACCAGCTTCACCGGAAGGTTCAATTCCTGGCGGATGGCAACGACAATACCGCCTTTGGCCGTTCCGTCCAGCTTCGTTAGGACAAGGCCCGTCACTCCGCTCTTCTCGCCGAACAGCTTCGCTTGCGCAAGCGCATTCTGCCCTGTCGTCGCATCGAGCACCATCAGCACCTCATGCGGCGCGCCTGGAATCTCGCGCTGGATGACCCGGAATATTTTGGCCAGCTCTTCCATCAGATTGCTCTTGTTCTGCAGCCGTCCCGCCGTATCGCAGATCAGCACATCAACGCCGCGCTGCTGGGCGGCATGAACCGCGTCAAACATGACCGCCGCCGGGTCGGAGCCGGCGCTCTGTTTGATGACATCCACGCCTGCCCGCTGGCCCCATACTTCAAGCTGCTCGATGGCTCCCGCACGGAATGTATCGCCTGCCGCGAGCAGCACTTTTTTGCCCTCCTGCTTGTAGCGGTGCGCCAGCTTACCAATTGTCGTCGTCTTGCCGACGCCGTTGACGCCAACGAACAGAATGACCGTAATGCCGTCCGGATTCTCATTCAGCCTTACATCGTCGTCGCCGCGCAGCAGCTCCATCAGCTTGCGGGAGAGAATCGGCTGAAGCTCGGCCGCGTTCTCGATGCGCTGCTTCTTGACCTCGGTCCGCAGCTCGTCGACGAGGGTCATGACCGTATTCACGCCAACGTCGGCCCCGATCAGAATTTCTTCCAGCTCTTCGTAGAACTCTTCGTCGATTTTTTTCCGGCGGATCATCAGGTCGGATACTTTCTCCACGAACCCTTTGCGGGTCTTCTCCAGACCTTCCCGGAACTGCTTCGTCACACTTTCCGTTTTGCCGGCAATGCTTTCCTTCAATTTCCTGAAAAAGCTCAATCTTCTTCCTCCGTTCGTCATGTAAAATGGCTAAACGCCAAATTTAAGCGATCTCCGCTTCCTCATCTTCAAGCCGCACGGAAACAAGTTTCGATACGCCGCCCTCTTCCATCGTGACCCCGTAGAGCACATCGGCCTCTTCCATCGTTCCTTTGCGGTGGGTCACCACGATAAACTGGGTCTGCTCCGAGAATTCGCGCAAATATTGGGCGAACCGGACCACATTCGCTTCGTCCAGCGCCGCCTCCACCTCGTCCAGTACGCAGAACGGGACAGGCTTCACCTGCAGGATCGCGAACAGCAGCGCCATTGCGGTAAGTGCCCGCTCGCCGCCCGAAAGCAGCTGCAGATTTTGCAGCTTCTTGCCCGGAGGCTGGGCGACGATGTCAATGCCCGTATCCAGCAGATTGTCCGGGTCCAGCAGCATCAGGTCGGCCCGGCCGCCGCCGAACAGCTTGGTGAACACCGTGCCGAATTCCCTGCGGATGGCATCGAATGTCTGCTTGAACCGCTTGGACATTTCATCCTCCATCTCGCGGATCACCTGGTACAGCGTGGTCTTCGCTTCAACGAGGTCGTCCTTCTGCTCGCTGAGGAACGTATAGCGTTCATGTATCCGCTGATACTCGTCCACGGCTCCGAGATTCACTTCGCCAAGCGCAGAAATGCTCCGTCTAAGCTTCTGGACCTCGGCCTGCGCAGCAGGGACGTCCTCCGGCACGGAATAGCGCTGCTTGGCCAGCTCGTAGCTCAGCTCGTAATCATCGCTCAGTTTCCGCAAAATATTGTCCAGCTCGACGTCCAGACGGCCGACGGACACCTCAGTCGCCCGCAAACGGTCTTCCACCGCTTTCAGCGCCTGACGCTGTTCCTTCGTTTCGCCTTCCTCCAGCTCCAGCTTTCGGGTCAGCGACGTCCGTTCCGCCCTTGCGTAGTCAAGATTCTCTGCCGCCTCTTCCTTCTTGAGACGGTAGGTGTTCAAATCTTCCTGCTGCTTGACGGCTTCCTCGGCATTCGTATTCAAATCCTGCTCGATCGTTGTCAGCAGGCTGCGGTTCTGCCGCAGCTCCTTATCCTGGGAACCGGCGTCGGCCTTCAGCCTCCGCAGCTGTTCCTCCAAGGAGAAAATTTCCTGATCCAGCTTGCCCTCAGCAACCTTCATTCCGGTCAGCTTGCTTTGGAGCTCTTCCTTCTCGGTTTCGCTCGCCTTGCGGAGCGATTCAGCATTCCGGATCGCTTCATGCGCGGCTTTCTCCTCCGCTTCGAGCGAAGCCAGCTCGGCTGCCGCCTGCTCTCTTAGCTTCTCCAGTTGCTTCGCTTCATCAGCGAACCCGCTTCGCTCCGCTCCTGCGCTCTCCACCTGCTCCTGCACGTGGCGGAGCTCCTGCTCCAGCTGTCTCAGATCGCCGGCAAGCCGCTGCTCCTCCAGCCGCTTCTCGTCGCCTCCAAGACGAAGCTTCTCCAGCTTGTCATTGGAATCTTCCTGCTCCTTTCGCAGCCGGGAGATGCCGGCTTTGAGCTTGTCGATCTGGCGCTCGGTTTCGCCGATTTCTTCCTTCAGCTGATCGAGCTGGCGCTTGCGTCCCAGCAGATTGACATTCTTCTTGTGCTGGCTGCCGCCGGTCATCGACCCGCCCGCATTGACGACATCGCCCTCCAGGGTAACGACGCGGTAGCGATACTGGCATCTGGCGGCGATTCGGTTCGCCTGCTCCAGATTTTCCGCGATCACGACATTCCCGAGCAGACTGCCGACAATACTGGCATACTTATCGTCAAAGCCGACCAGCTCGGAGCCGATGCCGACGAATCCGTCTGCTCCCACAATCATTCCGCGGTCGCTGCCGGTAATCTGCCGCGGCCGGATGACATCAAGCGGAAGGAACGTAGCCCGTCCAAGCTGCCGCTGCTTCAGAAAAGAAATCGCCTGGCGCGACACAGCCTCGTTCTCCATCACGATATGCTGCAGCGAAGCGCCCAGGGCGGTTTCGACGGCCGTCTCCAGCTTCTCGGGCACGGAGATCAGCTCGGCCACCGCGCCGTGGACGCCGCTGAGCTGGCCCTTGCGCGCGCCTTTGAGCACTTCCTTGACGCCGAGCATGAAGCCGTCGAAGTCGTCCTGCATTTCCTTCATCGTCTCATGCCTGGAGACCTGGGCTTCCCGCTTCTGCTCCCACTTGCGAAGCCCTGTGTGGGCTTCATCCAGCAGCTTCTGCCTTGCCACCGTCTGTTCGCTCTCGGTGATATAGTCCTTCCGCAGCTTTCCAAGCTCATTGCCCAGCGCCTCGATGGCGCTCTTCAGCTTGCCCTGCTCCCGCAGAAGCTCCTCATTCCGCGCCGTCCATTTTCCGCTCTCTTCCTCGCTGCGGTTCATCCGCCGCTCCAGATTTTCCTTCTGCTGGTCGGCATAGCGGATTTCGTTGCGCGCCTGGGCCATTTTGTTCATAAGCTCCAGCAGCGTGCTCTTCAAGCTCTCCTCTTTGCTCTGGCTGAGCCCGTCCGTAACACCCGACAGCCTTGCTTCTTCTTCCTTCAGCTGGTTTCGCAGCTCGGCAAGGCGGAGTCGTGTCTGTTCCAATGTCTTCTCCAGAGCGCTCAGCTCGCGCAACCGGTCTTCCGAACGCTCTCCGACCGAGCCGATGGCCTGAAGCAGCTGCTCCCTGTTTTTTTCCAGATGCCGTCTGCGTTCTTTCAGCAGTTCACCGTACCCTTCGCTCTTCTCGAAAGCTTCGCTGTACCGCAGTAGCTGCTCCTGAAGCTTCTCGATCTTCTCCTCCAGCTGACGGAGCGCGGCTCGTCCGCCTTCAAGCTTGGCGTCATGGGCCGTGACGACCGTCGACAATTGAAGCTGCTCGTCCCGCAAAATCTCCAGCTTGGCGTTGCCATCCTTCCACGCCTCATGAATCCCCTCGATCTGATGGACGTAGACGGATATTTCCAGCTGCTTCAGCTGCTCTTTCAGTTCCTTGTAACGGGTTGCTTTCTCGGACTGCTCCTTCAGCGGACCAATCTGATCCTCCAGCTCGCTGATCAAGTCGTGGATACGCAGCAGATTCTGTTCCGTCTCATCGAGCTTCCGCCCCGCATCCTTTTTCCGCGACTTATATTTAACGATTCCCGACGCCTCTTCGAAGATCCCCCGCCGATCCTCGGACCGGGTGCTGAGAATTTCCTCAATCCGCCCCTGTCCAATAATGGAGTACGCCTCGCGGCCGATGCCGGTGTCCATGAACAGCTCCGTAATATCCTTCAGGCGGCACGCCTGCTTATTGATCATATACTCGCTGTCGCCGCTGCGATGGACCCGCCGCGTTACCGTCACTTCGCTGAAGTCGAGCGGCAGGGCATGATCTTCGTTGTCCAGCGTCAGCGACACTTCGCCATAATTGACCGCCTTGCGGGCATCGCTTCCGGCAAAAATAATATCCTCCATCTTGCCGCCGCGGAGCGATTTGGCGCTTTGTTCACCGAGCACCCAGCGGATGCCGTCGGAAATGTTGCTCTTGCCGCTTCCGTTGGGTCCGACGACAGCCGTAATGCCCCGCACGAACTCCATCTCCGTTTTGTCGGCAAATGATTTAAAGCCAGCTAATTCAATCCGTTTCAAAAACATACGTTGCCAGTCACCTCCGCCCCATTATACCATAGCGTTCCATACCCACAAAGAGAACGTTGCCATGAAGAGCAGGATGTTGGAAGATAGCTGGATTGTGAAATATAAAATTGACAGATATTGCAATTCGTGATGTAGTAAAGCTGTTCTCATTTCTATTTTTTACTATTTAAGTTTTTTTCTATATTTCAAATCTTTCATTAATAAGGGTGATGGAGATGAAGCGTGGACCTGAACAGCAAGGACACATTATTCGCTACCGGCAAGGCCGAATCACCAGGGAACCGGATCTCATCGTGACAGAGCATCCGGTCACACTCAAGATCAACGGTGAAGAATTCGTGACTCTGGTTTGCACACCCGAGCACATTGAGGACATGGCGGTCGGCTATTTGGCGTCGGAAGGCATTATCCGGGGAATTCAGGACATCAAGGAAATGTGGACTCAGGAAGAAGAAGGGTACGTACACGTATCCACTGACCGCTGGAATGAGCTTCACCGCCAGCTGTATGCCAAGCGTTATGTCAATTCCTGCTGCGGCGGAGGGCGTCATGGCTTCGTGTTTGTTAACGACGCAAGGACGGCCAAGATGATGGACGGTGTTCATGTCTCTTTATCGTTTAAAGATTGTTTTCGCCTGATGGAAGAAGTGCAGACCGGTTCTGAGCTGTTTCACCGGACGGGCGGGGTCCACTCTGCCGCGATTTGCGATACCGACGGGGTGCTGCTCGCCCGCAGCGATATCGGCCGGCATAATGCCCTCGATAAAATTTACGGCCACTGCCTAAGACATGCGATGAACCTGAATGACAAAATCATCGTGTTCAGCGGCCGGATTTCATCGGAAATTCTGCTGAAGGTCGCCAAAATCGGCTGCGAGATCATTTTGTCCAAATCCGCCCCGACGGCGCTGGCCCTTGAACTAGCTGAACAGCTCGGGATTACGACCGTCGGCTTCATCCGGCAGGACTCATGCAACGTGTATACACGACCGGAGCGGATCAGCGATTGTGCTCTTCTGAACAGCAATTGAACAAACTCCGATTTCAAGCAGAAAGCTCATAGTTCTTCATTTTTTACTTTTGTTACATTATTTACATGTTTGTGCTTGCAGGAAAGGTTCACCTGTTCATCTTGGGGAGGGATGTACAACGGATCATTTACTGGATCAATTATTGGATCGTTTATATGCACAAGAATCGTTGGATTCCGAGGAAATTATCCTGCTGCTCGAAAATCTTGGCCCGGCTTCCCGAAGGTGGCTGCGGACTTTAGCCCACAGGAAACGGACGGAACGTTACGGTACGAAGGTCTATTTGCGAGGTCTGATTGAATTCTCCAATATATGCAAACAAAACTGCCTGTATTGCGGAATTCGCTCCGCTAACAAATCGGCCTCCCGTTACCGTCTGCAGCTCGAAGAAATTATGGACTGCTGCCGGGAAGGATACGACTTGGGCTATCGCACCTTCGTTCTGCAGAGCGGCGAGGACGATTGGTATACGGCGGACAAGCTGGCGAGACTTACTGCCGATATCAAGCGGAGCTGGCCGGATACGGCGGTGACGCTTTCGATCGGCGAACGTGATGACGAGACGTATACCCGGTTATTTGAAGCGGGTGCCGAGCGTTTTTTGCTCCGGCATGAGACGGCTTCCCGAAGGTTGTATGAAGCGCTGCATCCGACCATGACCTTTGAGAATCGGCTGGACCGCTTACGGGCTTTGAAAACGATCGGCTATCAAGTCGGTGCCGGGTTTATGGTCGGATTGCCCGGGCAGACGTCTCAAGACTTGGCCGAGGATTTACTGTACCTCAAGGAGCTTAATCCGGACATGATTGGCATCGGGCCTTTTTTGCCGCACCAAGCGACGCCTTTAAAGGACGAGCCGGCCGGAACGCTGGAAGCCACACTGGATATGATTGCTCTTGCGCGGCTATTCGTGCCGGACGCCCTGATTCCGGCTACGACTGCGATGGGAACCGCCCATCCATACGGACGAGAGCTCGCACTGCAGGCGGGTGCAAATGTCGTCATGCCCAATTTGTCGCCTCTGTCCGTGCGTCCGAAATATACGTTATACGACAATAAAATATGCACGGGAGACGAATCGGCGCAGTGCCGGTTCTGCCTGGAGCAGCGGATCGAGACTGCCGGATTTCGAGTTGATATGGGCCGCGGAGACAGTCTGAACTGGCTGTCACGTCCTCAGATTAAAATGAACTCAGAAAGAAGTGGATGTTCGTGAACCGAGTAAATGAGCGCCGTCCGGCGGATTTTATTCAAGATGAGGAAATCAAGGGTGCGCTGCAGTACGGGGAGACAGCGGTTAACGACAGCAAGCTCATAACCGCAATCCTGGACAAAGCAAGAATGTGCAAAGGCCTGACTTCTCGCGAAGCCGCGGTGCTGCTGCATGTGAATGATGAAGAAACGCTGGAGCGGCTGTATCAGGTATCCCGGGAAATCAAGGAACGGATTTACGGCAACCGGATCGTGCTGTTCGCCCCCCTCTATGTCAGCAACTATTGTGTCAATAACTGCGTCTACTGCGGATACAAGCATTCCAACTCCGAGTTTGAGCGCAGCCGTCTCACTCAAGATGAAATTGCCCAGGAAGTCAAGGCTCTTCAGTCCCTTGGGCATAAACGGCTTGTCCTTGAAGCGGGGGAAGACGCTAACCACTGTTCCATCGACTACATTCTGGAATGTATCCGGACCATATACGAGACCAAGCTGGACAATGGCAGTATCCGGCGGGTTAACATCAATATAGCCGCCACGACCGTGGATGATTACCTCAAACTGGCCGATGCCGGGATCGGAACGTATATTTTATTCCAGGAGACGTATCACCGGCCCAGCTACGACAAATACCATCCGCAAGGGCCAAAAAGCGATTACGACTGGCACACGACCGCCATGGACCGGGCAATGAAAGCCGGGATCGATGATGTCGGCATCGGCGTCCTGTACGGACTCTACGATTATAAATATGAGACCATTGCCATGCTGCAGCACGCCGAGCATTTGGAGCGGACATTCGGCTGCGGACCGCATACAATCTCTGTCCCTCGTCTCCGGGAAGCGGAGAACGTGAATCTGGACAATTACCCCTATCTTGTAAGCGACAGTGATTTTGCGAAGATTGTCGCCGTACTGAGGGTGGCCGTACCTTATACGGGGATGATCCTGTCCACCCGTGAAGACCCGGAATTCCGCGACCGGATCATTAGGCTGGGTATATCACAGATCAGCGCAGGCTCAGCCACCGGCGTTGGCGCGTATAGCGTCAATAAAGACAAGGACGATAAGCCGCAGTTCACTGTCGGTGATCACCGTTCTCCCATGGAAATTATCAAAAGTCTGTGTCAAGACGGCTATGTTCCCAGTTATTGCACCGCCTGCTACCGCGAAGGTCGGACGGGAGACCGCTTTATGCAGTTGGCCAAATCAGGGAATATCCACAATGTATGCCAGCCGAATTCCTTGATGACCTTTCAGGAATACCTGCTGGATTACGCCGACGAGGAAATGCGTGCCATCGGGGAGCAGACCATTCGCGAGAATCTGGAGCGCATCCCCAAGGAATCCGTTAAGAGAGCCACGATAAAGCAGCTTGCACGCATCCGTTCGGGCGAGCGGGACCTTCGATTCTGATAACAATCATAATTGAACATATATTCACAAAAATACCCGGAACCTTGAAAAAGGAACCGGGTGTTGTTATTAACCGAAACTCAGCTCGTCTTCCCATGCCAGCATCGCGGACGGGAACATTTCAATCGCCCTTGGGAATACCCCATGGACATACGCAATAAACACGCCATAATTGACAATTGGGACCCCCACGGCGGCGGCTTCCTCTATTCGATGCAGCATTGCTCTGCGGTTCAGGATGCAGGCTCCGCAATGAATAATGAGGGAGTACTGGCTAAGCCCCTCTGGAAAATCACTTCCGGCGGCATGCTCGATCTGCAGCCGCCTGCCTGTAATCTCCCGGAGCCAGCGGGGAATTTTGACGGTGGCGATATCGTCGGACTGCCGATGATGCGTACAAGCCTCTGCAATCAGCACCCTGTCGCCGTCATTCAGGCGGCTGATCGCCTGTACCCCGCGAACAAGCCGGGGAAGATCGCCTTTATAGCGCGCGAACAAAATAGAGAAGGAGGTGAGCCACACATCCTTCGGTGTGTCGGCCTGCGCTTTCAGGAACGCCTGCGAATCTGTAATCACCACTTTCGGCTTGCGCCCGAGTGAAGCCAACGTATGCCCAAGCTCCTGCTCCTTGGTCACAACAGCTACCGCATCGCATTCCATGATGTCGCGTATCGTCTGCTGCTGAGGCAGGATCAGCCGGCCTTTGGGCGCCGCTTTGTCGATCGGGACGACAAGAACCGCAAGATCGCCGGGATTTAACAGATCGCCGACAATCCGGAACTTATCTTCTTCCTTTGGCAGGGAGGCGACAATCAACCTCTTTAATTCGCCGATTCCATAGCCGGTGGCGGCACTTATTGGAACCGGCTTACAGCCGAGCGCGGCTTCGGCTTGTAACCCAGCCGCGCCGACCTCACTTTCATCTCCCTGAACGTGAAGCAGATCGATTTTGTTTAATACCACTATCGCCGGAATCCCTCTGTCGGAAATCGTCCGCAGCAGCTCCTGCTCAAATTCGCCGGTTCCACAGGCTGCATCCACAACTAGCAGCGCCAAATCGGTTTTGTTTAGTATGCGCATCGTTTGGTGTATACGCTGCTGTCCCAAATCGCCAACGTCATCCAGACCGGCTGTATCAATAAGGACCACCGGACCGACCGGCAGAAGCTCCATTGGCTGATAGACCGGATCGGTTGTCGTACCACTCACCGGGGAGACAATCGAGGTCTCCTGTCCGCCAAGCGCATTGATCACGCTTGATTTCCCCGCATTTCGCCGCCCAAACACGGCAATATGCAATCGTTCTCCTCTTGGTGTACCGTTCAAGCTCATAAAGTACTCTCCTTCGCTTTCCCTTCCCTCAATAGATACCACTACCGCTTCCGGGAATCCCCGGCTTGGTCACTTCCAGCGGATGAAGGATCGCTTCGACTTGCTCCTCCGTCATCAGGCCGCTCTGCCGCACAGCCTGTTCAAGCGGCAGCCCCGCGGCCGCCGCTTCTCTGGCCAGCTCCGCCGCGGTGTCGTAGCCAAGATAAGCTGCAGCTGCTGCAGCCATCACTCCCGAGCGGTCAAGATTTTCCCCGCATCGGGCGGTGTCAAGCGTCAGCCCTTCAACGCACCGCTCTTTAAATTGCGGCACGGCACGGCTTAGCAGCTCCAACGATTCCAGCAGCGCCTCGGCGATCAAGGGCGTGAACGCATTAAGCTCAAGCTGCCCGCTTGCCGCCGCCAGCGTTACCGCCGTATCGTTGGCGATCACCCGCATCGCTACGGACCCGGCCATCTCGGCGATAACCGGGTTGACCTTGCCGGGCATGATGGAGGAACCTACCTGCACGGCGGGCAGCAAATATTCGCCAATTCCGCCCTGCGGTCCGGAACCCAGCAGCCGGAAATCGCCCGATATTTTCAGCAGATTCACCGCAGCCGCTTTGAGCAGACCCGAAGTCTCTACGAACACATCCATATTCTGCGTCGCATCCATGGGGAAATCGCTTCGGCATAAGCCGAGGACGGTCATTTCACGCAGCTCCTCCGCAACAGCGTAAGCATATTTTAGCGGGGCGTTCATCCCCGTTCCGACAGCCGTACCGCCAAGGTTGATCTCCCTCAACCGCTCCTCCGCTTTATACAGCCGCCACCGGTCGCGGGCTACCGCCTTGGCGTAAGCGCCGAAGCTCTGCCCGGCCAAGATCGGCAGCGCATCCATCAGCTGCGTCCGGCCCAGTCTTAGCACATCGGCAAATTGCCGCTCCTTCTCCTGCAGCGATTCCTGAAGAGAAGACAACTCGTCACTCAAGAGACGCAGCAGCGGAATGACAGCGATGCGCAGCGCGGTCGGATATACGTCGTTCGTGGACTGATAGAGATTGACATGATCAATGGGATGGACCAGCTGGTAGTCCCCCTTCATTCCGCCTAATCGCTCGATGGCCCGGTTGGCAATCATCTCATTTACATTCATGTTAGTGCTTGTTCCCGCTCCGCCCTGATAGGCATCTACAATAAAATGATCGTCCAGCATACCCGCCAAAATATCATCGCATGACAGCTGAATCGCTTCAGCTACGGATTCCGGAATAGCCCCTTGTTGTCCGTTTACTTTGGCCGCGGCCTTCTTGACTAACACCATCGCCTGCATGAGCCGCCTATGAGCCGGGCATCCGCTGACCGCAAAATTGTCCCGGGCGCGTACGGTATGAATCCCGTAATAGGCATCTTTGGGAACGGAGGCATGGCCAAGCGAGTCCTTCTCCATACGGAAGCTGGATTCATCAACCATCTTAAAGATCACCCGCCGATCTGTGACATTTGACGCATCATCGTAGGCTGGGCAGGCTTGTGGCCCGGCTGAACAATCATCTCATGGCGCTGGGGCTTGGCTTCAAGCGAACGCCGGATTGCTTGTCTAAGCAGTTCGTCATTGCCGATATACGGTTTCAGATCCCACTCATCGTTCCAGTAAAGGCAGGGCTTGACGGAGCCGTTCGCCGTAATGCGCAGCCGGTTGCAGGCCATGCAGAAATGATCGCTGACCGGATTAATCAGACCGAATTCTCCGGCAGCTCCGGAAATCCGGTAATACTTGGCCGGCCCCGAGTCATCCGTCGTACCGCAAAAAGACGAGCCTGACAGACGATCGGCAGGCTCAACACGCCTTGCGTTCCAGCCTTTCTCCGCGCACTGCGCCATTATGCCATCCAGTGGCATATATCCCGCTTTCCATGCATCTGCCTGCTTGCCGATCGGCATATATTCGATGAAGCGGATTTGCAGCGGATAATCCAGGGTCAGCCGCAAAAACGATTCGATCTCGTCATCATTGACTCCCTGCATGAGTACAACATTAAGCTTGAGCATTTTGAATCCGGCCTTAAAGCAGGCCTCTATCGCTTTGATTACCCGGGACAAATCACCCCCGCGTGTAATCATGGCGTACCGATCCGGGAGCAGGGAATCCAGACTGATGTTCATGTCGGTCAGTCCCGCCCGGAAGAGCGCCTCAGCCTTGGTCGCCAGCAGCATGCCGTTTGTGGTCAGGCCAACGCGGCTGATGCCAGGAATGGCGCTCAATCTGTCCACAAGGTCTTCAAGATGGGGCCGGAGGAGCGGCTCTCCCCCGGTAATTCTCACCTTGGTGACCCCCATCTCCGCGAGCACACTTACGATGGCAGCGATCTCGTCAAAGGTGAGCAGGTCCTTCTTGAAAGGATATCCGGCCGTTTTGCCCGGCCTGCAATATTGGCAGCCCAGATTGCAGCGTTCCGTAACGGAAATTCGCACATAATTGTGCACACGGCCAAAGGAGTCAACCAGATGATCGGACAAAGAATTCACCTTGCTTTCTATTTTTTCTGACTGTATATGATTGCATGCAGTTTGGGTCTAATAGCCGGACAAGCCGCCAAACTGCTGCAGAAGCTGAGCGCTGGCCGCTCTTTTCCGGGCAATCGATTCATCAATTTCACCGGGGACAATGAACCGCAGGGCACTTGTCGGGCACACACGTACACATTCCGGCCCATTGCCGCTTTCTTCACACAGATCGCATTTATTGGCAACAATTCTTTCCTTTGGACTCCATGTGCCCTCTATAATTTTCCGCAGCCCGGATTGCCGCTGTTTTCGGCCTTCCTGGTATGCGGTTACCATCGTAATAGCCCCGTACGGGCAGGCCAGCATACAGGTTTTACAGCCGATACACGTATCCTGGTTAATAAAAATCGCATTGTCCTTGTTCAAAATCGAGCCGTTCGGGCACACATTGGCACAAGGCGCATCCTCACAATGCCGGCACTGGACCGGAGCGGTAACCTCGTCCGTTTCAATGACGGTGAGACGCGGGTAAAAAGCGATCTCGCTTTCTTCCTGCTCAAACAGACGGTTTCCCGAATGCGCAACGACACAGGCCGCTTCGCAAGTATGGCAACCTATACATTTATCCGGATCGGCAAGTACGAAACTGTTCATGTCTACTCCTCCTTGGCACTTCTTGATATAAACTTGGTGTGGAGCAAATGATGGGAGACGTGGCCCAATGGCTCACCTAAAAAATCTTTATATAATTTAATAATGGCCGGGTTCTCATGCGACTTGCGGACCTTTTGGTTGGAATCATGACGGTAAATCGAGCTCTTCCTGGCCTGATAAGCGGCCTTCCGCTGCGTTTCCAGCAGAAGCTTCGGCTGTCCGCCGCCGCTGACGCATCCTTCTGGACAGGCCATCACTTCGACAAAATGGTAAGGGCAGGTCCCTTCGGCGGCTTGCTTCAAAATGGTCGAGACGTACTTGAGCCCCGCGACCATGGCGACTCTAAGCTCCAAATCACCGATCTGAACCGTTGCCGTACGGATTCCTTCATCTCCTCTGATAAAATCAAGCTGGAGATTCGGAATGGACTCATGCATTACTAGTTCATACCCTGTTCGGATCGCCGCTTCCATGACCCCTCCGGTTGCCCCAAAAATCGTCCCCGCCCCCGAATATTTACCTAGCGGCGAGTCAAACGGTTCGTCGGGGAGATTAAGAAAATCAATGCCCTTGTCCTTGATTAATTGGGCGAGCTCCCTCGTTGTAATGACAAGATCGACTTCCCGAAGCCCGTCGACATTCATCTCTTCCCTGCCGGCTTCAAACTTCTTACAGGTACACGGCATGACTGCCACGCTGAAGATATCAACAGGATCGACTCCATCCAATTCGGCGCTGTAGGTCTTGACCAGGGCTCCCACCATTTGCATCGGCGACTTGCAGCTCGACAGATGTTCCAATAACTGCGGCGCGGCCGTCTCCGCATGCTTGACCCAGGCCGGACAGCAGGATGTGAACATGGGAAGCCGCTCGCCGGACATGACTCTGCTTATCAATTCGCTGCCCTCTTCCATAATCGTGACGTCAGCGCCGAAGTTCGTATCATACACCCGGTCAAAATTCAGCTGTCTTAACGCAGCCGCCATCTTGCCAGGCGTCAGGGTGCCGAACGGCAGGCCGAATTCCTCGGCAAGCGATACGCGGATAACCGGAGCGCATTGCACGACTTTATACAATTTCGGATCGGCCAGCGCTTTCTTAAGCTCCGGTGCATGTCCGATCGAATAAGCGGCGAATAAAGGTTCGCGCACGCTCGAAAGCTGCTCTCGTTGTCGCAGCTTCTCCGTGCGGGAAGCTGCGGAAGGTTCGCTATCCGCGGCATAAGCGGAGCATATCTGAACACATTGCCCGCAAACGACACAGCGGTGCGCGTCAATACTCTGCGGAGCGCCCGCTTCCCCGGTAATGGCATCCACCGGGCAGACCGCCGCGCACCGTCTGCAGCCGGTGCACAGCTGCTCGTCAATATGAATAATCGGATCGAGGTTTGGCATTACAGATATACCTTTCTTTTCTGAAATAAGGTTCGTCATAATTTCAGCCTGCTTAAGCAGCTCAGGCTTTCAGCCGCCCGTGAGCGTGAGGTCTCACGTTCCGGACTGACCAGCGTCAGCGCCTGTTCCGGACAGACGGAGACGCAAGCCGGAACCGGACCGCCTCCGTCTCCGGCGTGGCTGCCTGTAGAATATCCCGCGTTTGACGCTGCCATTTCTCCGGACACCGTTGTTGTTCCGGGAACCGCGATATTGCGGCATAAATCACATTTATAAGCGACGACTCTCGCTTTCCTATCCAAACCACCGTTCTGCTGTTCCCTTAAGAAAGGCTGCTTCAACTCCTGACCGCCGGTGTACGCCTTGTACAGGCTGATCGCGCCAAACGGACATACCATGGCGCAGCCTTTGCAGCCTATACATCGATCCTCATCGATCAGAATCGCGCCATCCTCCTGCCGGATCGCCTGCACCGGACACACGCCTGCGCACGGCGCATTCTCGCAGTGCCGGCACTGAAGCGGCATGGTGAAGCTGTCTGTCCGGATGACATACAGCCGTGGAAGGACCGGCGTGGTCACCGTACCAACCGCTCCGGCCACCCCGTGATCCTGGTTATGCACCGCGAAGCAGGCCAGTTCGCACGCTTTGCAGCCTATGCATTTACTGGCTTCGGCAATGACGAACGAATTTGTCCGTTCATTCTTCATGCCTGACCCGCTCCTACGTGCATTTGCTTTCTGAGCGAATCATACTGCTGCTGCACCTGCTGCTCGGCACGAAGCTGATCTGGAATTCTCTCCAGGCGAATCGCGCAATATTTGTATTCCGGCGTCTTGGAGACAGGGTCCAAAGCATCGCCGGTCAGCTCGTTGCAAGAGCCAATCCAGAAATGATAGGTCATATAGGTCGCGCCTTGCTTGACCCGTTCGCTGACTTGCGCCCTGGCCACCACTCTCCCCCGCCGGGAAATAATACTAACGAGTTCCCCGTCTTTTATCCCAAGGCTGGCGGCATCCCCGGGACTGACTTGAATATTGCCCGGCTCGTCGGACAGTTGGCTGAGGGCACGGCAGTTCCCGGTCATGGTGCGAACGGAATAATGTCCGACTTCACGGACGGTCGACAGCGTTAACGGATACTCCTGATCCGGCTGCTCCAGCGGGGCCCGCCATTCCGCGGCAAACAGCTGTCCTTTGCCGTTAGGCGTTGAAAAACGATTGCCTTCGTACAAATACGGCGTGCCCGGATGTTCTTCGGACGGGCACGGCCACTGAACGCCGCCCTGCTCCTCCATCTTCTTATAGCTTGCTCCCGCAAATGTCGGACAGAGTGCTCTCATCTCGTCCCAAATCTCCTCGGTATTGCGGTAAGACATCGGGTAACCCATCGCCGTGGCAATCTCGCTGATGATCTGCCAGTCCGGCTTCACATCCCCCGGTGGATCGATCGCTTTTCGAATCCGCTGAAATCCGCGGTCGGCTGATGAATATACCCCATCATGTTCGCCCCAGGAGGTGGCGGGCAGGATGACATCCGCATGCAGCGCCGTCTTGTTCATGAAAATATCCTGTACAATGACAAACTCCATCTTCTCCAGTGTCTCTCTTACTTCAGCCGCGTTCGGATCACTCTGCACCGGGTCTTCGCCAAAGATGTAATAAGCCTTCACCTTGTCTTCCTTCAGTACCAGATGGGGAATTTCCGTCAGGCGATAACCGATATTATCCGGCAGTGTCACGCCCCAGGCCTTCTCGAATTTTTTGCGGATTTTGGGATCGGTGACCGACTGGTAACCCGGATATACATTAGGCAGCGCCCCCATATCGCATGAGCCCTGTACATTGTTCTGCCCGCGGACCGGTCCAATGCCGACTCCGGGTCTGCCGAAGTGACCGGTCAGCAGCGCCAGCGAAGCGAGTCCTTTGACAACATCCACCGCTTGAGCGAATTGGCACACTCCCATGCCATACAGAATCATCGCTTTATTCGCTTTGGCGTACTGCCGCATCACCTTGCGGATCTCCTGTGCTTTTACACCGGTGATGCTTTCGGCATATTCCGGCGTATACTTTTGCACACCGGCCTTATATTCTTCAAACCCTTCGACATAATTGGCTACATAATCCTTGTCATACAGCTCTTCTTCGATGAGCACATTGCCAAAAGCATTTACAAGCGCCATGTTCGTTCCCCCTTTGAGAGGGAGCCAGGTATCCGCAATTCTGGCCGATTCGGTCTTCCGTGGATCGGACACGATAATCGCAGCGCCTTTCTGCTTCGCCTTGACGATTCTTCTGGCTACAATGGGATGTGTAACGGCTGCATTATAGCCAAAAATAAAGAGCAGATCCGTATCCTCGATTTCCGGAATCGAATTCGACATGGCCCCATCGCCGAGCGAATAGGTCAGCCCCGCCACAGAAGGCCCATGGCATACTCTGGCACAGTGGTCAATATTGTTGGTGCCGACCACCGCCCGCATAAATTTCTGCATCACATAGTTGGCTTCATTCCCCGGTCCTCTGGCCGAACCCGTGCCCATGATCGCATCCGGTCCATATTTTTCCTTTATAGCCGTAAGCTTCTCTGCTGTAAATTGGATGGCCTCCTCCCAGGAAACTTCACGTAAAACCCCTTCTTTACGAATCATCGGCTTACGAAGGCGCGCGGTCAGAATCTGCGGATCATTCAGAAAATCCCAGCCATAATGGCCCTTCAGGCACAGGTTCCCTTCATTCGTTCTCCCGTCAGCAGGCTCGGCTCCCACAACCTTCCCATCCTCAACCAGCAAATGCATCTGACAACCGCTTCCGCAGTATGGGCATACCGTCAGAACTTTGTTCGCCATTAGTTAACCACCTCTTCATGTGATTTTTTGCACAATTTATACAATAAAAAATAAGCCAATACAAAGTATATTCAGAACATACACCGTGTACTGGCTTATTAAAAAGCGAAGAAGCATACGCTCTTTCTCTTTAATCAAACCGATTTATTCAGTTGAATCATAATTGCCCGGCCGCTTGGACAAAGCTCGTAAATCTGCCATGTATACGTAAACCGGCTGCCAAGCGTCTCTATCATTTCGGCCATAAATTCTTTTTCCAAATAAGGCTTTAGCACTTTCCAATATTCCGCAACGAGATCGACAGCGCCTTCCTTTACCAAAATCTCCGACAGGCTCGAGAGAACCCCTCTAATCTCAATCGTGATTAATTGGCTGCTCTCCAGCTTAACCTTCACATTCTCCGGACCTTTGCCTCGATAATGCTTGACAATCTTGACTACAAGCCTTCTGATCTTCTCCTGGTATTCGAATTCAGACATCCAAACACCTCAGCAGTATCATTTAGATATGGTATTTTATTTCATTTATTACATGTTCATGTTAGACTTTTCCAAATTTCTTGTCAATACACAAATTAACACAAATCCATCCATTTTCAATTGTTTAGCAAGAATTTTCGACATGATCACCAGAAAATAAAAAAGAGCAGCAAAGGTCTGAGTTCCATCACTACGATGAATTCAGAGCTTTGCTGCTCTGCTGCGTTTCGTATAACCTGCTTGTTCAATTAGCCCAATTTCTCAGAACCGTCTTCTTTCAGACGCAATAGCGCAGCTGCAGCAGCCTGCTGCTCTGCCTCCTTCTTCGAGCGCCCGCTTCCCCTTCCCAGGGTACGGCCGGACATGCTCACTTCGGACACGAATTCACGTTCATGAGCCGGTCCCCGTTCCTCAATAATCCGATATTCCAGGGTGCCCATCCCATGATGCTGAATCAATTCCTGCAGTTCCGTCTTGAAGTCGTTAACTCCTAGCAGCAGCTTGCCGTCCGTCTCCACCAAAGGGAGCACATACTCAGCCAGAAACTGGCGCACCGTCTCCAAACCCTGATCCAAAAAAAGCGCTCCGATGAAGGACTCGAACACATCCGCCAGCAGCGCCGGCCGCGTACGTCCTCCTGTCAGCTCTTCGCCTTTGCCGAGCAGCACATAGCGGCCAAAGCCGAGGTTCTCGGCGAACTTGACCAGCGAGGGCTCGCAGACGATTGCGGCCCGCAGCTTGGTTAATTCGCCTTCCGGCCGATCCGGAAGCAGATTGTACAAATATTCGGAAACCGTCAGCTCCAGAACGGCGTCGCCCAGAAATTCAAGACGCTCATTGTCCTGGTGCTGATTGAAGCGGTGTTCATTGACATAGGACGCATGGGTAAAAGCCTGCTTCAGCAGCTGAGAATCGTGGAATTGAATATGAAGTTGACTTTGTAATTGCTTCAGGTCCCCATTCATCGCACGGTCTCCTTACTGATTGTATTTTTTCAAAATAACGGTTGCGTTATGTCCTCCAAATCCAAATGAGTTGGACATAGCGATGTTCAGATCCGCTTTGCGCGGCGTATTCGGAACGTAGTCCAGATCGCACTCGGGGTCCTGGTTATCCAGATTGATCGTCGGAGCGATCATGCCGTTTTGCAGGGAAAGTCCGCAAATGATCGCCTCAACGCCACCGGCCGCTCCGAGCAGATGGCCTGTCATCGATTTCGTGGAGCTGACCGCCACCTTGTACGCATGGTCGCCCAGCGCCTTCTTGATGGCCGCCGTCTCAGACTTGTCCCCTACGGGAGTCGAGGTGCCGTGAGCGTTAATATAATCGATTTCATCCGGCTGAATGCCTGCGTCGCGGATCGCCATCTTCATGCAGCGGGCTGCTCCATCCGGATCGGGCTCAGTCATATGGTGCGCGTCGCCGCTCAGGCCATAACCGATGACTTCGGCGTAGATCCGGGCGCCTCGCTCAAGCGCATGTTCCAGCGATTCCAGCACCAGAATGCCGGCACCTTCGCCCATGACAAATCCGTCTCTGTCCGTGTCGAACGGACGGCTTGCCTTCTCAGGTTCATCATTGCGTGTGGACATCGCTCTCATCGCACAGAAACCGGCCACGCCTGTCGGACGGATCGTCGCTTCCGCTCCGCCGCAGATCATGGCGTCCGCGTCGCCGCGCTGAATCATGCGGAAGGAATCGCCGATGGCGTGGCTGCCCGTGGCGCAAGCGGTAACCTGCGTCGTGTTAGGGCCTTTCGCTCCAAGGCTGATGGACAACTGCCCCGAACCCATGTTGGCGATCATCATCGGGATAAAGAACGGGCTGACACGTTTTGGGCCTTTTTCAAGCAGCAGGTTATGCTGGTCTTCCCAAGTGCCAAGTCCGCCGATACCCGAGCCGACCGATACGCCCACTCTCTCGGGATTAATGTTCTCGCCAAGCACGAGACCGCTGTCATTCAGCGCTTTCTGCCCTGCCGCAAGGGCGAATTGTACGAAACGATCCATTTTGCGGGCTTCCTTGCGGCCGAACAGCTCGTCGGGATCAAAATCTTTAATCGAAGCAGCGATCCTTGTCGGATATTCACTGACATCGAAAGCTTCGATAGTAGATACGCCGGACTTGCCGTTCATCAGGCTGTCCCAGAACGTCTCCAAATCTTTCCCCAGCGCTGTCATCACGCCCATACCGGTAATAACCACTCTATGACTCAAACGCATTCACCCCATCTGTTAACTGTTAGCTTGATTTCTCTCTTGATTAATTGCTATATATACCGCAAACGCCGCGAATAAGGCGGCGGTTTGTTGTTTTCCGTGGAAATTCGCGTGTCCGAGCTTTTCATTCGCCAAGACTTAGTCGCTTCTAAAAATGAGGAGAAGTCCCGCCTTAAGCAGGTACGGGACTCTTTAAGCAAAGGACTCTAGGTATGAGATTGTATGTAGTTTACAACTTCACCCACGGTCGTAATTTTCTCTGCATCTTCATCAGAGATTTCCATATCGAATTCATCTTCCAATTCCATCACCAATTCTACAACGTCGAGAGAATCAGCTCCCAAATCATCTTTGAAAGACGCTTCAAGTGTGACTTCGGCTTCATCGGCGCCTAAGCGGTCGATGACAATGCGCTTTACACGCTCCAATACATCGGACATCCGGTTCACCTCCTCTTTTGGTATTATACGAGATATGAATCCAAAATACCATAGAGCGAAAAAAACGCTTTACAGCAGCTCATTCCCGTACTTAGCACCCCGGTAAGGGGCTTCTGATCACTTTACATGTACATGCCGCCATCCACATGAAGGGTCTGTCCCGTCATATAAGCCGCTCCCTCCGACGAGAGGAAGAGGACAGCCGACGCGATTTCTTCCGGCAGCCCGAGGCGGGCCAGCGGAATGCCCTTCGCGAGATCGGCGCGTACTTCCTCGGACAGCTGCCGGGTCATGTCGGTGTCGATAAAGCCAGGGGCAATGCAGTTGACCGTAATTCCGCGGGAAGCCAGCTCGCGCGCGGCCGACTTGGTCAGCCCGATAATGCCTGCCTTGGCCGCCGAATAGTTCGCCTGCCCGGGATTGCCCGTCACGCCGACCACGGAGGAAATGTTGATGATCCGGCCATAGCGCTGCTTCATCATCGGGCGGGTAGCCGCCTTCAGGCAGTTAAACACGCCTTTCAGATTCGTCTCGATGACCTGGTCGAACTCTTCTTCTTTCATCCGCATGATCAGATTGTCGCGTGTAATCCCGGCATTGTTGACGAGAATATCGATCCGTCCCCAAGCGTTAAGGGTCTCTTTAACCAGAGCTTCCGCCTGTTCGACGCTGCCGACATTCCCCCGGAGGGCGATGCCTTCGGAGCCGAGCTCCGCGATGCGTTCCACGGTTTCCCGGGCCGCATCCTCGCTGCCAGAATAGTTCACGGCAACCTTGACGCCGTACTCCGCAAGCGCCAGCGCGATGCTGCGGCCGATGCCGCGCGACCCGCCGGTGACGAGGGCCGTCTGGCCCCGCAATGATGAGAACATCCTAGTAGTCCCCTTTCATAATCCGTAAAACTTATTTGCGCGGTTCAAATCCGTTCACAGGTCAGGCAAGTGCCTCAATGCTTGCCAGACTGTTGATGTTGATCACTTTGATGTTCTTATCAATTTTGCGGATAAGTCCGGCCAGCACGCTTCCGGAACCAATCTCGACAAACGTGTCCACGCCATCTGCAATCAGCCGCTCCACGGAGTCCTGCCACAGCACCGGCGAATATACTTGCCGTACCAGCAGCTCGCGGATCTCCTGAGGATCGGTAACGGGAAGAGCAGTAACGTTTACGACAACCGGAACGGACGGAGCATTGAACGTGATCTTGGCAAGCTCGTCCGCCAGACGCTCTGCCGCCTCCTTCATCAGGGAGGAGTGGAACGGGCCGCTCACTTCCAGCGGAATTGCCCGCTTGCCGCCCGCTTCCTTCACTCGCTGAACGACTGCGTTCACGCCTGCCTGCGAGCCGGATACGACAATTTGTCCCGGGCAGTTGACGTTCGCCAGCTCTACCGGGCCTTCCTGCTCCGATATGCTCCGGCACAGCTCGGCCAGCGCCTCGCGCTCGGCCCCCAGTACGGCCGCCATCGCGCCTTGTCCTCCCGGCACGGCTTCTTCCATAAACCGGCCGCGCAGACGCACGAGCTTGACGGCGTCCTCGTAGGTCAGGACTCCGGCTGCAACCAGCGCGCTGTATTCGCCCAGGCTGTGCCCAGCCACGTAATCCGGCTCAAGGCCTTTGCCCTTCAGCGCTTCCAGATAGGCTGCGCTTGCGGTCAGCAGCGCAGGCTGCGTGTTGACGGTCTGTTTCAGCTCGCTTTCAGGCCCTTCGAAGACGAGCTGGCTAAGCGGAAAGCCGAGAACCTCATCGCCTGTTTCAAATATCGCGCGGGCCTCGGGCACGGCATCAAATACATCCTTCGCCATGCCGACCGCCTGCGCGCCCTGTCCGGGAAATACGAATGCGATTTTACCCATTATGCTATAACTCCCTTTCACTTACCAAATCAAGATGGAAGCGCCCCATGTCAGGCCGCCGCCGAAGCCGACCAGCAGAACGGTGTCGCCTTCCTTTATCCGGCCCTCTTCCGCCGCTTCCACAAGGGCAAGCGGGATGGATGCGGCCGAAGTGTTCGCATATTTATCTACATTAATAACACACTTCTCCGGCGGAAGCTCCAGACGCTGCATCGCCGACTGAATGATCCGGATATTCGCCTGATGCGGCACGAACAGATCGATGTCTTCTTTCGTAAGACCGGCTTTGTTCAATACCTTCTCCGTTGCAGTTCCCATAACCCGAACTGCGAACTTGAACACTTCCCGCCCGTTCATGTAGATAAAATGCTTCTTGCCTTCAACCGTTTCCACCGTAGCGGGCAGCCGCGAGCCGCCGCCTTCGAGCTTCAGGAGCGATCCGCCGGCGCCTTCGGCGCCAAGATCGAAGGACTGGAATCCCCGTCCTTCCGGCACTTCGCCGACAATAACCGCTCCCGCGCCGTCACCGAACAGCACGCAAGTATTGCGGTCCGTATAGTCCGTAATCCGGGACAGCGCGTCCGCACCGATAATCAATGCGTTGTTGTACATGCCGTTCTGAATGAAGCCGACCGCCGTCGCCAGGCTGTATACGAAGCCGGAGCAGGCTGCAGACAGATCGAACGCAGCAGCCCCCTTCGCGCCAAGCTTATCCTGCAGAATGCAAGCCGTAGAAGGGAATGTCGTGTCAGGCGTAATCGTTGCGACAATGATCAGGTCCAGATCCTCGGGCTTCATGCCCGCCGATGCAAGCGCACGGAGCGCTGCCTCGTAAGCCAGATCGGAGGTCGCCTGTTCCGGAGCCGCGATATGGCGCTCCCGGATGCCTGTGCGGCTAACGATCCATTCGTCATTCGTTTCCACTATTTTTTCCAAATCGCTGTTGGTCAATATTCTCTCCGGCACATATTTACCGGTGCCGATAATACCGACCGGCCGTAAGCTCTTCATATTGTCACTCACTTCCCACTAATTTCCTTGGATATACTTGGCACAAGACCGGACGAGAGCGCCTGCCGCGCCTGACGGACGGCATTCTTGATGGCGTTGCCATCGGAAGATCCGTGTCCCTTGACGATCAGACCGTTTAAGCCGAGCAGCGGCGCTCCGCCGTGCTCCTTGTAATCCATCTTGCCCTTAAGTCCTCTAAGTTCGGGCATAAGCATCGCTGCCCCCAGCTTTGTCTTCAGAGACTTGCTGAACTGTTCCTTGAGCAGGGAAAAAATCGCTCCCGCCGTTCCCTCGAGCGACTTCAACAAGATATTTCCCGCAAAGCCGTCGCAGACAAGCACATCGCAGCTTCCCGTTAATACGTCACGCGCTTCCACGTTGCCGACAAAGTGAATGCCCTCCAGCTGCTCCAGCAGCGGATAGGCTTCCTTGGTCAGCTTGTTCCCCTTGCCCGGTTCGGCGCCGACGTTCAGCAGCCCTACGCGCGGCCGCGAAATCCCGTGCATCTTGCTGCGATAGATGCTTCCCATCAGCGCGTACTGCGCCAGATGCTGCGGCTCGGCGTCCATATTCGCACCAAGGTCCAAAGCCAGCACCCCTACATCATCGAGGGTTGGGATCATGGGGGCAAGCGCCGGCCGTTCGATCCCCTGCATTCTGCCGACGACAAGCAGCCCCGTTGTCATGAGAGCCCCTGTATTGCCGGCTGATATCATGGCCTCGGCTTCGCCTTCTTTAACCATTCTTCCCGCAACAACCATGGATGAATCTTTTTTTCTCCGAACGGCTTTGACGGGTTCTTCATCAGGCCCAATGACTTCACTCGCATGGCGTACCGTTACATTGGACGGTTTATTCTTAAGCAGCGGCGCAAGCTTTGCTTCATCGCCTACCAGCACTATCTGCGTATCTTTCCACTCCGTCGCCGCGGACAAAGCGCCTTCTACATTGCTCTCGGGCGCATGATCCCCGCCCATGGCGTCAATGGCGATCTGCACTTCGGCTTCCCCCTTCGCTGTATTCTTCTGACGCGGACCGGTACACGACGAAATGGCCCTGAAAGACCATCTCTTCGCCGACATAAGTGAAGACGTCGACCTCGGCCTTGCCCCTGCGGCCCGCCAGCGAACGGACATAAGCCTTGGAAATGCATTTCTCCCCGAGCCGGACCATGCGTATAAAACGGATATCGGCCGAAGCCGTGAGTGCGATTTCATCGTTGATGACGGCAACCGCAAGCGAGTTGGCCTGCGCGAACACATAATGCCCCCGGGCAATGCCGTTTCTGGAGAAGACATGCTCCTCACGAATCTCGAAGATCGAGATCCCGCTCTTGTCCAGCTGCAAATCAACGATATCCCCAACCACTTCATCCGCCGGAAGGGAACGCACTTGATCGTAGGAATGCTCCGCCATCTGCTTCATGCGCTCCCGCAGCTCCGGAATGCCGAGTTCCATCCGGTCCAGCCGGATCGTCTGTATGCTAACCTTCAGCTGCCGTGTAAGCTCGCGGTCCGTGACAAAAGGGTTGTCCGCAATGATCTGCAGCAGCTTCTGCTGGCGTTCTTTTTTTGTCAGCCGCTCGATGGCGGTTCACCTCCCGTCCGTCCCTGCGCAAGCAATGACCGGCCTCTGAACGGCCGCAAATGATATGGAAGCAATCATAAATTCATAAATTAGAACCAGGTACTAGTATGTAGTATAAAGCATGAAGCCGGAAAAATAAAGCATTGACTTCAAACCCGCGCTATGACGCAAAAACTGCATTGTGCTACCCGATTGACAACCCATGCTTTTATTCCGCAAAAAAAATAGCACCTCACCAAAAGATGAAGTACTACTTTGTTCAGAAAGATCACTATTGTTTGATGATCTCTCTAGCTTTGTACGTTCCGCACACTTTGCATACGTGGTGAGCAAGCTTCAGTTCTCCACATTGTTCACATTTCACCATGCCCGGCACAACCAGCTTAAAGTGCGTGCGACGCTTGTCACGGCGTGTTTTGGACGTTCTACGTTGAGGTACTGCCATGTGTTCCACCTCCTTATTCAAGTAAACCCGTTAATACAGGTTTTGTTTATTTCATCTTCTCATTTGAAAAAATCCTTCAATCCGGCGAGACGCGGATCGATTACGGTGTTGTCGCAAGTGCAGGCGCCTTCGTTCAAGTTCTTCCCGCAAGTCGGACAGAGTCCTTTGCAATCTGAAGTGCAGAGCACGGAAAGCGGTAAATGGAGAAGAAAGCTCTCCATAACATAAGGCTTCAGATCCACGGCTTCATCGGTCACGTAAATCAAATCCTCGTCTTCCTCTTCCTCCGGCTCGGCCGGTTCCTTACCCCACTTAAACGTCTCGGCAAAAGGAATATCCATATGGCTCTTGACTGGATTCAGGCAACGAGCACATAACATGTCCGCATCCCCGCTCAGCTTACCCTCCACGGTTACGAGATCCGCACCCGCGGGCAGCGCATCGAGATCGGCCAATAACGGCGATACAGTCAAAATATCCTTACGCCCTTTGACGGCTCCGCTGACATCCACGTTCTCGTGAAAGCGCAAAGGTCCGTCGGCATTTGCAATTTTGCGAAAGTGAAACTTCATAGATATCACTCCAAACAAACAAAATTTATTATACCTATCGTCTATTACCTTTGTCAACCATTTTCCCTTTATATTGTTGCAGAAGACTGGAGGATTTATGTTATAACTATTAGTAACCGATTCGGGACGTTTTGACGGAGGATTTTATACACTTTCTCAGAACGGACCGATAAACCGAACAGGAGTGAACCCCTGGTGCCGACAGTAGGAATTATTGCCGAATACAATCCTTTGCATAACGGGCATGTCCATCATTTCGAAGAGGCCAAGAGACGATCCGGCGCATCCCGTTCCATCGTCGTGATGAGCGGCGCGTTCACCCAGCGCGGAGAGCCCGCGGCCATAAGCAAGCGGGCGCGGACTGAAATGGCCCTCCGCATGGGCGCCGACCTAGTGATCGAGCTCCCGGTCGCATATGCCGTGCAGCCCGCGGAGTGGTTCGCCTTCGGAGCGGCTTCGCTGCTTGAAGCGACAGGCGTCGTGGACAGCCTGTGCTTCGGCTCTGAGTCCGGCAGCCTGGCGAAGCTGCTGCCGCTGGCCCGCTTTCTCGCCGAGGAAAGCGGCCCGCTCCAGCGAGAGATTCGCCGGCGTCTCGCGCTCGGCGAGAGCTTCCCCGCCGCTTACAGCGCGGCGGCGGCGCTTGCTTGGCGGGACCGCCTGGGCGAAGGCGGTCCGGCGGGCGCTGCAGGCAGCAGCGCAGGACCAGCCGGACAGGCGGCCGGTCCGGGAGACGCTGCTGAGGGCAGCGCCGGTTCTCCAGGCAGCGGCAGCGGCCTGGAGGATCTCTTGCGGAGACCGAACAACAGTCTCGGTCTCCATTACCTGATCGCCCTGCGGCGGCTGGGCAGCGGGATCGTCCCGCTGACTGTTCCCCGCCTGGGGGCGGGCTTTCACGATCCGCTCCGCCCGGGAGCCTCGATCGCCAGCGCAACGGCGCTGCGCGGGCTGCTGCGGGAAGGGGGCTCTCCCGAAGGCTATATGCCGGAATACAGCCTGAGCATTCTCCGGCGCGAACAGACGGAAGGCCGGGGGCCGCTGGACTGGGAGAGCTTCCGCTCCCCGCTGCTTCATCTTCTCTCCACCCGCACAGCCGCCGAGCTCGCCGGACTGCTTGATGTCGGCGAAGGATTGGAGAACCGTCTCCTCCGCGTTGTAACGGAGCTTGAACGGTTCACGGTCGATGGACTGCTCTCCGCCTTGAAGAGCAAACGCTATACCCGTACCCGGCTTCAGCGGATGCTGCTGCATATCATGCTGAATCACGGCAAGGAAGAATTCTCGCCGGAATCGCTGTCAAAAGGGCCGGGATATATCCGGGTGCTCGGCTTCAGGGAAAGCGGCCGGCCGCTTCTCAAAAAAATGAAGCAGAGCGCCGCTCTCCCCGTCATCATCCGGCCGGCGCTCTGCTCCGATCCTATGCTTGCGCGGGATCTTCAGGCTTCTTCGGCGTATGCCGCCGCCTTTACGAACCCGCTGCGCAGCGATCTGTACAGCGACTATTTGCAGCCGCCGGTTATGGTTTGACCGGCAGCTTCTTCATATACTGAATAGCCTGGTCCAATGTCGAAACGGGCACCAGCTTCATTTTGGCGCCGATCTTGTCCGCCTTCGCCTTGGCTTCTTCATAGTTCTTCACCGGAACAAAAAAGATTTCGGCACCCTTCCGCTCGGCGGCGACGATTTTGAACTGCACTCCGCCAATCGGACCCACCTCCCCCTTAGGATCGATCGTGCCGGTGCCTGCGACCCTGTACCCTTTGGTCAGATCGCCCTTCGTTAACCGGTTGTATATTTCCATCGTGAACATCAAGCCCGCCGACGGTCCACCGACATCGGTATCCGTGAAGCTGACTTCCCTTCCCGGCTCCGATGCCTTGACCTTTTGAATAGCCCCGATAACGACGCCCAGACCTGGACGAACCGCCTTCTTGCCGCTGTCCTTGATTTCTACGAGCGTTACGTCTTCGGTAAGCTTTTTGCCCTTTCGTTCGAGCGATACCGAGACCTTATCCCCGATTTTTCTGGCCGACAGCAGCTTGCTCAGCGCTTCGGGATCGGCCACTTGCCTACCATCAACGCCGAGAATTTTGTCTCCGGGCTGAAGCTGCTTATGACCGGTCTCTCCGGGAACGGAGAACACGAACAAATAATCGGTGACATCACGGTACAGAATTCCTGCCGCCTTGTATGCGGCCTCCACTGCATTCGACTGTGAGCTGCTCATATAGTACACCTGTGTAGCCGCGTACTCATCCTCTGACTGGTTGCCGAGTCTTTCGGCTTTGCGAGCGATTTCGGCATTCGGGTTCAGCGCTGAATAGATCAGCAGCGCCACATTCGCATAGCTGGCGGAAACGGTGGTCATCATGAACGTTCCGGCTTCATCTCTATCCTCATTCTCTACCTTGATCATGGGGGCAACCTCGGAAGCCGCTCCCGGCTGGTACACCACGTAAGGAGTCCCCATGAACACAATAACGTAGATTAGCACGATTAGCGTGAACAGATAAACTCCGGCACGTATTCCCGTTCTGTTCCTGGACTGCCTCAATGGAGTTCCCCCTCTTTCCAATAAACTCCGCCCTTTATTTCCGGTTATGTATAGTGCGATGAACGAGCCTTCTGTCCTGCACCCGAAGGTAGCATGAAGGCTGCCAAGCCTGCATAAATTGTTAGAGAACTCGTCTGCTCCCAAGCTATGAGGAGGTGGAATGAAACATGAGCGTCAAAATAAAACAAATCGCCAAACAATCCGCTCCTTTTCTGTCTGGGGGCCTGGCCATACTTCTCGCAGCAGCCATCATTTCCTCGCCGGAAAGCTCGTTTCATGCCTCTCTTCAGGGCCTCCAGCTGTGGTGGACGCTCGTCTTTCCGGCGCTGCTGCCATTTCTGATGCTCTCAGAAATGCTAAGTGCATCCGGTTTCGTCCACGCTGTCGGCGTCCTGCTGGAACCGATCATGAAGCTTCTCTTCCGCCTGCCCGGCTCCGCGGGCTGGACGCTGGCGCTTGGGATGGCGTCCGGCTTCCCCGGCGGAGCCCAAGGCGCGCTCCAACTGCATAGGCAGGGCGAAATCTCCGCCAAAGATGCCTGCCGGCTGGCGTCGCTTGCCCATTTCGCCAGTCCGGTGACGCTGCTGATCGTCGTCGGCACCGCCATGCTTCACAGCCCCTCTGCCGGTTACGGCTTGCTGGCCGTGCACTGGCTAGCGGGGCTCGCCGCGGGCATGACGGTATCAGCGGGAGCTTCGCACCGCAAGGATACCACTTCTCCTGATGCCCCCGCCAACCGGCGGGCTTCCTTGTTCCGGCGCGCGGTATGCGCTGCATTGGACGCCCGCGCCAGGGACGGCCGCAGCTTCGGCAGACTGCTCGGCGAGTCGGTTGGCGCCTCGGTGCAGAGCCTGATGCTGGCCGGGGGATATATCATTATCTTCTCCGTTGTCATCAATATTGTGGCAAGGGTGTGGCCTGCACTGCCCGCAGCGCTGCCCGCCAGCTTTCTCGAAATTCATCTCGGGGCGAAGGCGCTCACGTCAGGGGTCTTGCTCTCGTCGGCAATTCCAGGCGTATCCGCCGGACCGCTGGGGCTTGCAGTTCTGTCGGGGGCGCTGGGCTGGAGCGGCATCAGCGCGCAGCTTCAATCACTGACGGTGCTGAGACCCGCCGGCGCCCGCTTTCTCCCGTTTGCCGCCGGGCGGCTGCTGCATGGCGGTTATGCGTTCCTACTGACGCTGCTGCTCTATAAGCCGATTACAGCGATTCAAGAGACGCTGCCCGCTTTTTCAGGCGGGAACCTTTCTCCTCTGTCCGGAACAACCGGCGAAGGAGCGGTTTGGAGCTTTTTTCCGAATGCAGCCGTCCTGTTCGCGATAACCCTGCTCGCCCTGCTGGTGCTGGCCTTCGCCGTCCGGCTTACTTTCGCTCTCCGCCGCCATTTTCACTGAACTTCCGCCGGATGGCCCGTTCGACCTCCGGAGTCACGAAATCGGTCAAATCTCCGCCAAAATGGCCGATTTCTTTAACCACGCTGGAGCTCAGATAGGAATACTTCGGATTCGTCATCATAAAAATCGTCTCGGCATCAGAATTCAGCTTGCTGTTAATGGTGGCGATTTGCAGCTCATATTCGAAATCGGTAACGGTGCGGATGCCCCGTACGATGACGTGCGCATTTTTTTGCCTGACATAGTTGGCAGTCAAATCCCGGAAGCTGTCAATTTCCACATTGGGAAGATGCGATGTTACCTCGTGAAGCAAATCGATGCGTTCCTCAACAGAGAACAGCGGGTTTTTGCTTATATTGTTCAAGACAGCCACGACGAGCCGGTCGAATTGCTTCGCCGCCCGCTCAATGATATCAATGTGGCCCAGCGTTACCGGATCGAAACTGCCGGGGTAAATCGCGATTCTTTCCTCTCTGATTTGCAGACTCACTCTTATACCCCCTCATCCTTGTCGATGTCGGTCTCTGCGCCGGATTCATAACGGTAAATGGAGACAGCCGTCTCCCCATACACTGCATGACGCAGCTGTATAAAGCCCGGGATTAATTCAGGATATTCATAACCGGACTCATGCTCAAGTACAATGACCGCGCCTGACCGCAACAGCCCCTTGGCAGTCATCATGACCATAAGCTCGTCCCCGAATTTATGCCGGTAAGGCGGGTCCATAAAGACGAGATCGAATTTCCGCCCCCGTTTCTCGAGCGCGAACAACGCCTTGTTCGCATCGTTCCGGTATACCTCGGCTTGTTCCTCAAGCTTTGCCGTCTTTAAATTCTCGCGCACCGTATCGATGCTTTTCGGTTCCTTGTCGATAAATACGGCGCTCCCGATGCCCCTGCTCAGAGCTTCGATTCCAAGTCCGCCGGTCCCAGCGAACAGGTCCAGACAATCGCCTCCATCGAAATATGGGCCGATCATGCTGAAAATCGCCTCCTTGACCTTATCGGTCGTAGGGCGGGTTCCGGTTCCCGGAACGCTTTTTAATGGTCTTCCCTTGGCTGTGCCCGACACCACTCTCACTGCTTGCTTCACCTGCTCTGTATATCTATTTATTACGCCGTTAGCGGCATAATTTCACGCCTATCGTACCACATTCCCGTCGTTAATTGAACATTCCCCTCCCTACGCTTAGGCTTAGAGGAAGGGGATTCTTGGGTAATCCCTTCTACCGAAGAGAAGTTGGCCAAGCGAACCCTGCCGCTCCAGCAGTTTATGTAATATCTACACTTGTAGCAGTCTTTGGCCTTCGGCCAGAATGTTACGGCTGGCATTCAAGTCTCGGTCATGACTGCTTCCACACGCCGGGCATGTCCATTCACGCACATTCAAATTCTTGACCTCTTGGTTCCGATATCCACAGCAAGAACATAATTGGGAAGAGGCGAAGGTACGGCCTACGGTGATCAATACTCTCCCGTACCATGCACACTTATATTCCAGCATCTTTCGAAACAGAGACCAGGAGGCTTCGCTAATCGCTTTGGATAGCTTCCGGTTTTTAAGCATTCCCTCGACTTTCAAATCTTCAATCGCAATGATGTCGTGGTTTTTGACAATATGCGTGGAGACTTTGTCCAGATAGTCTTTCCTTGCATTTCGGATATCTTCATGGATTCGAGCCACTTTGATCCGCTGTTTATTCCAATTTGATCCGCCCTTCTTCCGGCGTGAGAGCTTGCGCTGGGCTTTGGCCAGTCGATTCTCCAAAGTACGAAAGAATTTGGGATTGCCAAATACTTCACCATTTGATAGAACCGCAAAATCCTTAATTCCAACATCAATACCAACCTCGGAATGAGCTGGGGACAGCTCCTGCACTTCCGTTTCTGCAAGTACGGATACAAAATATTTTCCTGAAGGACTGCGCCTAACGGTGGCATGGATAATGCGTCCCATCACTTCACGGCTTTTGGCAAACTTCACCCATCCCAGTTTGGGGAGCTTGATCCGACTCTCTACAATGCTCACTTCCGGAGACTGGCTTTTCCCCTGGTTTGGGTGGTGTAGGATTGCACCGGATTCTTCTTGCTTTTAAAACAGGGAGCATCATTCTGCTTCTTAAAAAATCGTTGATACGCATCGGCAAGGTATTTGAGCGCCGATTGCAAAGCGATGCTGTCTACTTCACCTAACCATGTCAATTCTTGTTTGAGGAGGGTTAATTCAGCTGAAGACGAGTTGTAAGTTAGGCCTTTGCCTGTCTTCTGGAACGCATCCCTCCACCGCGCCAGAAAACGATTGTACACAAAGCGGCTGCATCCAATCGTGTTGTTAATGAGTGTGGCTTGTTCGGGTGTGGGATAGATGCGGAATTTGTAGGCTTTATTAATCAGCATGATCCTCCTCCATTCCCTACAATTATAATCGAACATAAGTTCTTATTTCAAGGAGTTTCCAGAAAAGGAGCTGCTGTATGCCTGAGGGGGCGAAAGGAAACCGTAAGACGTGAAAAGTCGATTCATCCCCTGCCTATAGAGGAAGGGGTCTTCTCTCCTATTTCTATAAAAAAGTTTGTCACACCCCGTCACCTAAGACGGCGGACAAAATTTTGCATCCGATGTATAAAACCGGTTATCCGGGGTCATCCTGTAATTATCGACATCACAAAATGTCGAAGACAACCGCGGAGCAAGCTTACGCTTCCCCATAAGCTCTTCGTCCGGTTTCTCCTCTCCCATGAAGGGCCTCGTCGTGAGACGGGGCCCGATTTTTTTTACAAAAAGCTTTATCTATAAAAGTTGCTTTTGATTTCATGACTGAGTTGAAACCAGCCGATAATCGTACCTCGACTATCCCTTATGGTATGCTTCTTCGATCCCTGCCCTAACACTCTCGGTAAGCTGAATTATAAGCTGCTGTGAAACTTCAGGGTCATAATCTACACGGGATACGAATGGAATCCTATCTCGTTCTTCGTCAAATTAATTGAATATTTCTCATGGTAAATCATGGGAAAAGAGACGTCTTTTGAATATTTTCATGTTTAATGTGCAAGTTTATCTCTGTGTATTCCTGCGAAAGAAAAAAGCTAGTTTCCTATTCTTTATGTTAAGGAGGAATTTCAATGGCGGTTTTGGTTACATTCGTCGGTACGTCACCGATCGAAACACCGGGGGCTGGTACTGCATACAAGATTTGGACATATAAAATCGAGGGAACCGGATCGGAGATACCGGTGGGGCGGCAGTGGGCTTTGGGCCTGCCGGGTAACGTTAATGTGCAGGACCCGAGCCTCTTCCCTCATGTGACTGCACTGGAGGGGACGTTCCTCTCGCGGGATCCTGCGTCAGGTCTTCAGTATGCGGGTCGTACGGTCAGCTCTGCCGGCAGTCTGACGATCGTGTTCGTTGCCCCGGCCCGCACGGCCTCCGGCAAGGTGCTTCTTTTCAAGTCCACACCGGGTGATTCGTGGATATCTGTGCCCTTCACCGTGCCGGACGGTGCGCCAAGCCACACCCAAATATTACCACTGCCGGCTCCCGGAGCACCTGCTTACACCGGTCGGCCGATACACGACTTCGCAGGCACCCTGCCGTACGCCAGTGAGCTCTTTGGCATCTACCAGCCCCTTCCCGGGTGGATCGGCTTGCAGTCCGCTCTGTCGGCTGTTGCGGTGCATCCCGGGTCCGTGTTCGCGAAGCTGACCCGAGAACGCTTCCTGGGGGAGAGTGCCCGCACCCTGAGCGACGAGGCCCTAGCTGCGCTAGCTAAGCGCTACGAGGCGGTCACTGCGGGCGGGCTGTCACCGGTTGGGCTGCTGAACCTTTTCCGGCAGTACTTTTTCGAGTTCGACACCTTCCTCGGTACGCCTGCGGGTCACATCTGGGTCAGCCCCGGCGGCACTGTGGAGGTAGTCGAGACCAGTACCCGGCGCACGCTGGTAGAGAAGGTGGCCGAGCAGTCGGAGGAGATTTCCCATAAGTCGGAGGAGAGCCTAACGAACCAGGACGATGTCGCGGAGGCCGTCAAGGAGGACAACTCTAGGGACACTAAATTGGGCGTTAGTGTGACCGGCGGCGTGAATGCCAAGATCTACCATGCCGACGCGAGCGCCAGTTTCAGCACCTCAAACAACGTCAGGAAGGCATCGGAGGAGACGCACAAACAGACGCGTACACAGACCGCCAAGGTCTCCAGCGAGATCAAGCGGAACTTCAAGACCAGCTTCAAGACGGTGACCGAGTCCACGGACATTTCCAGCCGCCGCTATATCCTTCAGAACATTACCCCGAACCTGGTGAACTACGAACTGCGGCGCAAGATGCGGAAGGTCGGAGTGCAGCTGCAGCACATCGGTATGCGGCTGTGTTGGCAGGTGTACCTCGGCGACCCGGGCAAGGACCTAGGGCTGGGGGACATGGTCCATGTGGTCGAGGCCCCGGACCTTACCGCGATCAGCAAACCCGAGAAGTTGCCGGCTCCGGAGGCCAAACAAGTGACCATTCGCTTTGACGTACCGTTTAAACCTAAGCCGGGGACAGACGAAGATGCCAAGCTAACGTATACGCCGCATCCCCAAAATGCGTGCCGCGGGGTGAATCCGTCTAATCCCGGCATCGACGACACCATCCAGTTCTGCTTCGACGTGCCGCTCCCGCCCCCTCCGCGGGACTATGAATTCAGCAAGGTCGTTTCTGTGGATCGTCAAGGCGCTCAGGTTGATTTTCTGCCGCTCACCCTCGACCAAACGAAGAAGATCATCAAGCTGCAGCTAACTTTCGCCAATTTCCAAGGCAAGAAGTCATTGCCCTTTGACATTGTCTTGCTCTACGAACCGACGGAAGAGCTCAAGAAGGAGGTTGCCCAGAAAAACGCCGATGCGGAGGCTGCTTATCAGAAGGAGGTGGCACGTCTGCATCACGAGGCTTACGGCAAGGCCGTCCGCGAGCGACTGAAGCTGGTCAGTTCGATGCGCACCCGGCCTGCTGACGACCTGCGCAGTGAAGAGCGTCGCTGGGTGTTCCGGAGTCTCATCCGTCAGCTGGAGGAACTCGGTCACTACCCCCAGAATCCGCAGCACCTCCCGTACCTGGAATCCCAGCAGATCCAGCAGTTCTTCGATGTGGACGAGATGCTGTACTTCGTCGCCCCCGACTTCTGGCGGCCCGGCCCTGTATCTCCCCCTCCCCTCACCAAAAACAGCGTCGGCAGATATCCGGTGCCTCCCGAGGTGGAGGAACCTGTGGCCCCGCTGCCGCTCACGGGGCAGACCGTAGCCGGATGGTACTCCAGGACGGACGAGTATAAGGCGATCAACCCTACCATAGCAGAGGTAGCCGGCTTAACAATTACTGCGGCTCCAACTGCTGCGGGTAATATTACGGTTACTCTTAACGGTGTAAGTCAAGAAGTGGCTGTAGACCCAGCGATTCAATCGACTGCTGTTGATGTTGCAACCTTGATCAGAGGAACATCTTTCTCTGGATGGACAACTGGCGGTATGGGTGCAACGGTTATATTCACTGCTGCTTCTGCGGGTTCCAAGATTGACGCTTCTTACTCTGCTGGTTCAACTGGTGCTAAAGGCACCATGAGTACCGTTATTCAAGGTGATTCGGAGTGGCGGGTGAACTACCTCATCACTGAGCAGACCCAGCCTGCGCCGATGGGTAGTTCGCTGGGGTGGCTGATTCAGATCGACGGCGACGAGCGCCGTAATGAATTCCTCAACGCCGCGTGGGTGAAAGCGATCCTGCCGATCCGTCCTGGACAGGAGGTCGCCGCCCTCAACTGGCTCATTGAGGTTGAAGGAGTGGCCGCTCTGGGCCTCCCCTACCGCCCCGATCAACAAGGGGACCCTGGCATATTCCAGGGCAAGAAGGTCGACGAGGCCCTGAAGCTCCTCGCGCAGGAACTCAAGGACACTAATACCAGCTATACCAACACTTTGGCCTCGGAGAAGGTGTTTGAAACCGGTTTTGACCCCCTGGCCGGCGGCTTCCGGCCCGCCGAGCCCTACCAGGTCTTCGACCAATGGATCGAGGTGCTACCGACTGATCAGGTGGCTGCCGTTGCCGTACAATACGACCCCAAGACCGGCCAGCAACTCTAAAGGAGAAAAGGGCGGGGGCTCTAAGACATCACGCGATAAACCCAAAGATTATAGGGTTTAAGAGGGGGAAGAACTACATGGACCTAATTATCGAAGTCAAGGATGCGGCGGGTACACCGATCAGCGGGGCGGATGTTGCTGTCGTCGTTTCGGGAGACCGCAAGACCGGCAAAACCGACGGGAAAGGGCAGGTCGTTCTACGACCCCTGCCGAACGTACTCTTCACGGTCGAAGCGACTCACCCCTTGTACCTGGAGGAAGAAGTTGACGTCATCCCCCCAAATGGAGGCGGATCTTTTGTTTGGGGAAATCCGGTGTGCACGGTGACACCTCCAGCTACCGTCATCGTCCACCTGTCGCGCATCCGTCCCGCGCCGCTTTTTCCGATCTCCGATGCAGAAATGAAGCAGCGTGATTCGTTTAATCCGAAGGCGGTCTTCACCTGGAAAGACAATGCTGGAAACCCTACTAACCGCTACCTGGGAATATTCAACAACGAGGAAATCTTCGTTCGAGTGAACCACCCCCTCTTGCCCGCTAAACCGACGGAAGGGTGGGGTCGTAAACCGGATAAGATCGAACCGGGCGATCCGGGCCGGCTGAATCACAGCAAACCAATCAAGATCGAACCGAACCGCGAGGGCAATCTGATTTGGTTGGAGTGGGGAATCGGCGACAAAAGTCCCCGTTTGCTCGTCGCTGTATGGGTGCCGCGCTGGCGCGGCACAACTCCGAGTAAACTCGACTTCGTTATCTTCTTCTCGCCGAACACCGCCATACCCGAAAAGTTTCCTGCCCGTAAAGAAGAATATCCCTATATGGCATGGAAAATTGGCGATAGACTTGTTCAGCCGTACCCTGGGTTGGGTCATCGTTACTTGTTCCGCGAGAAATGGCTGGTCTATCAATTACTCGCCGCTAAGCGACAAGCGGTGGTGGTGTTTCCTGTCCAACCATATGGAAATTGGGGTCCGTTCGCTGACGCCGCCGGACTATCTCGGCTTTTAGCCGAGGTCACTCATTTCCTTCACCGTATGGGTTACACGTCAGGAGGACAGAGCAGCCGCGATGAAGATCGTGCTCCCGTACCACCACAATTCCGCTTCAATCGTATCCACCAGCCCCCACCTACGGTACGACGGGTCGTTATAGGCGGTTTTAGTGCCGGTGTGGGGCCGATCGCAGATATGCTCCCAACCACATTCGGTCAAAAAATGGACGATACGCGATTCAACATTAACGGCATCGATGGCCACACCCTCTTCGGTGCGGATGTGGCCCCGTTCCTTAACGCCTGGAAGGAAGTATGGGACCACGATGCCCCTTCCTACATTCGAAGTAGACTGGATAAGGACCTGCCTGGATGGTTACAACGTGATTCCCAACGAATGGCCCGCTGTTACCAGACCGATGACACTGGCTCGAAAGGTTGGATTGAGACAACCCCGTTGATCAAATTCACATCAGGACCGACCTTGAAGCCGACAAATGGATTGATCGCGGCTGAACGCCACGCGGAAGACCGCTGTTCCCTGGTCTATTTCGGCAGCGGCTACTTGAAACATACGACAAGCAATCCCGCAATTTTCCCAATGTTTTGGGGAGAAAAGGATGATCATCAAGCCGTGACGACGGTCACATTCGGGCATGCCGCCTTGCTCAGTGGTTTGGCTAAGTTCTAATCTGGAAAAAAACCCGCCAAGCATCAG